>DATJYG010000857.1:0-10331 GCA_035499695.1 Polyangiaceae bacterium
TGGGATCGCTCCTCGGAACGCCTGCGTACATGTCTCCCGAGCAGCTGCGCGGCGAGGCTGCGGCGGCCGCGAGCGACCAGTTCGCCTTCTGCGTCTCGCTCTACGAGGCGCTCTACGGCGAGCGACCCTTCACCGCGAGCACGCTGCTCGAGCTGCGCGATGCCGTCGCGGGCGAGCGCGTGCGGCCGGCACCGGCCGGAGCGCGGGTCCCGCGTGGTGTCCGCGCCGCGCTCCTCCGCGGTCTTCGTGCCGCACCCGGCGAGCGCTTCGCCACGATCGGCGATCTCCTCGCCGCGATCGAACGGGCGGGTCTCGCGCGCTGGCGCGGCCGGGCAGCCCTGGCCTCGCTGGCCGTCGTGTCCCTCGCGAGCATCGCGCTCGTCAGTCGCGCGTCGCGCCCGCCCGTGTGCGCCGGCGCCGACGCGGAGATCTCGCGCGCGTGGAACGACGATGCGCGCGGGCGAGTCCGGAGCGCGTTCGGCGCGAGCGGCAACCCGCGGGCCCAGGAGACGCTCCGCCTCGTGGAGCCCGTCCTGGATGCGTACGCGACGAGCTGGGCCGCGATGAGAACGCAGGCGTGCGAGGCGACGCGTGTGCGCGGCGTCCAGTCGGACGAGGCGCTCGACCTGCGCACGGCGTGTCTCGATCAGCGGCGCACCGAGCTAGAGACCACGGTCTCCCTGCTCGCGAGCGCGGATGCGAAGCTCGTGGACCACGCCGTGACGACGGTGCAGGCCCTCACGGCGCTCGACCGGTGCGCCGACGTCGCCTCCCTGCGCGCGCCTTTCGCGGAACCCCGCGATCCGGACGCTCGTCGGTCGGCGGAAGACGTGCGCGGACGGATCGCGCGCGCCACGGCCCTGTCGCACGCGCAGCACTTCGAGGACGCGGCGGGGGAGGCATCGGAAGCCGCGATGATCGCGAGCCGACTCGGGAACCGGGCGCTCGAGGGAGGCGCCTTGCTCCAGAAGGCCATCGCGCTCGGAAGCCTCGGGAAGTTGAAGGACGCGCGCGACGTCGCCCGCGATGCAGCCCTCTCGGCGAGCATCGCGCGTGACGACGTCACCGAAGCGCAAGCCTGGACGGAGCTCGTTTACCTCGTGGGCCTCGGTCCCGACTTCGCGGCTGACGCGGACCTCTACGTCGACGTGGCGAGCGCCGCGATCACCCGCGCCGGGGGCTCCGACACGCTGCGTGTCGAGTTGTTGAAGAGACGGGGCGACGCCCTCTGGGCCCACGACCGGATCGACGAGGCGTGCGCGGTGTACCGAGAGGGTGTCGCCATCGCATCGAAGGCGCACGGCGAAGACTCTCCGATCACGGCGAAGATCGAGACAGACGTTGCGTCGTGCGAGGCCGACGCGGACCATCTTTCGTCCAGCATCGCCATGTTCAAGCACGTGCTCACCGTGCAGGAGGCCGCGTACGGCGCCGGAAGCCCCCTCCTCGGCGAATCGCTCTACGACCTCGCGTTCGCCGAGCTCCGCCTCGGGGACGCGGTCGGCGCGGTACGCGACGCGCGGCACATCCTCGCGACGGGGGCGAGCGGAACGGTGCGCATCCACGGTCGCTTCACCGCGGCGCGCGGGATGATCGCGAGCGGGGACGTCGCGGCGGGTCTCGACGAGGCCCGCGCGGCGATCGCCGACTACGAGCACGCTTACGGCGCGAGCGACTGGCACGCCGGAGCCGCCCGCGACCAGCTCGCCGAGACGCTCGTACGCCGGCATCTGGATGACGCCGCCCTCGAGACGTGCCGACAGGCGCTCGACATGCTGACTGCGGCGAAGGCCGACCCGGACTCGGCGACCGACGCGCACGAGCTGCGGGCCATCGTGCTCGCTCGACGCGGACGCGGCGCGGAGGCCCTCCGGGAGCTCGCGGCCGTGCCCGGCTCGTCACCCGGACTCAAGGAGCTACTCGCGCGCGGCGAGGTTGCGCTCGCATCGCGCGATTTCGCCCAGGCCGTCGAGAAGCTGGAAGCGGCCAGCAAGCTGGCGGATTCGAGCGAGGGGTTGCCCGAATTCCACGCTGACGTGCATCTCGCCCTCGCGCGCGCCATCGTCGGTGCGCACGGCGACCTCGGTCGCGCCCGGGACCTGGCCGCGCGCGCGGCCCGCGAGTACGAAGCGACCGGATTGACGGCGCTCGCTCGGGAGGCGAGCGCGCCGAGATGAATTGGGTGCCGCTGCGCCTGCGCTTCGAGGAGGACGCCACTGAGCGCGCGTTCCTCGACGACTACGCGAACGGCGACCGCACGCGCCACGCGCTGCTGTGGGTGTCGGTCGCCGCGGTGGCGCTCGTGATGCGCGTGGCCGATCCCGCCGTGGACATGCCCGACGGGCTCCCGGTGATCCGCATGCTTCGCGAGAGCATCACCGTGACCGGTGCGCTGCTCGTGGCGGCGTGGGCGAGAGTGCCGCTGCCCCTGTGGCGCAAGACCTGGCAGCTCGTCACGATGGTCGGATACGTCGCGTGCTTCGGCAACGCGGTCCTCATCCAGTTCGCGCTCCAGAGCCGGGGGATCCACATCACCACGGCGTACTTCCAGTTCGCGGGCACGGTGCTGTCGGTCGGCGGGTTGATCGTCTACTCGTCGCTGTCGCTGCGCGTGGTGCACGCGGCGATCGCGGCCACGATCGCCGGGGCGGTGCAGGTGGCGTTCCTCCTGCTTCACCCGCCGGACTCCAGCGCCGTGACGCACTACATGGTCTTCTGGATGCTGGCGGTCGTGTCGTTCGGCGCCGTGGCGGGGCACACCATCGAGCGCCTGCGCCGCCTGGACTTCCGGCGCCGCATGCAGCTCGAGGAGGCGCGCGCCCACACGGAGGCCGTGCTCACCGCCGAGGTACGTCACCAGGTCGCGGCGCGGTCGCGGGAGCTCGGCGACGCCCTGTCGCGATCCGACGTCGAGGGTGAAGCGCCGCCGCTGCGCGTGGGGCAGTCGTTCGAGGAGCGATACCTGGTCGTGAAACAGATCGGCCAGGGCGGCATGGGCGCCGTCTACGAGGTCCAGCGCGTCTCGGACGAGCGACGACTGGCGCTCAAGGTCGTCACCGGGCACGTGACGGGCAGCGCCGCCGCCCGGTTCGCGCGCGAGGCCGAGATAGGCGCGCGCATGCGCCACGAGAACCTGGTGCCGATCCTCGACGTGGGCGTCGCGCGTGGCGTGCCGTACCTGGTCATGGACTTCCTGGCCGGAGGCTCGCTCGAGTCACGGCGCGCGCGCTTCGGAGACCGCACCTGGGCGCGCAAGATCCTCGGCCAGATCGCCGAGGGTCTTCATGCCTTGCACCAGGGGGGAGTCATCCATCGCGACCTGAAGCCGGCGAACGTGCTCTTCGTCGACGAAGGAGACGCGCTGAAAATAGGCGACTTCGGCATCTCGCGCGTCGACGCGATGTCCACGCCATCCTCGACCGACCCGCAGGCGGCCACGGTCGATGCGCGCATCGCGAGCCCAGTGCCCATCACGATGACCGGTGCGCTCATCGGCACGCCCATGTACATGGCCCCCGAGTGCGTTCGCGGTGCGCGCGCGATCCAGGCGCCTGCGGACGTCTTCGCATTCGGGCTCATCGCCTACGAGCTCGTCAGCGGGCGGCCCGCCTTCTCGATGCCGCCGTTCTGGGCGGCGCTCGCAGGCGCGCAGGCGCCGGCCGCCCCCGTCGCGGACGAGGGGCACGACTGGATACTGCGCTGCCTCGAGCCGACGCCCGAGAAGCGACCCTCGATGTCGGAGCTCCTGCGGCGCCTGAGCTAGAGGCTCGTGCGTACGGCAAGGGCATCGACCGCTGTGATATGGGGATCGAGCGTGTCTACGGCCGCTTCCCCTCCGAGGCGCGCGCTCGCCTCGGAGGCGCTCGCCACCGTCGCGGTCGCCGCGGCCGTCGTCGTCGCCTACGGCCTCCTGACGCGGCTCGTGCCCTGGATCTCGTTCCAGGACGACATGCAGTCGCAGCAGATCGGCGTCTCGCGGGAGATCGCGCGTGCCGTCCAGGAGGGGACGTGGCCCCTGGTGTCGCCCTTGTCGTGGAACGGCGGGGCGCTCGCCGGCGAGTACCAGTACGGCGTCTTCTCGCCGTTCCGCGTCGCCCTCGACTTCGTGGCCTGGAGGCTGCGCGCGGGACCGGAAGCGACGGCGCTGCTGCTCGTGTCGGCGAACCTCGCCGTGCTCGCCGCTGGCGCCTTCCGGCTCGGCCGGGCCATGGGGCTCTCCCGTGCGGCGGGTGCGCTCGTCGCCTTCGCCGCGAGCTTCAACGGGTGGGTGCTCGTGTGGGGCGCCGACTGGTACCCGTCGCTGACCAGCCTCGCGTGGCTGCCGTGGGTCCCGTGGGCCCTGGCGCGTCGGGGGATTGCGCGCGTCGTGGGCGCCGCCGTGTTCACCGAGCTGGCCGTCGCCGCGGGCTGGCCCTTCACCGACGCGATGATCCCGCTGGTGGTCGGCTGGTGGCTCGCGCGCGAAGCGTCCGCGGCGGGGACAGGACGCATCGCTCGCGTCGCGTCGGGTGCAGGCGCGGTGGCCCTCGGCGTGGCGCTCGCCGCGCCGGCGCTGCTGTGTCTGCGCGCCTTCGCCCCGTCGACGCTGCGCGCCGAGATGCACGGCCTCGATTGGGTGAGGCACGTCCCGTGGTCGGCGTTGCCGGCGTTGGCGCTGCCCGCGCTGCGTGCCGACTGGTCGGGCTTCGACGGAGGGCCGCGTCCTTCCATCGAGCTGTCGTCCGGCGGACTGGTGCTCGGCCTCGTGGTCGCCGCGCTCGTCGCACGGCGTCGCGCGTTCGTGCGGGCGGTCCGGTGGGAGCTGGGGTTGATGGCCGTGAGCGCGGCGCTGATGCTGGCGCCGTCGCTCGCTCCGATGCGATGGAGCTTTCGCTGGCTGCCGCTGTTCCACCTCGCCCTCGGTCTGGTGGCCGGGCAGGCGCTCGACCGGCTCGCGAGCGACGCCGCGAATGCGACGGGAGACCGAGAAGGGTCGCTCGCGCGCAACCCGGGCGTGCTCGCCGCCGTCCTCACCCTCGCGATCGGCGCGCTCGCGCTCGCGCTGCGCGCCGCCGATCCGACGACTGCCGCTGCCGTGCTGGGAGGATGGGTCGCGCTGTTCGCCCTGGTCGCGCTCGGATGGCGACGCGCACCTGGGCAACGGGCCGCATGGCTCGCTCCGGTCGTGACGCTGCTCGCGCAGGGGATCGCGATGGGCGCCGTCGATCACCCCGACAACCCGCAGTGGGCCGTCGACGCGAGGGCGCTGTCGCCCTGGCCGTTCCACGCCGACCGCTTGTACCTGGGCCTGACCACGCTCGACGCGCTCGAGGGTGACGACCTCGACGCGACGTTGCGCCCGGGCGACGTGCCGATGCTCGCCGGGCTCTCCTTCGTCAACGGCTACAGCGCGATGAAGCCCCGCGGCGTGCAGGCCCGCTTCGGGTCGAGCGTCCAGGGCTACCTGTGGCCCGACGCCATCGCGCGCGCGCTCGACGAGGCCACGCGCGACGACGGGCTGCTCGCGCGCCTGGGCGTCGACGGTCTGGTCGTGGGCAGGACCGTCGAGCAGGTCCCGCAGCTCGCCGTGAACGCGCGGCTGGCGGGAGCCGGCTGGACGCGGGTGGCGAGCCTGGAGGCCGGATCGATCTGGGAGCGCGTCGGCCCGGCGCACGCCGTCGCCTGGTCTCCGTCGCTCGCCGTCACGCCCGTCTCGGTCGGGCGAGACCGGATCGAGCTGGACGTATCGGGTGACGACGGGTCGTCGGGCGCGGAGATCGTGACCCGTCGCGCGTGGTATCCGGGCTGGGCCGCCACCCTCGGCGGGGTGCTGGTGCCGGTCGAGGCCTACGAGGGCATCGTCGCCGCCGTTCGTCTGCCGCCCGGAGCGCATGGGCGGCTCGTGATGCGCTATCGCCCGCGCGGGCTGCGTGAGGGCGCGGCCATCGCCGCTGTCGCGCTTCTGCTGATCGCCGTGCTCGCTGTCGCGGAGCGTCGCCGGGAGCGTGCGTGACTACGTGGCGCTGACGGCGACTTCCACCGGCTCGCCCAGCGGCACGACCATCGGCTCGACGACGATGCCGCGTGGTGTGGACTCGATCCACGTCGCGTGCGCGATGTGTACGCCGGCGCCGGGCGCCTCTCCGACGCTGCCGACGTTCACGATGCGCATGCCCCCGACCATGCGATCGAACGGCACGTGGCTCGCTCCGCACACGACGACGTCCGCCGGGTCGTCCCCGAGCAGCGCGTTGACCTCGTCGTCGCTCATGTCGTGCGTGAGGGCCTCGCCGGGGTCCGCCGGTGAGCCGTGCACGAGCAGCAGCTCGCCGCCGTCCTCGAGCGGGATGCGCTGGTGCGTGGGCAGCTTGCGGAGCCGCTGCAGGATGAGCTCCCCCAGCGCCTCGCGCGTGGTGCGCATGAGGTCCAGCCGGGCCTTCTCGTGCTCGCTGCGCGGCTTCACACTGTCGGGGTCGAGCGTGGCGACGGCGCGGTCGCTCATGCCTTGCACCATGATGGCCCCCGCGGCGGTGAGGCGACGCCAGGTCTCCAGCGGCTCGGGCCCGGGGAACACGATGTCGCCCGCCACGAGCAGCTTGTGGAAGGCGCGGCGCTCGGCCATCGCGAGCACTGCACGCAGCGCGTCGAGGTTGCCGTGCACGTCTGAGATGCAGAGGAGAATCATCGTGTGTCGCCGGCGAACATAGCGCCGGACGGGCCCGGCTACGAGTCGCGAGGGGCTTTTGCCGCGTCGACCCCGGCCCGGAGCTCGACCACGAGCCGTTCGACGGCGGAGCGCCGCTCGGCTGGGGTGGCGCCCCCCTCGATGGCGCGGACGATCGCGGTGCCGGCGACGACGCCGTCGCAGTGCAGGGCGGCGGCGCGCGCCTTGTCTCGCGAGTCGATGCCGAACCCCACGACGACGGGCAGCCCCAGGTCGGCCCGCAGGGTCGCGGCCCGGTCGCCCGCCTCGCGCGCGTCGACGGCGGCCGTCCCGGTGACGCCGGTGACCGACACGTAGTACGCGAAGGGCACGCCCCCGCGTGCCGCGGCGTCCTTGACCAGGGCGACGCGCTTGGCGCTGCTGGTCGGCGCGAGGAGCGGCACGACCCCGACGCCCGCGCCGCGCGCGGCGTCGCGCAGCGACGTGCTCTCCTCGATGGGCAGGTCGACGACGAGCAGCGCGTCGACGCCGGCGTCCGCCGCTTCGCGCGCAACGCGCGCCTCTCCGTGGACGAAGATGGGGTTGTAGTACCCGAAGAGCACGATGCCGACGTCCGGCTCGGCCGCCCGAATGGCGCGGGCGGCCCGGAGCGTCGCCGCGAGTCCCCCGCCGGCCGCGATGGCGCGCTGGCTCGCGCGGGCGATCGCCGGTCCGTCCGCCGTCGGGTCGCTGAAGGGCACGCCGAGCTCGAGGACGTCCGCTCCCGCCCGGACGCACGCCCGCGCGAGCTCGATGCTCTCGTCGACGCCGGGGTCGCCCACGCAGAGGTAGGCCACGAGCGCCTTGCCGCGCGCGAAGGCGCGTTCGAGCCTCATGTGAGCCTCGCGAGGAGCGTCGACAGGTCCTTGTCGCCGCGTCCCGACAGGCCGAGGACGATGCTCACCGGGCGCCCCCGCTTCGCCGCGAGGTCGCGCGCCACGTCTCCGATGCGCGCGAAGGCGTGCGCCGTCTCGAGCGCCGGGATGATCCCTTCGCTCTGCGCGACGAGCTTCACCGCCGCCAGCGCCTCGTCGTCCGTCGCCGACACGTACTGCGCGCGCCCCGACTCCTTGAGCCACGCGTGCTCGGGGCCGACGCCCGGATAGTCCAGACCCGCGCTGATCGAGTGCGCCTCCTGGATCTGCCCGCCCTCGTCGCACAGGACGTAGCTCTTGGACCCGTGCAGGACGCCCACGCGCCCGGCCCCGAGCGTCGCCGCGTGCTTGCCGCCGCCGATTCCCTCGCCGGCCGCCTCCACCCCGACCAGGGCCACGTCCGGCTCCACGAGGAAGCCGCGGAACAGACCGATGGCGTTCGACCCTCCGCCGACGCACGCCACCGCCGCATCGGGCAGCGTCCCTTGCTGCGCGATGCACTGCGCGCGCGCCTCCTCGCCGATGACGCTCTGGAGCGTCGCCACGAGCTCCGGGTACGGGTGCGGCCCCGCCGCGCTGCCGATGCAGTAGTGCGTCGTGCGCACGTTGGTCACCCAGTCGCGCAGCGCCTCGTTCATCGCGTCCTTCAGCGTGCGCGAGCCGCTCTCGACGGGCACGACGCGCGCGCCGAGGAGCTTCATGCGCCCGACGTTCGGCGCCTGGCGCTTCACGTCCTCGGAGCCCATGTACACCTCGCACGGCAGGCCGAAGAGCGCGCACGCCGTCGCCGTCGCGACGCCGTGCTGGCCGGCGCCCGTCTCGGCGATGATGCGCGTCTTGCCCATCTTCTTGGCGAGGAGCACCTGCCCGAGGGCGTTGTTGATCTTGTGCGCGCCGGTGTGGCAGAGGTCCTCGCGCTTCAGCCAGAGGCGACCGAGCGTGCCGCCCGACGGGTCGATCGCCTTCGCGAGTCGCGCGGCCTCCCCCAGCGGTGTCGGCCTCCCCACGTAGCTCGCGAGCAGCGCGCGCCACTCGGTCTGGAACGCGTCGCGCAGCACGATGCCGTCGAACGCGGCAGCGAGCTCGTCGAGCGCCGGCACGAGCGTCTCGGCGACGAATCGGCCGCCGAAGGGGCCGTAATAGCCTGCGCGCACCGAGGACGAGCCCATGGGTCCCGGCCGTTGTAGCATGCGCCGCCCGATGCCGGACGAAGCCCAGCTGCTCGCGACGCGCCCCGATTTCCCGACGCTCTCCAAGGGCGTCCACCTCATCAGCCACTCGCTCGGGGCCATGCCCGGGCGCGCCCGCGCGAACGCCACGCAGTTCATCGACGAGTGGGAGAACGACTCGATCGCCTCGTGGGGGCTGCACTGGCTGCCGGCCATCCGCTCGCTCGGGGACCTCGTGGCGAGCGTGCTCGGCGTCGAGCCCGGCACCGTGTGCATGCTGCCCAACGTGTCGATCGCGCAGACCATCGTCGCCTCGTGCTTCACCTTCGAGGGCAAGCGCAACAAGGTGGTCTACGACGACCTGAACTTCTCGACCGTCCACTACGTGTGGCAGGGGCAGCGCCGGCGCGGCGCCGAGGTCGTCGTCGTCCCGAGCGAGGACGGCATCCACCCGCCCATCGAGAAGCTGCTCGCCGCGATCGACGAGCGCACCCTGATCGTGCCCATCAGCCACGTGCTCTTCCGGTCGAGCGGGATGTACGACGCGCGCGCCGTCATCGAGCGCGCGCACGCGGTGGGCGCCATGGTCTTGCTCGACGTCTACCAGTCCGCCGGCACGGTGCCCCTGAAGCTCGCCGAGTGGGGGTGCGACATCGCGTGCGGCGGCTCGGTGAAGTGGGCATGCGGCGGGCCGGGCGCCGGTTACCTCTACGTGCGGCCGGACCTCCTGCCGAAGCTCGAGCCGATGGCCACCGGCTGGTTCGCCCATGCCGAGCCCTTCGCCTTCGACATGGGCCCCATGCGCTACGCGGGCGACGTGTGGCGCATGATCGGCGGCACGATGCCGGTGCCGGCGATGTACACCGCACGCGCAGGCTGGGAGACCGTCGCCCAGCTGGGGGTCGAGCGCATCCGGGCCAAGTCCCTCCGGCAGACGCGGCTTCTTCGCGATCTCGTGGAGGCGCGCGGCTTCACGGTGAACACCCCGCGCGACGACGCATCGCGCGGCGGCACGATCTGCTTCGACTTCGAGGGCGCCCAGGCGGTGTCGGCCGAGCTCGTGCGGCGCCGCTTCTTCCACGACTACCGGCCGCGCTGCGGGCTGCGGGTGAGCCCGCACTTCTACACGACGGATGAGGAGCTCGCGTCGTTCGTCGAGGCGCTCGACGACGTGCGCCGGCATCCGCCCGCGACCGCCGCGCGTGCGTCATACTGAGAGTCGAGGTCGATGAGCGCCCCGTATCGCCTGCGTGCCTCCGGACCCACGTCGGTCGACGCGGCGGATCAGGTCCTCGGCCCGCACGTGCGCACCTTCCCTGGGGCGGCGCACCGGCAGTCGATATGGGCGGTGACGCCCTTCGTGCTGCTGCTCGCGTACGTCGTGTGGCTCTACCACCAGGGGCAGCTCGGCCATTGGTTCAACTCGGGGTTCTCGGCGCTGGCGGTGACGGTGCTCTTCGTCCTCGCGATCGCGCTCATCGGCTACACGGCGGCCGTGGGGGGAGGGGAGCTCGTGCGCGTGCACGCCAACGGGCTGCTCGACCTGCGGGCCGGTCCGCGCGCGGTGCGCTGGGACGAGGTGCAGTCGCTCACGGCGGTGCCCTC
>DATJYG010000858.1:0-40739 GCA_035499695.1 Polyangiaceae bacterium
GAGCGCGCCGCGCGCTCCCAGGCTGAAGGGACCCGGCTGGCCCGGCAGCGGGGGCCCGAGCTTCGCGTGGCGGCGGATGATCGAGACCGGCACGCTGAAGAAGCCGTTGCGATCCGCCGGTCCGTACACGATCGCCGCGACGCGCCCGCCCGGCACGAGCACACGCTTCATCTCGCCGAGCGCGCGCTGCTGGTCGGGGAAGTAGATGAGCCCCACGCGCGAGATGACGACGTCGAACGTACCGTCCTGCAGCTCGAGGTTCTCGCCGTCCATGGCGCGGACCGCGACGTTCGCGTGACCCGTGCGCTTCGCCTCCGACGCGGCGAAGCCGAGGATCGCCGGCGAGATGTCCGTCGCGAGCACGCTGCCGCCCGGACCCACGCGCTCGGCAGCCTGCAGCGTCTGGTCTCCGGCGCCGGCGGCCACGTCGAGGACGCGGCATCCGCGATCGAGCGCGGCCAGGTCGAACATCCTCTCGGTCGCCGGACCGAGCCAGCTCCGGAGCGTCGGGCCCCAGCGGTGCCACGCCTCCGAGGCGGTCTCCCACTGGTCGCGCGTGGTCTGCTTGTACTTCACGGGGTCGAACGTGGTCTGGGTCATGTCGTGCTCCTCGAGGACAGACCCTAGTTCCGCTCCCGGCCTGGCGGTGCTGGCGAGTCCTCAACTGCAGTTGAGCGGCGCTCAACTCACCAGCTGCGCTTGCGGGGACGCTCCTTGAGCCCGAAGGAGCGCGCCGTCTTCTTCAGCAGGCTCCGCATCCACGCGTGCGCCGGATCCTCGTCGAACCGCTCGTGCCAGTACGCCTCCTCCGGGTACGTGGGCAGGTCGATGGGCGGCCGCAGCACCTGGAGCGGCACGAGCTCGGCGAAGTAGCGGATCAGCATGCTCGGTCCGGTCATCAGCAGGTCCGAGCTCGCGACGACGAGCGGCGCGGCCATGAAGTAGCGGACGCGGGCCGCCACGCGCCGCTTCCTCCCGAGCTTCTTCAGCGCCTGATCGATCCACGTCGGCCCGCGGTCGTCGCCCAGCGTGATGACCAGGTGCGGCGTCTCGACGTAGGCGTCCAGATCGAGCGGCCCGTCGATGCGCGGGTGCCCCTTGCGCGCGGCGCAGGCGAACCCCTCGGTGCAGAGGTCCATCCGGCGGATGCCCGGCGCGTCCTCGACGATGGCGCCGAGCGCCATGTCGAGATCGCCGCTCTCGAGCAGCCACGCGTTGCCGCGCCGGGTGGACGGGACGATCTCGACGGAGACGCCCGGCGCCTCCTGCGCGGCGGCCTGCAGCAGCGGCGGGAGCAGCATCGCCGCGAGAAAGTCCGGCGCGGCGATGACGAAGGAGCGTTCGGCGCGCTTCGGGTCGAACGTCGGCCCGCCCTCGAGCAGCCGCTCGGCCTCGACGAGCAGCCGGTGAAGCGGCGCGACCAGGCCCTCGGCGCGCGGGGTGAGCGACATGCCGCGCCCGGCACGCACGAGCAGCGGGTCCCCGAGCAGCTCGCGGAGCTCGGCGAGCGAGTGGCTCATCGCCGACGGCGTCACCCGGACGCGCCGCGCGGCCTCGGTGACGCTGCGCGTGGCGAGGAGGCCGTCGAGCGCCAGCAGCAGGTTCAGGTTGAAGTTGGCGAGCTCGATGCGCCCCATGGGGCCAGGGTCGCACACCAGGCCCAGCTTCGGTGGGCCGCTAGCGGCGCGCGTGGCAATTGCATCACCGCTACAGCGTGGCGACCGAGAACGTCGCGAAGAGGCAGGGCTTCCTCGGGAGGGCGATCTCGCTGCTCCTCATGTCGTGCCTGCTGGGCTTCCTGGGCGTGCTCGCCGTCGATCTGTACATCGAGCATAGAGGTCGTCGCCTCCACGCGACAGCCGACTCGGGATCGCCCGATGAGTCTTCACGAAAGACTCTGGTGGACCAACGCGATCAGCTGACATAGGCGGTTCGGGAGTTCGACCCATACGTCGTCGCGGACGACCGGGCGACCTGGCAAGACTCGCGCGACCGGACGCTGGCGCTCGAGGGCACCACGAGCGACCTGGGCACGATGGCCAGGATCGTCGACCGGAGCGGGCGCGTGGAGCTGCGGGGGGGCAAGGAGGACGGCGCGCTCTTCCGGATCCTCGTGCCGTTCGAGTCGGCAGAGGCCACGGGCGGCGGCGCGAAGTAAGCTGCACCCTCGATGGATCGCGTCGCGAACACCCTCAGCGAGGACGGCTGGCGCCTCGCTCTCCACGTGTACGAGCCGTCGGGCGAGAAGACGCGGCGCCACCCCGTCGTCCTCTGTCACGGGCTCGCCGCCAATCACATGGCGTTCGACACGCACGCCGACACGTCGCTCGCGCGGCACCTCGCGTCGCGCGGGTACCTCGCCCTGGCCGTCGACCTGCGCGGCCACGGCCACAGCGAGCGGCCGACGCCGCGGGGCGAGCGTCGCTTCGGGTGGTCGTTCGACGACTATCTCCTCTACGACGTGCCGGCGGCCGTCGCGTACGCCAAGCGCGTGAGCGGGGCGCCGGGCGTGCACTGGATCGGCCACAGCATGGGCGGCCTGCTGGCGTATGCGCACCTCGCGCGCGGCGGCTCGCGGGACTTTCGCTCGGTGACGGCGATCGGGTCGAGCCTCGACTACAGCGGCGCGAAGAGCGGCTTTCACACGCTCCTGCCCTTGCGGGCGCTGCTCGACCGCATCCCCTTCGTCCCCCTCGGGCTTCTCGGGCGCGTCATGGGGAGCCTCGTCGGTCGGGTCGAGACGCCGTTCCAGCGCTTCAACGTCTGGCCCTCCAACGTGGACCCGGCCCACTGGCGCGAGATCTCGCACCGCGGCTTTCACGCCGTGTCGCCGCCCGTCATGGCGCAGCTGGCGAGCGCGATGCAGAGAGGCGGCCTTCGTTCGCGCGACGGTTCGACGGCCTACGTCGACGGGCTCGCGGGCGCGACGGCCCCGGTCCTCGCGATCGCCGGCGACCGCGACGCCCAGTGCCCGCCCGACGCGGCGGAGCGAACGCTCGCGGCGCTCGGCTCGACGAGGCGCGAGCTACGCGTCTTCGGCAGGAGCCACGGCCACGGCGAGCATTACGGTCACTTCGACCTCGTCATGGGTCGCCGCGCGAAGACCGAGGTGTTCCCCGCCATCGACGCATGGGTGGACGCCGCGGACGCGACCTGACGCTCCGCTCTCCCGTCCAGGAACGACCCCAGGTCGACGGCGCGCAGCTTCAACCGCTCCAGCGCCTTGGCCTCGATCTGGCGGATGCGCTCGCGCGTCACGCCGAAGCGCTCGCCCACCTGCTCCAGCGAATGCTCCCCCGCGCCGCCCAGGCCGAAGCGCATCCGGATGACCGACGCCTCGCGCGCCGTCAGCGTCTCGAGCAGGCGATCCGTCTCGCGCGACAGCGCCGTGTGAATCGCGTTCTGCAGGGGCGACGGCATCCGTGCGTCCTCGAGCAGATCGGCGAGCGTCCCTTCGCCCTCGGTTCCCAGCGGGGCGTCCAGGCTCTTGGGCTCGTGCATGCTGCGCATCGCGATCTGCACCTTCTCCACCGGAACGCCGATCTCGTCGGCGATCTCGGAGAGCGTGGGCTGGCGTCCGAGCTCCTGGACGAGCGCCTGGGAGACCCGCTTCACGCGGCTGATGGTCTCGGCCACGTGCACCGGCGTGCGGATGGTGTGCCCCTGGTCGGCCAGCGCGCGCGCGATCGCCTGGCGAATCCACCACGAGGCGTAGGTGCTGAACTTGTAGCCGCGCCGGTACTCGAACTTCTCCACCGCGCGCATCAGCCCGATGTTGCCCTCCTGGACGAGGTCGAGCATCGGCAGCCCGCGATTGACGTACTTCTTCGCGAAGGAGATGACGAGGCGCAGGTTGGCGCGAACGAGCTCGGCGCGCGCGGCCACAGCGCGGGCGTCGGCCTCGGTGATGCTCGCCTGCACGCGGCGCAGCCGGCGCCGCTCGACCGCGGGGGTTTCGTCGTCGCTCGCGGCCTTCACGAGCTTCCGGACCATCCCGTCGATGGCGCGCGGCGTGAGACGCATGGCAACGAGCGCCGCGGTGACGGCCTCCGTGGATGCCCCCGGCGCGGTCACCTTGGCCACCTGGCGCAGGACGCGGCGTCGCTCCGTGTCCTCCCAGTCGGGATCGTCCTCGTCGAAGCCGCGCACGACGTCCTTCGCGCGCACGTCTCCGCGGCGCAGCCCGGCCCCCAGCTCGGAGACGATGTCACGCCCCGTCTTGCAACCGCCGAGCGCGCCGAGCACCTCGTGCTCGGCCGCCTCGATCCGCATCGCGATCTCGATCTCGCCCTCGCGCGTGAGCAGCGGCACGCGCGCGAGCTGTCCGAGGTACGTGGTCGTACCGTCCGGAGGCGGCGATGGAAGGGGGTTGGTCATGCTCGGAGCCCGACCGGACGGAGGCCCCGGAAGCGACCGCGTCCGGCACATTAGCACAGCTGGCACTGGCACCACGCGTGCTAGGTTGTCGCTTCCACATTCGGAAGGCGGATTCATGGCTGAAGGCACGATCAAGAGACTTACGGACAAGGGCTTTGGCTTCATCGAGACGAGCCCGGGCAAGGACATCTTCTTCCACATGTCCGCGGTGCAGGGCGTTCGGTTCGAGGATCTCAAGCAGGGCCAGCGCGTCTCGTTCACCGAGGGCATGGGTCCGAAGGGTCCCAGGGCGGAGAACGTCAAGCCCATCTGACGTTCGTTGTGCGCGCGCGCGTGCACCCTGCGTCAGGGGTGCACGCAGCGCAGCGCCGTCCGGTAGCCGCTCTCGCCGGTGGCCAAGATCTGCCTGCTCAGGAGCCG
This sequence comes from Polyangiaceae bacterium, assembly GCA_035499695.1. Lineage (GTDB taxonomy): Bacteria > Myxococcota_A > Polyangia > Polyangiales > Polyangiaceae > Palsa-1150. Next base: position 4,798 of record DATJYG010000858.1, read on the forward strand.
AGCAGGTACTTCTTGAAGAACTCGATCGACTTGGCGAGCAGGTAGACGCGGTTCTCGCGCTTCTGCGGGCCGTGCCCCTCGTCGGAGAAGATCGTGAGCTCGCACGCCACGCCCTTCTTCTCGAGCGAGTCGTGGATCTGGATCGACTCGCCCGCCGGCACGCGCGGGTCGCTCGCGCCCTGCATGATGAGCAGCGGCGCCTTCACGCGATCGATGTACGTCATGGGGCTCAGCTTCGCGAGCGCGTCGGCGTCCGCGTCCGGGTCTCCGTACTCCGAGATGCGCAGGGCGCGGCGGTAGGGCGCCGTGTTGCGGAGGAAGGTCCTCAGGTCGCTGATGCCGACGACGTCGACGCCGGCGTCGTAGTCGCCGGCGAACATGGTCATCGCCATGAGCACCGAGTATCCGCCGTAGCTGCCGCCGTAGACGCCCACCTTGGGCTCCTTGCCGTTCGACGCGAACGCCGTCCGCGCCCACTTCGCGGCGTCCTCGATGTCCGTGATGATCGCCAAGCGCTTGGGGCCGTCGTCGGCGTGCGACCACGTCTTGCCGTAACCGTCGCTGCCGCGCACGTTGGGCTGCACGAACACGAAGCCGGCGTCGACGAACATCTGCGCCGTCACGTTGAAGCCCGGCAGCGTCTGGCTCTCCGGACCGCCGTGGAAGTTGACGATGACCGGACAGGGATCGACCGCGCACTTCTCCGGCTTCCGCACGAAGACCGGGATGCTCGTCCCGTCCTGCGCCTTGTACGTGTCGAGCCCCGCGCGTGCGAACTTGGTCGTGTCCACCTCGGGCGTGCTCGGCGCGTGCCACGCCTGCAGCTTGGGCCCGCTCGCCCAGTCGATGACGTAGCCCTGCGTCGGATGGCGACCGTCGTCGATGCCGAGGGTCGTGTAGCGGCCGTCCGGCGTCGTCGGCCCGAACGTCACCTGGTCGGCGTCCGGCAGCTTCGGCAGCGCGATCGGCTTGAGGGTGCGCGCGTCGAGCACGTGCGGCCGGTGGTAGCCGCCCTCGTTGGTCACGTAGAGGATGCGCGTGCGCTTCTGGTCGACGTCGAACCACGAGACGTCGGCCTTCGCCTCATCGCCGAGCGCGGTGTGCTGTCCCGGTCCGGTCCACGAGTAGAGGCGCCGGTACTCGCCGGCCTTGTTCGTGAGAATGATGATCTCGCCGTTCTTCGCGCCGTAGAGCGCCTCGAACTCCTCCTTCTCGCCCTGACCGAAGAGCGGCGTGAGCTCGCTCTTCGCCGGGTCGTACTCGGAGAACTCGGCCGAGAGAGAGCCCGTCTCCTTGCGGAGGAGCAGGCGCCCGTCGGGCCGGATGTCGCTCACGTGCCAGAGGCCTTCCTGCTCGAACACGACCTCGCGCACGCCCGCGGAGACGTTCCAGCGGTAGATCGTGTAGGAGTCCGGCTTCTTGTCGTTCGCGGTGAAGTACACGTACTTCGAGTCGGGCGAGACCACCTCGAAGAGCGTCCGCACCTTCGGCATGTGCTGCACGGCGACGAGCGGGCCGCCGGCGACCGGCTGCAGGTAGAGGCCCGGGTTCTCCTCCCCCTTGCGATCGCGCTGCACCACGAGCCACGCGCCGTCGGGCGTCATGGCGACGACGGTGGTCGAGTCCTCGCCGCCGGTCAGCTGGTGCGGAAAGGCGCGCGGGCCATCGAGCTTCCAGACCTGGTTGATGCCGGTGATGCTCCAGTCGAAGTACAGCGCCTTGCCGTCCGGCGAGAGGCGCCCGATGCCGGGCGCGCGAACGTCGATGAGCGACTCGACACGCTGCGAGAGGCTCGCGGGCACGGCCCCGGGGCGGAACTTGGCGAGGATCTCGGGCGGGATGCTCTCGGCGCCGTGTCCCGAGTACGGTCCGGCCTCGCCTGCCGGCGCTGACGACCCCGAGGCGACCGGCGGCGGTTCCTGATCCGGGGTGAGCGGCGGCGCCTGCTGTGGACGGGCGCAAGCGAAAGCCAGGGGCAGGGCGACGAGCGCAAGCGATGCGAGGCGGACGGCAGATCTCATTGGATGCCTGTCTCGTCGCTCAAATCCGGAGCCAGCGTCAAGCCCCCGCCTTGCGCAGTCGGCCGGCCCGCGTTACATATGGCGCAATTCACGCGCCCCCGGCGAGCCTCGATGCTCGCGCGGACCTCTAGAAGGCGAAGGATGCGTGACGACGAGGCGCCGCCGATCCGGTGAGCCTGCCCCGTCGCGCCCTTCCGATCGCGCGGTAGCGCGGAATGGTTTTTCGATTGCGACCCGCACGTGCGCGGGCGCTGCCGCGAGAGAGTCTTCTTTCCAGTGAATTCGTTTCGTTCCAGGCGCCGCTGGCGCCACAAGCAAGCCACGTCCTCGCCCTCCGTCGCCGCACCGCGGCCCGAGTCGGCGGACACCGTTTCGTTCGATGCTGCCGCGACCGACGCCTCGCCCTTCCGCGCGCTGGGTCTCTCGCGCCCGATCGTCCAGGCCCTGATCGCCGAGGGCTACACGGCGCCGACGCCCATCCAGGCCGAGGTCATCCCCCAGGCGCTCGCCGGGCGCGACGTCCTCGGCTGCGCGCCCACCGGCACGGGCAAGACGGCCGCGTTCGTCCTGCCGACGCTCGAGGCGCTCGCCGCCTCGGAGCACACCGGCCGCATCCGGGCGCTCGTGGTCACGCCGACGCGCGAGCTCGCGGCGCAGATCGCCGAGCGCGTCTCGGTGTACGGCCGCCATCAGGGCGCGCGGTATGCGGTGGTCTATGGCGGCGTCGGCCAGCGCGGCCAGGAGATCGCGCTGAGCCGATCCCCGGACGTCCTCATCGCCACGCCCGGCCGCCTCCTCGACCTGATGCAGCAGGGGCTCGTCCGGCTCGACGGGGTCACCCACCTGGTGCTCGACGAGGCCGACCGCATGCTCGACATGGGCTTCATCCACGACGTGCGCCGCATCTGCGCGGCGATTCCGAGCAAGCGCCAGACGCTCCTCTTCTCGGCGACGATCCCGGCCGACATCCAGTCGCTCGCCAACGGCATGCTCGTGGACCCCGCCCGCATCACCGTCACCCCCGAGGTGACGACCGCCGAGAAGGTGGCGCAGTCGGTGATCTTCGTCCCGCACCGCCAGAAGCGGGGGGTGCTCGAGCGCATGTTGCGGAGGGACGGGGTCGAACGTGCCCTGGTCTTCACCCGCACCAAGCGCGGCGCCAACAGGCTGTCGGAGGACCTGGAGCGCTCCGGGATCCAGTCGGCCGCCATCCACGGCAACAAGAGCCAGGGGCAACGCGAGCGGGCGCTCGAGGGCTTCCGCCGCGGCACCACACGCGTGCTCGTCGCCACGGACGTCGCGGCGCGCGGCATCGACGTGGACGGCGTCTCCCACGTCTTCAACTTCGATCTGCCGAACGTCGCCGAGAGCTACGTGCACCGCATCGGTCGCACGGGGCGCGCGGGCGCGGCCGGGAGCGCGGTGTCCCTGTGTGACCCGATCGTCGAGAGGCCCCTGCTGCGGGACATCGAGCGGCTGATTCGCCAGCGTCTGGTGGTGGTCGCCGAGGATGGACAGGTGGTGGAGGACGCCCAGCTCGGTGAGCCGGTGAAGCGGACGCTGATGCCGGGCGAGGGCCGCGGTCCTCGTCGCTTTCGCGGCGCGCGCCGGCGCTGAGCCAAGCCGTCACCAGATCCGATAGAGCAGGTTCACGATCTGCCCCCGGCGCCTCACCCGCGCCTCGAGCAGGTCCGCCGTGCGAAGGTGCGCATAGGCTTCCAGCGCACGCTCGGGCGACGACAGATCGAATCCATTGATCGATTCGAGGCAGTCGCCGTCGCGGAAGCCGAGCATGCCGAGCAGCGAATCGGGCCGCACCCCGAAGAGGCGCGGATACGTCCCACCGTCCACCGACGCCGGGACGACGCGCACCGTTCTCATGAGGTTCGCCTGATCCTCGAGCACCATGTCGAGGAGCCGCCGGTCCAGCACGTACGCGGTGTCGCTCTCGCGGATGATCGCGGACCGGATCGAGGCGACTCGCACGATCAGCGGCGGCGGCTCCAGCGGAGGCACCGGCGCGGGGGCGCTCGCGGCCTTCGGCGTCGGAGCAGGGCGGAGCGCGAGGGTGTTCGCCTGACGAGTCGCCACCGTCAGGCGCTCGATGGCGGCGGTGAGCCCGACGCACTCGTAGGTGAACGCGAACACCAGCACACCCATCGCGAGGAGGACGAACGCGGTCGCTCGCCTCCGAGCCCGCGCGCCGTGTGCCTCGCCGGCGAGCCTCGTGACACGCGCTCGGCAAGCGAAACAAGCGTGCGCGCACTGGCATTCCTCGTGATCCGCGACGGCCCAGGACGACTCTCGATAGGGGGACTGCATGCGTGGCCCCTCCGCAATTCCGATGCCGCCACCGAACGACGCGAAGATGACCGCTGCGCCGAGCGACGCGGCCCGGCGCGTTCGCGCGTGATGCACATTCTGGCGGTGCGCCGAGGTTCTCGTGCCAGTCTGGCAGTCAGGAACCGCAGGGGCAGCAGTATTCAGTCACGCCCGCGGGCGTCGGAAGCGGGAGGACTCGGCAACCGAGTGAGTCGGCTGCCGAGGCGTTCGCGCACGTCAGCGCGTACTCCGTGTTGCTGCAGGCGTCCTTGCAGCTCGCGGGTGCCCCGTCCGGCGTGCTCACCGCGCCGTCCGCCTCGACCGTCGAGCCGCTGGGCACCTCGCAGATCTGGAAGATGGTCCGCGCCGTGCAGCCCGTGGCGCCCGCCTCCGGAGCGGTATCTGCTCCCGCGGGCACCGTGCAGGCCGGGATCACCTTCGACGTGGACGTGGCACCGCCTGCGCTGCTGCTGCTCGAGCACGCGACGCACGAGCACGCCGCCACGCACACGGCGACGAGCTCCCAAGCAAGGATTCTCATCCGCGAAATCTACGCTCCGACGATGCGTCGGCAAGCGCGCGGTCAGCGTCGCACGCGCGCGAGGCGAGCCACGCGCAGAAACCCCGCTGCGCGTGCGTCACGCACGAGCCTCTCGGCCAGGGCGCTCCGGTCGGCTGGGGCGGCGACGCGGGCTTCGACGAGGCGCGCCTCGAGGACGAGCGGCACGAAGCCCCCCTGCTCGGCCGCGTCCCGTGCGCCACGCGCGGCGAGCATGGCGGCCGCTGCGTCGCCTCGAGCCTGGGCGAGCTCGGCGCGCGCCAGCTGCGCCTCGAAGCGGGCCTCGAAGAGCTCGCAGCTCCCGACCGACGCCTCGAGCTTCGCGTCCTCGTCCGCCGCCTCGGCGAGCGCCCCCTGGAGAACGAGCGCGCGAACCAGCACGGCGCGAGACAGGAGCTCCATGTGCGGCAGCTTCGTCTCGGTGAAGCGCGCGACGATCGCGCGGACTCGCTCGAGCACCTCGGGGCCGCCGGCCTCGTCGAGCGCGAAGCGCGCCTGTGCCAGCTCCGCGCGCAACTGGGAACCGATGTCGGCTGCGTCGTCGGCGAGCTTCTTCGCATCGTCGTAGGCGCTTCTCGCCCCTGCGACGTCGTCGCGCGCGCGTAGCAAGTCACCACGCACCGCGAACGCTTCGCGTGAATCGAACCCGTCCCCCGCGCTCCGAGCGGCAGCGAGCGCCTCGTCGATGCGTCGCCCCGACGTCTGGACATCCCCCTCCAGGTAGGCTGCGCGCCCGATGTTGAGCGTCTGCTCGACGATGCCGAGCCGCATCCCGATCTGCCGGTGCAGGTCGAGGGCACGCTCGAAGTCGTTGCGCGCGCCCGCGAGTTGCCCACGCGCGACGCGCATCTCGGCGGCATTGCCGATGTTGTGCGCGATCCCCTCGACGTCGTGAATCGCCTCGTAGAGCGAGCGCGCCTCGTCGAAACCCTGCTGCGCGTCCTTCAGCCGGCCGAGCTCCGCCAGCTCGAGCGCTCGCCAGGTGATCTTGCCCGCGGTCCGGTAGCGATCGCCGACCTCTCGCGCGAGCGACACGGCGGAGTCCATCAACGCGAGCGCCCGATCGTGGTCGCCCCGCGCTTCGGCGAGATCCGCCTCCTGCGCGCAGACCCCTGCCAGGCCCGAGCGGTCGCCCAGCCGCTCGTAGAGCGCGCGCGCCTCGGCGACGTCGGCCTGCCCTTTCTCGGCCTGGCCGAGATCGCGGTACGCCTCGGCAACGCTCATTCGCGCGTCGGCGGCGATCCAGATCGCGCCGAGCGCGTCGGCCTTGCGCTTCGCCTCGAGCGAGGAGGACAGACGGCGCCGCACGTCGCCCGACTTCGCCGCGATGAAGGACTCGATGGAGTCGATGCGCGCGTCGTCGACCGCCGTTCGCGGCGTGCCGCGCAGGCGGTCGAGAGTCGCGAACGCGTCGCTCGGCTTGCCGACGTAGACGAGCGAGCGGGTGAGGTAGATGCCGTAGTCGAGGTTGTCTGGGGAGAAGTCGAAGAGCGCGCGGAAGGTCTCGCTCGCCTTGGCCCAGTCCTTGGCCGCCACGGCGTGCTGCGCGGCGATGACCATGCGCTCCTCGCGCCCGAGCGGCCCCGAGAGCTCCTCCGCGCGGATCGCCTCGGCGAGCGCGGGCTCGTCGTAGCCCAGCGCGACGAGCGTCCGCGAGAGCTCCAGGTGACCCAGCGCGAAGTCGCTCTCGGCCGCGACCGCGCGCTCGAACGACGCGCGCGCCCCCGACGGGTCGTAGTGCGCCTTGCGCTCCAGACCTTCCGCGTACGCCTCGGCCGCCGGGAGGGTCTTCGGAAGTGCGGCGCGCAACTGGGCCAGCGCCTCCGGGGGCAGCGGCGCGCCGCCGAGGGCGTCGCGCACCCGCGTGCTCGTGCGGGAAGCCAGGCCGAGCATGTCGTCGGCGCTGCCGTCGACGTCGAGCTGCACGCGCGCCTCGGGCTGCGTGGCCGAAGCGTCGTAGACACGCAGTCGAACCTTCGCGCCCCGGTCCGACGGCCGCTCGAGGGACAGGGCGAGCACGTAGTCGGCGCCCGCCGCGGATCGGAGACTCGCGAGCATCGTCGCGGGCAGCCCGGAAGATGCGGGGCGGGCGTCGCCGATGGTGCGCGCGGTCATCTCTTGCGGGACGAGGCGCACGCGATCGCTGCTGGCGAGCTCCGTCGCCACGAGCTCCGCCAGCGCGTCGAGCTGAGCGTCGGGCGATCCGCCCGCAGGCGCGGCGACGATGGCCACCGCGGGACGGTGCTGCGACGCGACGAGGGAGAGCGTGGTGCGCTCCGACCCGGGTGCCGACCGCAGGCGCCAGGCGCCGATTCCCGCGCCCGCCACGAGGAGCAGGCCGGCGACGGCGACGGCGGGACGTCGCCACCCGCTGGTCGGATGCTCCAGCGCGTGGAGGACTTGCTCGGGGGTCGCGTAGCGCCGAGCGGGGCGCCGCTCGAGGCAGCGCGCGACGACGGCGTCCCAGTGCGGCGGCACTTCCGGCTTCCGTTCGCGCACCGCGGGAGCTCGGCGCAGCAAGCGCATGTTCGCGGTCGCCAGCGGCGTGTCGCCGACGAAGGGCACGGTCCCGGTGAGCATCTCGAAGAGCACGATGCCGAGCGCGTACACGTCGGTCGCCGGCGTGAGTGGATCGCCGAGCAACTGCTCCGGAGCGATGCTCGCCGGTGTGCCCAGCCAGCGACCCTCACGCGTCACGCTCGCGTCGTCGTCCGCGAGTCTCGCGAGCCCGAAGTCGGTGATGACCGCGCTCTCGCTCGTCGGGCCCGCACCGCGGTGCAGGATCACGTTCGATGTCTTGAAGTCGCGGTGGATGACGCCCGCGGCATGCGCGGCCGAGAGCCCCGCGCACAGATCGCGGACGAGCGGCATCGCCGCGCGCGGCGAGAACGCGCCCTGCCGGGCGACGCACGCCTTGAGCGTCTCGCCCTCGACGAGCTGCATCGTCAGGAACGCCGCCGCGTCGCCCGAGACGGGGTCGACGTGGAATCCCACGTCGAAGACGCGACAGACGTTGGGGTGGGTGATGCGCCGAGCGAGCGCGGCCTCGCGCTTGAGGCGAGCGAGCGGCTCACCCGTCGACGCCTTGCCGTCCGACAGACACTTGAGCGCCACGGTGGTGCGGAGCTCCAGGTCCTCGGCCTCGAAGACCTCCCCCATCCCGCCGCGAGCGAGGAACCGCACGATCCGGAAGCGATTGCCGACGAGGGCCCCCGGAGCGAACCGCGGACGCTCGGACTCCTCGCGCTGGATCTCGCGGTCGCGCGACACCCCGTCGTCGGACGGTTGCGTGCCGGTCCTGGTCTTCACCGAATCGGTCGGCGCCACGCTCGAAGTCTAGGCTACGGACGGCCGCCGAGCAGCCATCCGCATGCGTAGGCGACGACGGGGATCGGGATCGCGAGGCCGAGCGCGGAGCCGGCGAGGTAGCTGCGAAAGCGCACGCCCGAGAGGGCGAGGGCGTAGCTGACCGGGGGGGAGATCCACAGAACGAGGCGCAAGAGCGCGATCGTGAGCACCGGGCGGCGATCGAGGTGCGCGAGGAGGCGCCGCGCGAAGGCCCACCTCACCGTGGCGAGCGGCTTGCCGCCGACGGCGCGGATGAAGGCGAACGTGACGCTCACGGACGCGAGCGCGCCCGCGTAGGTGAGCGCCGTTCCGTTCACCGGGCCGTACGCGAAGGCCGCGGCGGCGACGAAGACCATGCCGGGCACGTGCACGAGCTCCCCCACGCAGAACGCGAGGACGAAGAGGATCGGACCCCAGGCCCCAGCCGAGGCGATGCTCGCCCGCAGTGCCGGGACGTCGAGACGAGCCGTCAGGCCCGACAGGCGGCCGGCGACGACCAGGGCGACGACCATCACGGCAAGCGCAACGAGACGCACCCAGCGCCAGCGGGACGTCGGGAGCGGCTCGGGAGGTGTCGCCGTCACGTGAAGAGGGCACCCATGAATAGCGCGAGCAGCCGCTCCCGCACCTCGGGCGCCGCTGCGTCGAGGAGCCGATGGATCGTCGCCGCTCGCTTCGGCAGCCGCCCCCCCTCGATGCCGAGCTGCCCCATGAGCGCGCCTGCATCGAGGGGCGCGGCGCCGGCCCCGTCGCGACCGAGCTCGGAGAGCATCTCGACGACGGCCTGCGGGGGCTTCGTCGCGGGGGGCACATCCGCGGCGCACGCCGCGAGGTCCCGCGCGAGACCGTCGACGTGCTCGGCGTTGGTGGGGTCGATCGTCAAGTGCACGTGTGCCGGCGAGCGGCCGAACGCGTACGTCGGCTGCACGTGCCAGCCGCGGTCGGCGAGGCGGTCGGCGAGCTCGAAGACGTCGGCGTCGCCCTCGGTCGTGAAGGCGAGGAGGTTCATGTCCGGTCGCGCGACCAGTCGCACGCCCGGCGTCTGGTCGATCGCCTGGACCATGCGTCGCGTCGCGTCCCACATGGCGCGCGTGCGCTCGCGGTAGCCGCGCTTGCCGAGGTGCCGCAGCATCGCCAGCGCCGCGCCCATCGCGGCGACGGACTTGGACCCGAGCGTCGTCGCGTTGACGATCGCGTAGCCGCTCCAGCGCGCGCACGCGAAGTACTGCGCGTCGCGCAGCTCGGGCCGGCGGTGCAGCAGCATGGAGACGCCCTTCGGTGCGTAGCCGTACTTGTGGAGGTCCATCGAGAGGCTCGTCACTCCCGGCACCGTGAAGTCGAACGCCGGGACGCCGGCGCCGAGCTCGCGGAGAAACGGAAGCACGCACCCCCCGACACAGGCGTCGACGTGCATCAGCGCCCCGTGCTCGCTCGCCAGTGCAGCCAGAGGCTCGATGGGATCGACGACGCCGTGCGCGTAGCTCGGCGCCGAGCCGACGACGAGGACGACGTCGCGGCTCATCTTGGCCCGGGCGTCGCCGACGTCGGCCCGCATCGCCCCGTCGACGTCGACCGGGACGAGCTCGACGCCGAGATAGTGCGCCGCCTTGTGGAAGCACGCATGCGCCGTCTCGGGCACGAGCATCTTGGGGGCGGTCACGTCGGGACGCGTCCGGCGCGCGTGGTCGCGCGCCGCCTTCACGGCGAGCATCACGCTCTCGGTCCCGCCCGCGGTCGCGGTGCCGACGGACCCCTGCGGTGCGCGCACGAGCTCGAGGCACGCGCCGACGAGCGCGTTCTCGATGACGCGCGCCGATGGGTACACCGTCGGGTCGAGGCCGTTGATCGACATGCACGCCGCGAACGCTTCGCGCGCGAGCGCCCTCGCCTCCTCGCCGGCGTCGTAGACGAAGGCGAACGCCCGTCCGTCGCTCGCGAGGTCGCCCCCGCGAGCGTCGGCGAGCGCCGCGAGGATCTCGGCGCGCCCGGTTCCGTTCTCGGGGAACACGCTGCTCATGACGCCCTCCTCTCGAGGCGCTGCTTTCCCTCGATCCCGAGGAGCGCCGCCGCGTTGCTCCAGAGCATCTTGTGCCGGAGCGCCTTGTTGCCCTCGGTCGCGATTAGGATCTTCGAGATCGAGATCGCCGGGTGGTAGAACGGCCAGTCCGAGCCGTGCACGACGCGGTCGGGATCGGCGCGGCGCACCATCTGCTCGATGTTCGAGACCGACTGCGACGACGTCTCGAGCCACACGTTCGGGTAGCGCCGCTGCAGCTCCAGGGCCTGCTCGAACTGCAGCGCACCCGAGTGCCCGAGGACGAACTGCGTGCGCGGGTTCTCGGCGATCGGCTTCTCGTAGAAGCGCACCTGAGACAACCAGCGAGGGTACCGGCCCTCGATGCCGACAGGGCCGCAGTGCCAGAGGACGAACATGTCGCGCGCGCCGCACATGCGGTAGAGCGCGTCGGCGCGGCGCGAGTCCGGGCGCACGAGCTGCACCGCGGGGTGCATCTTGATGCCGCGCGCGCCCTGGACGTGCTGCGCGTCGAGGCGTCTCTCGGGGTCCGCCGCGTACGGATGCACCGAGCCGAGGCTCAGGAGCTTGGGCTCCTTCCTGGCGGCGCCGAGCGCCACGTTCGCGTTCTCCGAGAGCACCGGGAAGTCGATGGGCAGGAGCACCGACTGGCGGATGCCCATCTCGTCCATCTCGCGCACCAGGTTCGGCACGGTGTGCGTCGCGCGCATCCCGCGCCTGCCGACGCTGCGGAGCGTGAGGTCGATCTTGAGCTCCTTGAGCGCGTCCGGCGGGATGTTGCGGTTCGCGTAGACGTCGAGGTCCAGCGCGCAGCATGCCGGAAGGTAGTGCTTGGTCTCCTCGTGGAGCTGGTCGAGGTCCACGCTCATCGGGCGCACGTACGCGAGCGCCAGGTGCGTGTGCATGTCGGCGATCGGGCCGATGCTCGCGTCCTCGAGGACGAGGCGACCGTCGCGGATGGCGAACCAGGGCAGGCGCGCGAGATCGGCGAGGCATGTGAAACGAAACGGCAGCGAGCTCACGGGGCTCCTCCTTCTGCGGATGCGGGCGACGACCCCGCGTCGAGTTCTCCCGGCGGCGGCTTCGGGACGCCGGGGGGCACCTGGCCGTCGGGCACGCGGCGCGCGGTCATCGTGCCGCTCCCGGGACCGACCGACGCCTTGCCGAGATACGTGTCGTCGGCCGTGAGGTTGCCGGTCGCGCGCACGACGCCGTCCGAGCCGGGCGCGAACTGCGCGGACATCGTCAGGCCCTGCACGGTCACGGCGGGCTGCTGCACGATCATCGTCGCGGGCTGCGTGAGCACGTCGGTCGCGTTGCCGTCGTCGACGGCGCAGCCGTGCACCTCGAACGAGAAACCGGTGGGCGGCGTCGCGTTGGGAACCCAGTCGAGGTACTCGTCCACCGTGCCTGCGGCCGTCGAGGGCGGCACGCACTGCGGCGAGGGATAGAGGCGACACGCATCGACCGAGTCGCACGGCGTCGGGCAGCGATTGCCGTCGGGGTTGCGGCGAGCCTTCGTGAACTGTCCCACGAAAGCACCCGTGGCGCCGTCGACGTCGATCGCGCCGAAGAGCTGGATCTGCGTGCCGATCGGCTTCTCGACCTGCAGAAGGAGGAAGTACACCCCGCTCTGGAACGTCGTGGAGCGCGCGTTGGGCGCACACTGGACTTCGTACGAGAACGGCATGCGCGTGCGGTAGTGCCGCTCGCGACCGTCCTGCGAGCGCAGCCCCGGATCGACGAGCAGCACGAGCTTGGGTCCCACGGGCATCGCTCCGGTCGGCACGAGGCGCAGCTTCGTGTCACCGGCCCCGAAGGTCGCGGCGACGGCGAAGTCGCCGTTGGTGGGGTCGTGCTTGAACACGTCCCGCAGCGGCTGAGGAGGGGTGCGCTCGTCGGGCAGGTTGCCGTCGGCGTCGACGTCGTAGAAGGCCACCTGGACGAGCACCGAGCTCTCGTCGATGGGCATCCCGAAGTCGATGACGAACGGCGCCCGCGGGTTGGTCAGGACGCCGTTGGTCATTCCCTCGACCGACACGTCGGGGGGCGGCTGGTAGTCCTCGCACGCGGCCAGGGCGACCAGGACGGATACGGCGGCGGCGACGAGGGTCCTCACGGTGCGGCTCACATGAAGAAGGTGGCGCGCGCCTGGACGAGGAAGCTCCTCACGGCGTCGCCGTTGACGTCGGCCAGCGCGCCGCCGGGGAAGAGGACGGCACCCTCGAGGTCGGCCGCGAAGTGCTCGAACATCCGGTACTGGATGCGGCCGTCGAGCTCCGTGCCGTAGAAGCGGTTGTCCGCCGAGCCGCCCGCGTAGTTCACGAGCACGTCGTTCGAGGGCACGTTGCCGCGGCGCTGCAGCGACGCGATGGGATCCACCACCTTGGCCGGCGCCCACGCGACGAGCATGCCGCCGCGAACGAGGAGCCGGGGCAGCGGGTGCAGGTCGAACTGCGGGAAGACGCCGATCGCGTTGGTGAACGATCCACGCGTGTCGACCGATTCGACCGGAAACGTCGTCGCACCGAGCTGCTGCAGGAGCGCCACGCCCGCGGCCGCCGCGCGCCCGCTCTGGTACGCGAGCACGCGCTTGAACATGAGGAGGCCCACGTTCGTGTCCTCGGCCCACCGGTACTGCGTGAGGGGGCTGCGCAGCGACGGATCTCCGTCGCCCGACGCATAGTCCGTCTCGAGGTAGAGCGAGAAGAGCGGGCGATCCCAGCGCACGACCGCGCGCGCGCCGGCCTGCCGGATCTGCTGCGGGACGACCGGGTCGTTGTTGATGACGTGGTAGGCCGCGCTGATCTCGCTCGTCGAGCCGAGGATGGCGGAGCCCTCGAAGCCGGCGGACACCTCGCCGAAGCGTCCCATGACGCGCGTGCCGAGGGCGGAGACCGCCGTGTCGTTCGCGTCGCTCCAGCGGTAGGCGTGGTAGACGCGCGCCTCGAAGTCCCCGCCGCCGCGGAAGCGGGGCACGAGCAAGCGCAGCGCCGTGATCCAGTCGTGCAGGTCGCTGCCGAAGTTCATCGGGTCGCCCGTCACGAGGCGGTCGTAGGCGAGGATGAGGAAGAGCCCCCGGGTGAGCGACTTGTCGCGCTGGGCTGGCGGCACGAACGCCTCGAGGGGCTTGGTCGCGAAGAGCACGCGGTCGGCGCTGTTGCCGACGTTGGCGACGCCGAAGCGGTTGCGGCGCCCATCGCCGTCGTTGACGGCGATGGAGGCGCCCTCGGTGAAGGGCTGGCGCCCGATGCGCAGCAGGCCCACTGGGGTCATCACGTCGCCGTAGAGGCGGCGGACGAAGACGGGGTCACCCGGGCAGAGGCCGTAGTGGTAGCTCGACGCGTCCGTGGGCGTCGCGCCGGGCCTGAGGGTGATGCACGAGGTCGAGACGTTCGGGTTCGTCGTGGCGACGGCGGACCCCGACGTGGGCTCGGGCGCGGTGCCGCGCGTGCCGTTGTCGCCCCAGAGCACGCCGTCGAGCGCGTCGATCGACGTCGTGATGCGCACGACGTCGCGGTAGTCGACCGCGCCGTCGAGGCGCAGGCGCTGCTCGATGACCTGGTAGTCCCTGTCGGTGGTGCTCGCGAGGTCGATGGGCGTGACGCTGACGGCGTTGACCCGGTACTCGGCGGCGCCGCGGAAGCCGACGTCGGAGCCCGGCGTCAGGACGATGCGGGCGGGAGGCGCAGGCGGGTCCGGATCCGACCAAGGCTCGGCGGCCGCCGCGGGCTTCGCGACGGTGAGCAGCAGGGCGGCCAGCAGCACGCGCACCGGGGTCCTTTTACACCGTAAATCGATGCGCGCAAGGGACGCCCTCACCGGCGGCTCTTTTTCGCCGTCCGCGCCAGGGCGTCGAGCAAGATCTCCAGGCCGAAGTCGAACGTCTCTTCGTCGTATCGCGGCTCCAGCCAGCGGGTGACGGCGACGACGCGCGGAAAGCTCGCGACGCCGTCTTCGCTCGCCTCGCGCGATCCGGCCAGCTCGTCGAGGGCAACGCCGCTGCAGTAGCCGGCCACGGCGCGGAAGAATCGCGCGATCGTCCGGTCCGGGAGGCCCTGCGCGTGGCCCATCTCGAAGAGTTGCTCGAGGAACGCGTACGTCCCGGGCGTCGCGAAGCGACGCGTCGCGAGCAGCGGGAATGCCCTCGGGTGGGCGTGCGCGATTCCGCGGTAGGCGTGGGCGATGCGGCGCAGCGCCTCGACCCAGTCACGCTCGGGTCCGGAGAGCGACGGCGCGATGCCCGAGACGAGGAGATCGACGACCGCGTCGAGCAGCGCCTCCTTGCTCGGGTAGTACCAGTAGATCGCCATCGCCTCGCATCCGAGGGCGCGACCGAGCTTGCGCGTGCTGAACTCCTCGAGCCCCTCGCGGTCGATGAGGCGCAGGGCCGCGCTGCGAACCGCGTCGTGGGTCAGGCCGACCGGCTCCCGGCCGCGCCGGCGCCGCTTGCGCGTCTTGGATCGCACCGAGGCCACGAGACCAAGATACAGCTTCAGTTCTTCGCGGCGTCGGGTAGCTCGATGGGCCTGATGCTCGTCACGACGAGCTCACGGGCGTCGTCCCACCGGGCATCGATGACGTAGACGCCGGGTGTATCCGGCATGTCGTCGATGCCATCGACGGTTCTCGCGATGATGTCGTCGCCGTCGCAGGCGATGACGCGGCTCGGGCGCGCGCACACGTAGGGCTTCGGGCCGGGGCACGGAGCGCATGCGGCTTGGTCGTCGGACGCGCACGGCGCGCACGGCTCCTGGTGCCAGCCGAGCCACGCGCGGAAGCGACGCGGGGATTCGGTGCGCGGCTCTTTCACCTCGGCGAACGTCGGCGCGACGGATTCGGTCGATGCGAGGACCATCGCGTCGTACGCGTCGAGCATCGCGGGATCGGGGCCCACGGGCACGATGGGCATTCCGCCGCCGCTCCCGTTGCATGCGGCCATGGCCACCGCGACGAGGAAGGCTGCTCCGGACGCTCGCGAGGGCACGGGCGGAGAGTACACGCCTCCTGGAAAGGCGCAGGGTGACGCACACTTGCGCAACAGGACCATCTCGCGACCCTTCGCGTAACCGCGAGGAGCCGCGAGCGATTCCCCGCGAGCACCCGCGCCCACACCCCGTGAAATCGCGCAGTTACGCGTGGCACGGCTCAGGCAAAGCACGGCGATCGCCATGGCTCCGCGCCTCGTTCTGGTCGCCCCCGTGCTCGTGGCCCTCGCCGCTTCCGCGGGATGCTCGGCAGCGAACCCCGGCACCGGAGTCCCGGAGCGACACGAGAACGACCCCGTCAGCGAGCCGACGGCGATGACGTCGGAGGCGCTGTCGACGGTGACGCGCTCGACGGTCATCGCGAACGCGATGCAGTGGGTCGACGCGAAGCTCCTGTACTGCCAGAGCGCCAACGGGCAGCCGGACGGCGACACGTCGTGCTCGGCGACCTGCGAACGTCAGAGCAACCCCCAGTGGGACCCTTATCGCTCCGACTGCTCGGGGTTCGTCTCGTGGGCGTGGGAGCTGCCGGCGCCCGGACGCGTGACGAGCACCTTCGCGCCGTTCGACACGACGGTGTCGAACACCATCCAGTGCGCCGACATGAAGCCGGGCGACGCCGCGAACAAGGACGCCGGTGGGCACATCGTGCTCTTCGAGAAGTGGATCACGCCGGGCTCCGAGGCACTGTTCCTCGAGGAGCCGGGGTGCAGCGCGTCGCAGCCCTACGCGCACGAGTTCCAGAGCGCCGTCACGTGCAACGGGACGGACGCGGACATCACCTACGAGGGCGAGACGTTCACGGCGATCCGGTACATCAACATCGTCGATGACCCCGCCGACGGCGGCACGGGTTCGAGCTCCGGATCAGGCTCCAGCTCGGGCTCGGGATCGAGTTCCGGGGCGGGGTCGGGATCGAGCTCCGGGTCGGGATCGGGGTCGAGCTCGGGTTCGGCGTCGGGGTCGGGATCCGGGTCGGCGTCGGGGTCCGGGTCGGGATCGAGCGGCGGCGGCGGCAACGGCAGCGGATCGAGCAGCGGCGGGGGAGACCCCGGCGGCAGCTCCGGCACGAGCAGCGGCGCGACGGGCAGCAGCAGCGGCGGCGCGGGCGCGATGCCCGCTCCGACGAGCACATCGGGCGTCGTGGGTGATCTCGGCGCACCGGGGGCATCCGCGTGCGACGTGTCGCCGGGACCGGCGCAGAGCGGCGTGTCGTGGCTCGGCGGCGTCGCCCTCGCGGGCCTCGCGATCGCGCGCCGGCGCCGTCAGTCGTAGTTGCGCACCACCACCTCGGCGATCTTTCCGCGGCGGCTCGCGCGCGAGTTGATGCTGCGGGCCGCGCTCACCACGTCGATGCGGTAACGCGCGTAGAGGTCGCGCACGACGGGCGTGTCGGAATTCGACAGCATCACGAGCACCCCGCGCGCCGTGAGCGCATGCACCACCGCGACGAGCCGCTCCTGCTCTCGCGGTCCGAATCCACCCGGCACGTACGCGGTGAAGTCCGAGGTGTCCGAAACCGGGACGTAGGGCGGGTCGAAGTACACGAGGTCTCCCTTGCGCGCGTCGCGCTCCACGTCGCCGAAGTCGCGCACGAGCAGCCGCACGCCCGCGAGCGCACGCGAGCAGGCGCGCAGGTTCTCGAGGCTCTCGCGGCTGGCGAAGCCGGGGTTCGTGTAGCGGCCGAAGGGAACGTTGAACCGCCCGCTGCGGTTGACGCGGTACAGGCCGTTGTACCCCGTCTTGTTGAGGTAGATGGTGCGCGCCGCGCGCTGGGGCAGCGAGAGCTCGCCAGGGTCCTGCTCGCGCACGCGGTAGTACGCCTGCTCCTGGTAGCGATGCGCCGACAGCGCTTCGATGACACCGTCTACTTCCGTCTGCACCGCGCGATAGCAGTCGACCAGCTCCGCGTTGACGTCGCTCAGGGCGGCCTCCTGCGGCCGGAGCGCGAAGAAGAGCGCCGCGCTCCCCACGAACGGCTCGAAATACCGCCGCACGGGCCCCGTCGGGAGGAGCGGCTGGAGCTGAGCCATGAGCTGGCCCTTGCCTCCGGCCCACTTCAGGAAGGGCCGCGCCGCCTCGTCGCCGCTGGTGCTCGCTCTGCCCACCTTTTCTCCGGTCTCCATCCCCACCTTATCCGCTCACACTTTTCTTCTGAGGGCAAAGGAGACGTCAATGGGCCGTGTCTCGCGTTGTGAGAGGGGCTCCCCGCGTGTCAATTCAACGCGCGCAATCGAACCCGCAGAGGACGTCTTCCCCCATGGACCTCCACTCGCACTCGCAGTCGCATTCCTCAGCCCCCGACACCACGGCTCCGTGGCCGCCGCTTCCGCCCGAGGACCCGAGCTCCTTCCGCTGGCTCCAGCCGGGCGAGCTGCTCGCGATTCCGGTGCCGACCGTCGCGCTGCAGCTCGATGCGCTGCTGAGGCACCTGGAGATCGACGGGGAGTTCGGCGACTGGCCCGCGGCGACGATCCACCTCGCGCAGGCGCGGTCGACGTGGCTGCGCCTCGAGCCGACGCTGCACGCACGTGTGCACGGGCGAGCGCACCTGCGCGAGGCACGCCGCGCGGCGAAGGAGATGGCGCGCGCTCTCGACGCGGCGGTCGTCGGCGTCCGGGCGGGATCGCGCGACCAGGTCGTCGGCGAAGCGCGCCGCGCCATCGCGCAGGTCGCGGCCATCGAGCGCGTGTTCGAGTAGGGACGCGCCGCCCCGGCCGCCCCCGATTCAAAACTACGCACGGTCGCGAGATCCCTGTAGGCTGCTCATCCGTAGGAAAGAGCAGGAGCCTGCCGATGACGCGTTCGCCCGTTCGCCGCGCCGTGTTCTTCTTCGTGATCGCCGCCAGCATCCCCGTCTTGACGACAGGGTGCCCCAAGAAGCCCGTCCCCGTGGAGGACGCGGGAGAGGCCCCGCCGGCGTCGTCGCCGAGCGTCACGCAGCTCGTGCCCCTCACCGACGACGGCGGCGACGATGCCGCCCCCGAGGCGTCGGCCCATCACGGCTACGGTCCGCCGGTGAACCCGAACCAGCAGCGCATCAAGGCGTGCTGCAACGCGCTCCGCGCCACGCACGATCCGATGCTCGCGGCCGTCGCGGGACAGTGCGACATGCTCGCCGCCCAGGTCGGCCCGAGCGGCAGCGATCCGGCGTTCGCGCAGCTGCGCGCGATCCTCAAGAGCCAGAAGCTCCCGGCGGCCTGCTCCGGGATGTGACGAAGTGATCGAAGCCGAGCGGCTCGATGGGCCGCTCGCCGGAGGGCGTGCGCAGCAGCAGTCCCCTGCCCTGCCGCACCTCACCGATGCGACGGAAGCCGGCGATGGGCCCCGGGCTCGCGGCGACGAGGGCGTAGTCCTCGCCTCCGTGTAGAGCGAGGTCGAGCGGGTCTGCTCCGAGCGCGCTCGCGGCGGCGACCACGTCGTGCTGCGCGAGTAGGCGCTCCTCGTCGAGCACCAGGCAGACGCCGCTCGCCTCGGCGACGTGGCCGGCGTCGCGCGCGAGCCCGTCGGACACGTCGATGGCCGCGTGGGCGACACGCGCCATGCTGCGCCCTTCCGCCACGAGCGCCCTCGGCCGGCGCCATGCGGCGACCGCCACGTCGATCGCGGGCGCCTTCGCTCCGCTCTTCAGCGCGAGCAGCCCAGCCGAGGCGAGCCCCGCGCTCCCCGCGAGCCAGAGGCCATCGCCGGCGACGGCGCCACGTCGCTCCACGGCGCGCTCGCATCGACCGAGGAACGTCGTGGAGATCGAGAGCGCCGGACCTCGTGAGAGGTTGCCGCCGACGACCGGCGCGCCCACCGCGTCGGCCGCCTCGCGCTGACCGCTCGCGAGCGACTCGAGCACCGTATCGTCGACGGCATCCGGCAAGACGAGGGCGCAGAGCGCGCACCAGGGGTCGGCCCCCATGGCGGCGACGTCGCTCGCGGCGGCCATGAAGCTGCGCCACCCGACGTCCCGGTCGGACACGAGGTCGCGCCGGAAGTGCACGCCCTCGACCTGCTCGTCGATGGTCCAGACGATCTGCCCATCGCCAGCGGCCTCGAGGACCACCGCGTCGTCGCCGATGCCGACGCGCACGCCGGCGGCGGCGCCGGTGCCGAGCACCCGCGCGAGCATCGCGATGCGGCCCCGCTCGTCCATCGAGTCGGGGAGCCTAGCGCGTCTTTCGCGCACGTACGTTTCGCGTTCGTCAGCGAACGATCGGCGTTCGGACGCGAATGTCGAACCTTCGCGAGCGCCCATCGATCGTTCGCATGCGAACGACGATCCTTCGTTCGCGTACGTTCGACATTCGCCAGCGAAGGACGATCTTTCGCATGCGTACGCGGCGCCTTCGTGAGCGGAGGACGATCCTTCGCACGCGCACGCCGAACCTTCGCGACCGATGGTCGAACCTTCGGATGCCGGCGACGAACGTTCGCTACCGAGAGACGATCTTTCGCGTGCCTACGACGAACTTTCGCTAGCGAAAGACGATCTCTCGCATGCCTACGACGAACTCTCGCTCGCGAACGGCGATCTCTCCCCTGCCGTCGTCGCGCGCGCAAGTAGGCGAGATCGCCGACGATTCGCCGAGGGTCAGGCCACGCGCGGAGCCTCGGAGAGGCGAGAGGCAGCCTGGGGCAGCGACACGACGAAGACGGTGCCCTTGGGGCTGTTGTCCTCGATGCGGATGTCGCCCGAGTGCGCCTCCACGAGCCTCTTCACGATGGACAGGCCGAGACCGGTACCGCCGTACTCGCGCGTGCTCGACGAATCGACCTGGTAGAACGCGTCGAAAACCTTCGGCTTCTCGCGCGCCGGGATGCCGATGCCGGTGTCGACCACCTGCACCTCGATGCGCGAGCGCGTCGGGGCCATGAGCGCGAGCCCGTCGTCCTCGTCGCCGCCCGTGTCGTCGATCATGCGCGCCCGCAGGGTGACGCTCCCGGTGGCGGGCGTGAACTTGAGCGCGTTCTCCACGAGATTGATGAACACCTGGCGCAAGCGCTCGGGATCGCCGCGCAGCTCCACGAGGTCGCCCGCGACGTCGAGCACGAGGTTCACGCCCTTCTTGCGCGCCGTCGGCGTGAGCGTCGAGACCACCTCGGCGAGCACGGGGTCGATGCGGATCGGGCGCATCGCCAGGCGCATCGTCCCGCTCTCGAGCTTCCCGAGGTCGAGGAGGCCCATGATGAGCGACAGGAGCTGCTCGCCCTTGTCGTGGATCGTCTTGACGAACTCGAGCTGCTCGGGCCTCAGGTCCCCGGCGAGGCCCTCGGAGAGCATCTCGCTGTAGCCGATGATCGACGTGAGCGGCGTGCGGAGCTCGTGGCTCACGGTGGCGAGGAAGCTCGACTTCAGCTTGTCGAGCTCCTTCAGCCGATCGAACGCCTCCTGCAAGCGCGTCGTCTTCTCCTCGAGCTGGCGATAACTCTCGCGCACGCTGGCGAGGTGCATCTTGTTCGTGACGTGCGCCTTGTGCCCCGAGAACAGGATGAGGTCGAGCGCCGACTGCAGGTGCTTGGCGATGCGCGTGACCGTCTCCGGCTTGGCGCGCGGCATCTTCGCGAGCAGCGACCTCGCCTGCTCCGCGTCGATCCCCCTGTCGACGTCGAGCAGCGACTTCGGCGGCTCGTTCTGGCTCGCGCTCGAGGGAAGGAAAGGCCCGACGATCATGCGCCCCACCCGACGCCCGTCGTACTCGAGGGCGATCACGCGGTAGATCGCGCCGGTGAAGCACGGGTGGGTCACGTCCCCGCGCTCGCCTGCGTCGAGAGACTTCACGCCCCCGACCGTCGACGCGCACGCCTTGCGCCCCTGCAGCGTCGTGTTGACGTAGGCGCAGAGCTCCTGCTCCCCGGTGGCGTCGGCGAGCAGCGCCCCTTCGTTCGAGTAGATGCGCACGGCGATGCCGAAGAGCGCGTGGAAGCTGCGACAGAGCTCGTCGAGGCCTTCGCGGTCGACGAGGTCCTCGATCCGGACTCGGCCGTCCAGGACCAGATCCTCGACGCTGACCGGGGGGGGCGCGGCCTCGTTGCTCATGCGACGACCTGCGTGCTCCGTCGAAGCTTCCCGCCGAGGCTCGACGCCAGCATCGCGTCGACGTCGGCGGTGACGCCGAGCTGCCGTGCGGCCATCGGCAGGAGGTCCGACGGCTCGATGCCGATCATCTGCGCGAGGTGGTGCTCGGTTTCCAGCTTGTCCCAGGTGAGGTGAAGGAGGCCGAAGAAGGTCTCGAGCACCCCCGGCCCGTTCACCGCGCTCGCTCTGAAGACCGGCTCGCGGCCGCGACCCGCGAGCGCCGCGAGCTCCTCGTCGGAGCGCACGCGCGGCAGGTCCCGCTTGTTGAACTGGATCACCATCGGCATCTGCTTGAGGCTCAGCGACATCTCGGCGAGGTTCTGCCGGAGGTCGAGGAACGAGGCCGCGTTGTGCTCGGTCTCGCTGACCTGCGAGTCGGCGATGAAGGCGATGCCGTCGGCCCCCTGGAGCACCAGGCGCCGCGTCGACGCGTGCAGCACCTGCCCGGGCACCGTGAAGATCTTGAGGCGCAGGGTCATGCCGCCGCCGTTGCCGGTGGAGCCCTCGGCCTTGAACGAGAGCGGAAGCATGTCGAAGAACAGCGTGCGGTCGTCCTTCGTCTCGAGCGTCATGAGGCGCCCGCGCGACTTCTCCGTCGTGAGCTGGTGCAGGCTCCGCAGGTTCGTCGTCTTCCCGCTCAGTGCGGGCCCGTAGTAGACGAGCTTGAGCGCGATCTCGCGGCCGCCGAAGTTGATCTGCACGGACTCTTCTCATCTTATCATCGGTCCCGCCGGATGGATGCACCCGCGACGCTCGTGTGGATCGCCCCAAACCCTCCGGATGCGGCGCAATCCCGGTCGATCGAGGGCTGGGGGCGGGCGCGCGGGGTGGTCCTGTCGGCGCCGGGCGAGGAGCGAACACCCTCGCTGACGGTGGACCCCAAGGTGGGTGACGACGTCGAATCCCTGCTCGACCGGGCGCGGGACGCGATTGCGGCGCGGGACGGGGATGCCGCGGACCGCGCGATCGGTACGGCCGACTCGCTGCTGCGCGCGCATCCCGAGCTGCCCCAGGGCGCGTGGCTGATGGCGGAGGTGGAGCGGGCCCGATCGGCCCGGGAGCGGCGCGTTCCACCGATCGATGACGCGGCCGCCGATCGCGCGTGGGCACGCGCAGAGGCCATCGACGGCGGACGAGTCGCCGGGGTCGGTGAGCAGCTGTCCTCGACGCATCCGGCGGCGGCGACGATCGCCATCGAGGCCTCTCCTTCGGCCCTCGCCGGGCAGGCGGACACTCACATCTGGCTCGATGGAGAGCCGGTGCACGGGGGCGCGGTCGAGGCGCACGCCGGACCGCACGTGCTCGTTGCCACATGGAACGGCGCCCCGGTGTGGGCGCAGTGGGTCGACACGCCCGCGGGCAGCTCGACCATCCGCATCGTCGCGCCCGTTGCCCCGGCGTGCTCGATCGACGACGTATCGCGCGCCACCCTGCACGGGGACGCGGTCGACGCCGCTGGCGTGCGATGCCCCACGTGGGTCGCTGCGGCCCCTGGCGCTGATGGCGTCCTCTTCGCGACGTGCGAGCGGGAACACTGCGGCCCCCTGCTCGTGTGGCACCCGACCGCCTCGATCCCCTGGCAGCCCCCGCCGGACCACCATCAGGGGGGCTGGCCCAGCTGGGCCACCTGGGGTCTCGTCGGTGTCGGGGCCGCCGTGGTGGGCACGGCGGTCGCCATCGTCGCGTCCGGTGCGCTCAAAGCGGCGCCCACTGCCACGCAGTTCGTCAGCGGCGGCGTAAAGCAACAATAAGGCGGCCCGTTACGGCTGGCGGCGGCATAACCCGAGCCTTACGCTCGTTGTTCAGGAGACCCACATGGCGCAGGCACCGCGGCTCGACTTCGACTCCTTCGTGGCCAAGAAGAAGGCCGAGCGCGCCGAAGGCAGCGTCGAGATCACCGGGCACGAGTACACCTACACGTTCGACCGCCAGTCGCGGGTGGCCTTCGAGAACACCAAGCCCGTCGCGTACGCCGTGGAGGCGAGCGTGCGGCTCTTCAAGCAGATCGGCAAGCACCAGCTGCTCGGCCACGCCGTGCGCGTGAGCGACCGGCAGTTCCCGCGCATCCACGGCATCACCAAGCGCGCGAGCGACACGCTCGGCATCGCGATGCCCCAGGTGTTCGTCGTGAACAGCCCCGTGTTCAACGCGGGGACGCTCGGCACGAACGACGACTCCTTCGTGATGGTGCACTCGGCGCTCGTCGATCAGTACTCGGACGAGGAGCTGCTCACGGTCATCGGCCACGAGTGTGGGCACATCCACAACTCGCACGTCGCTTACCTCACGGCGCTCCACTACCTCACGTACATGGCGGGCATGTTCGTGCCGTGGATCCTGCAGCCTGCGCTCGTGGCGCTGCGCACGTGGTCGCGGCGCGCCGAGATCACCTGCGACCGCGCCGGCATGCTCGTCGCGAAGGACCAGGCGGCGGCCGAGCGGGCGATCACGAAGCTCGCCGTCGGCTCGCGCAAGCTCTACGAGGAGTTCAACCTCGACGCGTTCCTCGAGCAGCACGAGGAGGGCAACCAGGGCATCGGCAAGTACATGGAGGTCTTCGCGACCCACCCGTGGCTGCCCAAGCGCGTCCTCGCCATGCGCTCCTTCGGCGAGAGTCAGCTCTATCAGAAGACGATCGGCAAGCCCGCCGTCGGGCTCACGATGAGCGAAGTGGACAGCCGCGTCGCGGCGCTGCTCAAGGGAGACGCGTGATGAGCACCATCGGCAGGCCCGCGCTGGACGCGTTCTTCGAGCGACGCGACGAGGTGGTGAACGCGCTGCGCAGCCTCGGCGACGTGGCGACGTCCATCGGTACGAAGAGCCAGCGTGACCGCGTCGATCGCGACCTCGTGCGCAAGCTCGAGGAGGACCGCTTCCACCTCGTCGTCGTGGGCGAGTTCAACCACGGGAAGACGACCTTCGTGAACGCGCTGCTCGGGCACGCGGCCCTGCCGGTCGGCGTGACGCCGACGACCGCCGCGATCCACCACATCCGCTGGGCCGACAAGCCCGAGGCGACCGTCGTCATGAGCGGCGGCGAGCGACAGCCCATCCCGTTCGCCGACGCCAAGCGCTTCGCCGTCGGCGGGGGCGCGAATGCCGAGGAGGTCGACTACCTCGAGATCGGCTACCCGGCGCCGCTGCTCAAGGAGCGCATCCTGCTCGTCGACACGCCAGGCGTGAACGACCTGTCGCTCCAGCGCGCGGACATCACCTACAGCTACATCCCCCGGGCGGACGCGGTGCTCTTCCTGCTCGACGCCGGGCAGATCCTCAAGGAGAGCGAGCGAGTCTTCCTCAACGACAAGCTGCTCAAGGCCTCGCGCGACAAGATCGTCTTCGTCATCACCAAGTGGGACCTGCTCTCCTCCGACGAGCAGCGCGAGGCGCTCGCTTACGCGAAGAACCACCTCTCGGCGCTCGTGAAGGATCCGGTCGTGTTCCCCGTGAGCTCCGAGACGGCGCTCGCCGGCAAGAGCACCGGCACCGGGATGCCCGAGCTCGTGGCTCACCTCACGCGCTTCCTCGCCGAGGAGCGCGGACGCATCCTGCTCGACAACGCGCTCGGCGAGGGGCTGGGGGTGTCGCAGCTCCTCTCGAAGGGCATCGACGCGCGCCGCCGCAGCATCCAGATGAAGAACGAGGAGATCGAGCGGCGGATCGCGGCGCTCGAGAAGGACCTTCAAGGCACCGCGGGCACCATCGAGCAGCGGCGCATGGCGATCCGCGAGGACGTCTCGGCCATCAAGACGGGCGCGCGCAAGGACCTCGACCACTTCGTGGAGGAGGTCGTGCGCCAGCTGCCGAACGTCATCGACTCCGCGAAGCCGGGGGACCTCAAGCAGTACCTGCCGGCCTTCCTCGAGGACGCCTACAAGACGTGGGCGGAGGAGGAGACGAAGGAGATCGCGATGAAGCTCGAGGCGCTCGCCGAGAAGACGGTGGCCCTCGTGCGCGAGGACGCCCACGAGAGCGCCAAGCGCGTCGCCGCCGTGATGGGGAGCGATGCGCGCAAGCTCGACGTGCAGGTGGACACCATCAAGTACGACATGGGCGTCGTCGCCCTCATGTTCGGCGGCGTCGCCCTCATGGCGGTGAACCTCATGGCGGGCGGGATCCTCGCCGTCGCGGGGCCCGCGATCTTCGCGATGTTCGCGCGGGGCAAGATCCACGAGGAGTTCAAGAAGCGCGCGAAGGAGATGGCGCCGGACGTCATGCGCGAGACGGCCAAGAAGGTCGCGCCGAAGCTCGACGCGCTCATCGAGGAGTTCGCCCAGAAGCTCGACACCTGGGTGGTGAACGCGGGCGAGGAGCTCCACCGCGAGGTCGTCGAGGTCCTGCGCGCGACCAAGGAGGCACGCGACGGGGGGCAGACCGACGAGACCGCGGCCAACGCGGCGGTCGAAGGTCAGGCGGCGGCCCTGGCGAAGGTGACCGAGCGGATCGAGAAGCTCCGCGCAGAGCTGTGGTCACCGCGCGAGCGGGTGCGCGTGACCGAGACCGCGAGCGCCTAGCGTCACCGCTGCTCGAGCTCTCCCCAGAGCCCCGGGAAGAGGCGGGCTGGTGCGAGATTCGCGTGCACCGGCGGTGTGGCCACACCCACTGGGCCCGGTGAGCGACGGCGCCTCCGGCGCAAGCAACGTCCGGGCAGATTGAGCTCCGAAGAGGAGCTTCACTTCCGGCACGCGCGTCTACTCCTCGAGCTCTCGCGCGCGACCGGTGCGGACTGGGGCGCGTCCATCCGGCACATCTGCCAGTTCGAGGCCCAGGTCCTGGGCGTCGAGCGCGTGAGCTACTGGAGCTTCTACCCGGAAGCCTCGGCCTTGATCTGCGAGGCGGGCTACGTGTCCAGCCGCCGGACCTTCGAGCAGGGCGCCAGGCTGCTGGAGTCCGAGATGCCCCTGTACTTCCGCGCGCTGCGCGAGGCGCGCATCGTGGACGTCGAGGACGTCGACACCGACGCGCGCACCGGCGGTCTGGCCGAGTACTGCAGGACGCGCGGGATCTCGTCGATGCTCGAGATCCCGGTGTGGGCGGAAGGCCGGCTGTGCGGAGTCCTCAGCCACGAGCAGGTCGGACCGCACCGGCGCTGGACCGCAGCCGAAGCGGAGTTCGCCATGGGCGTGGGTCAGGTCGTGGCGGCCGCGCTGGCGGCGCGAACGCAGACGCCCGCCGAGGCAGAGGCACGTCGCGCCGTGTTCCTCGACAGCGTTTCGCGCGCCCTCCTGTCCTCGCTCAACCCGCGGCAGATCGCGATCGCAGCCACCGACCTGGCGGTGCCCAAGCTCGCCGACATCTCGAACGTCTGGATCCTGACGCCCGACGACAGGCTCGACTGCATCGGGTCCGCGCACGTGGATCCCAGCCAGCAAGCGTGGGTCATGGACGCCGTGCTCGCCACGACGAAACAACATGCCCCGGTTCTGGCGTCGCCGGTGGTGCGACAGAGGCAATCCTTGCTCATCCCCGACACCGGCCGATCCATGACGGAGCTCTTCGGCGAGGTGGAACCCGAGAAGCGCGCGGTCTTCCAGTCGACCGGCATCAGTGCCGCGATGGGCATCCCGCTCGCCGTCGCAGGCGTCACCTTCGGCGCCATGACGTTCTTCGCCGTCGGCGCCCGACACTACGACAGCGACGACCTCGCCCTCGCCCAGGACGTCGCCAGTCGCCTGGCGGCGGCGCTCGAGAACGCGCGCGTCCACGGCATCGCGCGCGAGGCCATCGCCGCACGCGACGAGTTCCTGATCCTGCTCTCGCACGAGCTCCGCACTCCGCTGACGTCGATAAAGCTCATGACGGACGACATGCTGCGCAGGGCACAGCGCAGCAATGATCCGGCCGAGCAAACGCGCTGCGACTCGATCGCGCGCCAGGTGCGGCGATTCTGCGACGTCGTCGCCGGCGTGATCGAGGCGATGAACATCCGGGCGGAGGGTGTCTCGCTCACGCTGGCCACTCACGAGCTCTCGACGATCGTCGAGAGGGTCGTGTGGAGCGTGGCCGAGCGCGCTCGGCGCATCGGGTGCCCGATTGCGCTGAGCCTCGGGTCCGTCGTGCTGCGAGTCGACGAGGCGCGGCTCGAGCGAGTCGTATGGGCGCTGCTCGACAACGCCATCAAGTTCGGCGCAGGCCACCCCATCGACGTATCGCTCGGACGCGTCGATGGGCAGGCCGAGCTCACCGTTCGCGATCGCGGCCCAGGCATCGTCCCCGATCGCCTGAAGGCGATCTTCTCGCCGTTCGAGCGCGCGGTACCGAAGGAGCACTTCGGTGGGCTCGGCCTGGGGCTCTACATCGCCAACGCCATCGTCCGCGCGCACGGTGGATCCATCGAGGTGGCCAGCCCGCCCGGTCACGGGACGACCGTGGTCATTCGCCTTCCGCTCGCGCCGACGGAGCGGTGAGCGGGAGCGGGCACCCGCGGCACGTCGATTGCTCGGTCGAGTGAACATGCCTCGGCACCCACGCAAGTTCGCCCGCAAGGTGCCCCGCCCACTCAGGGCCCGGTCGGGAAGAACCCGGGTGTCAGAGACGCCGCTTCGAATCCGCCTGAGCAGAGTCGACCTGCCCGAGGGCTTCGGCCCGAGCGCTCGGGCTCTCCTGGGACGCCGGCTCGGCAGGTTCGCGACGCACATCGAGCGCGCCACGGTCCGCATCCTGGACGTCTCGAACCAGCGCGGAGGGAACAGCACGGTCTGCCGCATCAAGCTCACCGTGAGCGGCCGGCCCTCCGTCCTCGTCGAGGCGCGCGGACCCGACGCAGAGACCGCGTTCGTGCGCGCAGCCGCCTCCATCGCGAGAGCGATGAAGCGCTCCGTCGAACGCGCGAGGATGCCCACGCCCGCTCCCACGCACCCCTCGCCTCCGAGGCGACCGGCGCGGAGGTCGCCCCCGGCCCCCCGCCCCCAAGGAGGGAGTCTCGTCGGACGCCGGGTGGGGCGGGCGCAGACGAACTTGCTGCGCGCAGCTCATCGGCCGCGAGGACGGCGCGACGAGTGGGTCGACACGTCTCTGCCCGGAGTGAGCGCAACCGATCGCAAGGCAGGAGGTGGTTCGAGCGCAGCGCGAAACACCAAGCTGCGCATTCGGGCCATGGGTTACACGCTGGAGGACTCCGCGCGTAAGCCGTCGCGCAAGTCGACGCGCAAGAGCGCGAATCGCGCCAAGAGCGGGAGCAAGCTCTCGCGCCGGCAACGCAGAAGGACCCACGCGCCCAAGGCACGCGCGACGCGCGCCAGCGTCCGCCGCTAGCGCATCAGCGAATGGTGCAACGCCCGTCGAGGCAGAGGCTCACGCCCTTCGCCGGATAAGACGCACACGGCGGACAGCACGAGGGCGGGCGTTCGCATGAGCCACGTGGCTAGCACCACCTCGCGATCGCGCTACGAGGCTCCGAGCAGCGCGCGCGTCCCGGCGGCCCCGAGCGCATCGATCTTCTCGAAGCGCTTCGCGAAGCGCCGCCAGTCCTTCACCACCCTCGGACCAGTGGCGCCCGTGCGCATTGCGTAGTCGGTGATGCGCGTGATGGTGAAGCGCATGGCAGCGAACGCGCCCTCGGCCCAGAGAGCCTGCTTCTCGGGCTCCGTCAGCGGGCGCACGTTCTCGTAGCCCTCGCGCATCGCCGAGGCGAGGCGCGCCTCCAGGTCGTCGCCGAAACACCAGGAGAGAACCGTGACCATCAGGTCGTAGGCGAAGGTGTCCTCGCACGCGCTCTCGAAGTCGAGGAGAGCGCTCACCTCCCCCGAGTCGGCCCACAGCACGTTGTCGCGGAACAGGTCGCCGTGCGTCAGGCCCCGAGGCAGTCCGTCGTTCCGCGCCGCCTGGACCGCGGCGAGCCTCGAGCGAAGCGCGGGGACCATCGGCGCGAATGTCGGATCCCCGCTCGCGGCGATGCGATCGAGGCGGACGCCCAGGGCATCGATCCCGAACCGACCGGGCTCCACGGGCTCCCCCGCCCCGGCGACGTGCACCCGCGCGAGAGCCGCTCCGACCTTCGCCGCGTCCTCCGGGGTCACCCCGGCCTGACAGCGCATGTGGCCGTCGCGCCAAGGGAAAAGGACCGCCGGCTTCCCGCGCACGGCCGACACGTGCTCCCCGTCCGAGCGGCGGAGCGGGGCCGGCGTGGGCACCCCCTTGCCCGCCAGGCGCTCGAGCATGGCGCACTCGCGCCGGGCTCCGTCCATGCCCCGCTCCTCGTAGAGCCTGAGGAAGAGCCGCCCGCCGACCCCCTCGACGGCGTAGTTCGAGTTCACGCTCCCGCCGGCGATTCCCGTGAAAGATCGCGGCGCGGGCAACGCGTAGCCCGCGTAGAGGGCCCGCACATCACTCGCGTCGATGGGGGTCAGGACGGCCACAGGAGGTGCGGCGTAGGCTGCGGCGGAGTCCCCGCCGACCCGCGAGAATGATAGCTCGGCCGTAGCAGCGCAAGGCCCACGCGTTTCCCGTGTAGACGCGCGCACCTTCCATCTGGTAATTGGCGCGGAGCTTTTCGAGGGGCTCCCCAAAATGGCGAAGAACAAGAAGGCTGCGCCCACCAAGGCCAGCATGAAGCCCTCGGCAGCGGCCAAGCCGGCTGGCGCAAAGCCGGGCGCTCCGGCAAAAGACGAAGGGCCGATGAAGCGCAAGCTGGGCCTGCGGGGAGCTGCCCCCTGGGCGGCCCGCCACGCCGCCAAGCACGCGGCCGAAGCGCGGGCCCGTGCGGCCGAGCCCCCCCTCCCCGGCAGCGCCCGGGCGACCATCCGGACGCCGGAGAACGCCGAGGACATCAAGCAGAAGGTTCGCGACCTTCACGCGGCGCTCGCGCACATCAAGCAGCTCCGCAAGCAGCTGCCGAAGACCTTCTTCGACATCGGGCTGGTGCTCAAGGACATCCAGACCAAGCGCCTCTACGAGGCGAAGCGCTTCCCCTCGTTCGAGTCCTTCGTCGAGCGCGAGATCGACCTCGGCAAGACGACGGCGCTGCGCCTGGTGCGCGTCGTAGGGCTCTTCCAGAAGGAAGGCGCGCTCGAGGTCGGGATGGACAAGCTCTTCGCGGCGATGTCGGCCATCGACTCCGCCGGCGAGCCCGAGGTCGCGCGCATCCCGCCCGCCCCGGTGTCCACGTCGGCGCTGCCCCTGCGGCCCCCCGGCCGCTGATCGGCGTCAGCGCCCCTTCGGCAGCGTGACCGTGACGCGGGTCCCCGCGCCACGCTCACTCTCGATCCGCACCTCGCCGGCGTGCTGATCGACGATCTTGCGCACGATCGAGAGCCCGAGCCCCGTGCCGGCTTCCTTCGTGGTGAAGAACGGGTCGAACACCTGCGCGAGCGCCGACGCCTCGATGCCGGTGCCCGTGTCGGCCACGACGAGCTGCACGTCCGGGCCGGCGCAGCCGACGGCGACGCGCAGGGTGCCGCGCTCCTTCATCGCCTCGAAGGCGTTCATCACGAGGTTGAGCACGACCTGTTTCAGCTTTGCCGGGTCTCCGACGAGCACGCAGTCGTTCGCGAGATCGCGCTCGACGGTGACGCCCTGCGCGCCGGCCGCCCCCTGCTCGAGGTCGAGCAAGTCGCCGACGAGCCGCCCCAGGTGCACGAGCTCGCGCACCGGCGCGCGCGGACGTGCGAGCTCGAGGAAGTCGGTGAGCAGTCGTTCGAGGCGGCCGATCTCGTCGCCGACGATCCTGCCCTTGCTGAGCAGCGTGTGCCGGATCTCCGGGTCGACCTGCAGCTTCTCCACGTGCCGGCCGAGCACGTGCAGCTGCAGCACGGCCGCGTTCAGCGGGTTTCGCACCTCGTGCGCCAGGTTGAGGGCCAGCGTGCCCATCGTCGAGAGCGCCTCGGCGTCCGCCGCACGCTTCTCGAGCGCGCGGCGTTCGGAAACGTCGATGCCGATCGCGTAGACCAGCGACTCGGCGCCGGCGCTCTCGCGCGCCATCGAGAAGTGCCACCGCACCCGCCGCGGAGCCTCCTCGCGCAGCGCGCGCGAGGACACGTGCGGCCGCACCGACGAGGGCGCACCGTCGACGAACCCCGCCTCGACCTCCGGGGTCCTCCCGACGCGCGCGAGCGCGATGGCCTCGCGCACCCGGATGCGGTCTTCGTCGGGGATCCAGCTCTCGATGAACGGTCGACCGAGCGCGGAGCTCCCCTCGACGCCTGCGACCGTGGACGCCTTCGGGTTGAAGAGCGCCACCCGGTCGTCGGCGTCGAGCCCGACCACGAGCACGTCGGTCAGCTCCACGAGGGCGCGGTAACGGCGTTCCAGCTCGTCGCGCTCGCGCGCCAGGCGCGCCTTGGTGAGCGCCTGCTCGACGGTCGAGATGAGCTCCTCGGGCCGGAAGGACTTGGGGATGAACGCGAACGCCCCGGACCGCAGGGCCCCGATCGCCGCGTCCATCGAGGCGAATCCCGTGATGAGCACGACCTCGCCGAACGGGCACGCCTGCTTCAGCCGCGGGATGAGGTCCACGCCGCTCGCGTCGGGCAGCTTCACGTCGACGATGGCGACGTCGAACCCGCGGGTCTTGGCGATGGCGAGCCCCTCGTCGGCGCGCGACGCCGTGACCACGTCGATTGGCGAGAGCTCGGCCGTCATCAAGACCGCGTGCAGCGTGCCCACGAGCTCGACGTTGTCGTCCACGATGAGGACACGTGCTCTCGCCAACGAGAGACAAGATAGCGCGTCTGGGCGCCTCTCACGGACCCTGGCCGCAAATGACGTTGATGACGTCCGTCAGCTGGCTGGATGTCTCGTAACCGCACTTGGTCACGCCGATGCCGTTCGAGCCCAGGTAGGCCGAGCAGGGCGAGGCCGCGGCGGCGGACAAGCTCCCGCACGCGCCGCCATTCGCCCTCGACGCCGTTTCACAATTGCTGAAGCTCGTCTGATCCGTGCAGCTCCCGCAGGCGAGGGCGAGGCACTGCATGAGGGGCTCGAGCTGGGCGGCGCACTGGGGGCCTCCGTTGGCATCGGCGAGAGCGATGCAGCCCGGAACGTTTCCGCTCAGCGGAGCTCCCGAGGCGGTGAAGATGATGGCCCCGGTCTGGGTCGCCCCGGCGTCGCTTCCCTGCACGATGCATCCGGCGCAGGCGCTGTTCGAGTTCGCCCACGTCGAGCAGTCGTTGGCCGACGAGCCCTGGGCGATGCAGGCCGAGAGGAACCCCGAGATCTGCATCGAGGTGCACGCGCCGATCATCTCCATCACCGGGGTGTACGAAGGCAGACTGCTGCTCTGCACGCTCGAGGGCATGCAAGCGCCCCCGTCCCCGACGGCCTGGTTGACGCCGCCAGAGCTGCCGCTGGACCCGCTGGAGTTGCCTGTACCCCCACTGCTGCCGGTCTGGATCGGGCCTCCGGAACTGCTGCCGGGTGAACCCGAGCCGGTATTGTCGCTGCTGCAGCCGAAGAAGCAGGCCGCCGACGCGACCGCCGTGAGAATCGACACTGTGAAGAGCTTGTTTTGAATCATGTTGTCGCTCGTGCTGGCGGGAACGTGGTTCCCTGTGGGCGAGGGTCAAGAAGGCTCGACCCTGACGAGCGACCCGGCGAAGCGGGCCCTCGCGGGGCGCGCGACGAGCGCATCCCCGCGAGGAATCCCTGGCTCGCAGATGGAGGACGACGGCCTCTCCGCTCAGAGGAGCGGAGCAACGGCGCCGACCGGCGCGACAGCCCCGACCCCGAGTCCAGCTGCGCCGAGTCCAGCTGCCCCTAGTCCGGCTGCCCCGATTCCGGCGGCGGTCGTGTGTACTGCGCCCACGCCGAGTCCGGCGCCAACGCCGAGACCCGCCGCGCCCACCCCGAGTCCGGCCCCGGCCCCGAGCGGCAGGATCGGCATCGGCATGATCGGGAACGCGAGGCTCGTGAACGGGATCGCCGCGGTCGACGCCGCGATAGCTCCGGGCAGCATCGGCGTCGCGAAGATGCTCAAGGCTGGCATCAACGTCGTGCCGAAGGCGGCCACCTGGGCCGCGGTCGCGGTGAAGGTGACGTTGAACATGAAGGGCGTGAACGAGTTGATCGCCGCCATGTTCGAGAACATCAGCGCCGACGAGGTGAGCGTCGGCGTCCACCAGTTCAGGCCCGGCGCAAACGCGCCGTTGGCGAACGTCGTGCTGAACCCGGTTCCGCCGGCGAACGCGTTCATGCCGAACCCCCAGCCGGCGCCGCCGGTCCACGGCGCGAAGGCGCCGGTGAAGCCGAAGGCGGGCGGGAAGAGGCCTGTGGGACCGAGGAACGGCGCTGCGCCGATCGGCGCCGCAGCCACGGGTGGGATGAACGCGTTGAGGAGCCCCGTGGTGATCGGGGCAGCGAGCATGTTCGGGAACCCGGCGACGGTGATCCCGAGGCCCCCGAAGCCGGAGACACCGAAGGCGAGGGCGCCGATGGTCGCCGGTGACCAGACCGCGATGGGCCACGTGCCCGTGAGCCCGTTCCAGACCACCGGGCCGGTGGGCCACGCCATGATGGCGCCGGCCGAGGTGACGATTTGTTCTTCGCTTTGCGCCGTCGGCTCGTCCGTCCCCACCGGGTTGGAACCGCAAGCGACGGAACCCGCGGCGAGGGGCAGCGTCATGACGAAGAGCGAGACGATATTGCGAGATTTCATGACTGTTCCTTTCTTGAGTGCCTTGGAGCGAGGAACAGCTCAGAGACTTCCCCCTGTGCTTCCCTCCAAAACACGGCCGGTGCGTCCAGCAACGCGCGTACCCCTCGGTCGGGAACGCTCGACGTCGAGCCAGCGGCAGCGCTCGGGCAGCAGCACCCGATCGGCCTTGTTCGATGGGCCGAGTCGGCTCGGCACTTCCGAAATCCGCAGGCGAGCCGTCGCCGCGTCCGAGCAGCGAGAGAACGGCGATCGGCCGTGTCTCCCTGCCAGCATGTGGCTGCCATGCGTCAAGCGTTGGCGACGCTTCGATCGCGGATTGCTCGGCTCTCAGCGGTCGAGCGCTCGGGCAGTGCCGTAGCGCACGAATCCTCCTCGAAACACGACGGCCGCCACCAGCGCCTCAAGCCGTCACGCGGGAATAAAAGCGAAGCTGGTGCACTGGCGGGCACCGCCGTTGCTCTCGCCAGGCGCGCTGGCTGGGAGGGTGCGACCGAGACCGAAGGTCGACGACTGAGTCGACGTCGCGCGCGCCGGGCCATCGATCGAAAGAAAGGCAAAGGAGATAGGACAATGAAACTCAACATCGCAAGACTGAGCGCGCTCGGAACGATCGGTATCGGCGTGTTGTCGACGGCCCTCAACGTGGGGTGCGCGGCTGGAGCGGGAGAACCCGACCAGAGCTCGGAGGCCACCGGCAAGTCGTCTGAAGCGTGGATCGCTCCGCTCGGCATCGGCTGCGGCGGCGGCGGTGGTGCGGTGGGCACGTTCGCCTTCTCGTCTCCGCAAGTGATCAACACGATCGTGGCGAACACCTCGGCTCTGCAGAACGCGCAGTACCAGCTGTACGCGGTGAACAACCAGGGCTACCAGACGCTGGTCAACCAGCAGGCGACGTCGGCGACCCAGGCGATGCAGGCGATGCTCGCCCAGGCCTCCAACTTCACCTCGGCCCAGTCGGCGCTCGCTCAGCAGACGATCCAGAACGCGTATCAGAACACCGTGGCGCAGCAGAGCTTCGCGAACCAGCAGGGTTCGACGGTCGCCTCGGGCTTCAACAACGCGTACCAGACGAGCAATGCGGTCACGACGCAGGTCAACAGCGCCAACCAGCAGGCCTGGGGCAACAACGTGAACAGCGTCGCTCAGCAGAGCTCTGCGCTCAACAACGCGTGGGGTAGCCAGGCCGCGAACAACGTCGCCGCGCAGAGCGCGAACGCCTACGGCGCCAACTCGGCGGCGACCTCGGCGAATCAGTACGCGACGAACAACGCGTTCACGAACGCGTTCAACTCGGGCTTCACGGGGATGACGGGGTTCTTCGGCGGCGTGGTCTCGTGGGCGCTTCCGTTCAGCAACGCCACCTCTGCGTTCTCGGGTGCCAACACGGCCGCTGGGCAGAACGCGCTGACGAACGCGTTCTTCAACAACGGCTCGAACGCCGTGGCGCAGAACGCGACGAACGCGTTCTTCAACAACGGTGCGAACACCGCGCAGCAGAGCTCTGCGGTGCAGCAGTCGGCGTTCAACACGGGCTCGCACGTCGACAACGCGTCGACGATCGCGACGCAGCAGGCGTCCGCCGCTGGCAACGCGTTCAACAACATGAACGCGTTCCAGAACAGTGCGGCGCAAGGCTCGACGGCCACGGCGGCCGGCTCGAACCTCGCGTCGTCGACGGCTGCGAACCAGGCCTTCGCCTCGCAGACGCAGGCCACGAACAGCCTGCAGAGCACCGCCAGCTCGCAGTTCGCGAACGCGATGGTGTTCAACAACCTGGCCTACCTGAACGCCAACCAGTTCATCCTGCAGGCCACCACGGCCGCGACGCAGCAGAACCAGGTCATGCAGCTCTTCCAGGGGTACAACAACCAGATCAGCAACTACTCGCAGTTCGCGATCCCCGGCTGCTTCTGAGCTGACGTGACGTGCGTTTCTACTGAGATCTAGCCGAACAACAGCAGGCAGCGGGGGCCGGTCCGCAACTCACCGGCTCCCGCTGCCTCACCTATTTGGGGC
>DATJYG010000859.1:0-3393 GCA_035499695.1 Polyangiaceae bacterium
GTGGGGGGCGGCGCTTCTCCGCCGCACGCGCCGGCAGAGACGGCGAGACCGAGGTTGAGCGCGACGAGAGAGGCAACGGACGAGCGCATGGCTGCTCCCTAACACGGAAGCGCCGCGACAACCCATCAGCCTCGCCCGAGCGAGCCCGTCACTCCGCCGTCAGCGCTCCTCGAAGACCGTGACGCCCTTGTGCTTGCCGGTCGGGCCGCCGACGAAGCCCGGCGGGTGGTAGTGCCACTGCAGGATGAACACGAGCGGGCGACCGTCGACGACCACCTTCTGCTGGGTGCCGACCGGCGAGTGGTAATACTCCTTCAGCCACCGCTCCGAAGCGTCGATGATGGCCGGGGTCACGAGCTTCAGCACTGCCAGCTCGTGCACGACGCCCGTGTGTACTGCAGGCGTCGACGTCTGGGTTCCGGCGGTCGCCGACAGCTCGCCCGTCGTGGGCGGGGTGGGCGTGGTCGAAAACCACAACGCGAATGCAACAGCAGCGGCCATCATGAGTCACCTCCTCGATAGGGGCGCTTGTGGGAGCTCAGGCATATGGTCGAAGCGTGCCAAGGCCAACAAAACGGCGAGAAAGGTGAGTCGTTTCGCTGCCTCCGCAGGATTGATGCCGCGCGTCGTCGCTGATGTGGGTGCGGTCGGGTTGATGCCTCACTGCATCAGCCTGGAGCCATCAGCTCAGCCGATGACGAACGCGCCGTATCCCACGACCTCGTCGAGCTCCCCGGTGGTCTCGCCCGAATGACGCAGGTCGACCCGCGACGCGCGCAGCTTCCGCTCGCGCGCCGCGAGCAGCAGTGCGCGCAGCGCCGCGTGGCCGCAGGCGTTCTCCTCGGCGATCGCGCTCGCGTCGAGGGCCTCTATCGCCAGCGCCGTCGACTCGTCCATCCCGCGCGCGGTCGGCGCGTCGAAGTAGTGGCTCATGTCCGTGGAGACGACGACGAGCGTCGTGTCGTCCCAGAGGGCGCCGACCACCTCGCTCGCCTCCTCGTCCGAGAGGTCGCCCACGAGCAGAGGGACCATGGGCTTGTCTTCGAGCAGCGCCTGCACGAACGGGAGCTGCACCTCGAGGGACGGCTCCTGCTCGTGCGGCACGTCGCTCACGACCACCTGCGGGAAGCGGCGCACGCCCTCGATGGCGAGACGGTCGACCGCGACGGGCCCGAGCGGCGTCGCGAACGCGTCGGCGAAGGGCGCCGCGATGCCTGCGAAGGCCGCGTGATGCGCCGGCCCGAGGAGCAGCACGCGCGCGATGCGCGAGGCGACGGGCGCGACGCGGGCCCACGCCGCTGCCGCGACTTCCCCGGCCGTCCCCCGGATCGCGTGGGGGACGACGATCGCACGCGGGGTGCGCACGCCTTCGCTCCCCGCCTCTGCACGCGCGAGGAGATCGCGCACCGTGGCGGCGAGCTCCTCGCGGTCCGCAGGATAGGACACGCCCGCGGCTGTGGGCTTGCGGGCTTCGACGCTCGCTCCGGCCATCTAGGGCCGATTATCGATCATCCACGGGATCCACGCAGCAACGGAAGCCGAGCTGGTAATACCGGAACCAGGCGGCGTGCCCGTTGGTGTGCGGGCGGCAGGCGTTGCGCCACTGGCCCCAGTTCCCCCCCTTGAGGGAGCCGTGGTCGGGGATGCCCGTCTCGTTCGTGGTCCACTCGTCGATGTTCCCGGTGAGGTCGTAGACCCCGTAGGCGCTGACGCAGTCGGGGCGCGCGCCGCTCGGCTCGCGGCGGTCGATGCGTTCGATCTCCTCTTCCTTGTGGGGCGAGTAGAAGCGCTTCTCGTCGATCATCGGCCCGAGCTCGTCGATGTGACACGCGTCCGCGTCGCGCTCGTAGCCGTAAGGGTAGGGGAGGCGGTCGGGTCCCTCGCACGCGAGCGTCCACTCGTGGCTCCGGCAGACGCGCTTGTGGATCGAGCGGCAGGTCCGGTCGGCGTCGTACCAGGACTGCATGATGAGCGGCTTCTGCCCCACCTCGTTCGGGTACTCGTACTTGTCGATGCAGAAGCGCATGTGCGTCTGCGCGCCCGTGCACACCGTCGGCTCCGCGTACTGCAGGCAACCGACGTGCGGCTTCGGGCGCTCGACGAGGCACGTCTGCTCGACCTCGTCGCAGTAGTCGCCGTCGACGAGCACCATGCCGTCGGGGCACGCCGACGCGGGTGCAGCCGTCGTCGCGACGCTCATGGGTCCCTGCGGCGCGGTCACGGCAGTCGCGGCCTGCGCCGGCGGGGGCGCCTCGTCGCGCACCGCGATCCAGAGAATCCCGAAGAGAGACGAGCGGACCAACAGGCCCGCGATTGAACTGCGCATGGGTGGCGGAGCGCGGGCGCAACATCAGCGCACCACGACGCCTCTACGATCAATTTCCCATACGCCGATCGACTGGGCCAATTTCGCCGCGCGGCGTGATAGAAAAAGCGACCTTCGTGAAGCACCGCATCATCGTCTTCACTTCGCTGCTCGCGGTGCCCACACTCTGCGCCATCGCCTGCACCAGCGGGACGCACCGTGGCGTGGGAGGGCTCGGCATCGGTGGAGACGACGGAGGCGACGCGCAGGTCGACGGCTCAGGTGCGGACGCGGCATCGGACGCCGACGCGACGACGCAGGGCGACACGGGTGGCGGAGAGGACGGGCCCACGGGCGACGAGCTCCCGATAGACATCGACGCGAAGCCGCCGCCCGGCGCCTTCTGCGCGCTACCGGGGTCGGTCGTGTTCACGCAGCAGGGTCCCCAGGTCATTCCGGGAAGCGATGCGTCGACCCCTTATCTCGGATGGCTCAGCCTTCCGGTCGGCTTCTGCGTCCACTACTACGGCAACGTCCCGATGACGCGACAGCTGAGCTTCGCGCCGGACGGCCACCTTTTCGTCTCTTCTCCCACCGCGTCCACCACCGGCGGCAGAAACAACGGGCTCGGCGAGATCGTCATCTTGCCGGACGACGATCAGGACGGCATCGCCGACACGAACATCACGTATCTCTCGATGCTCGAGTACGTGCAGGGGCTCTACTTCGGCGGAGGCTTCCTCTACTACCAGTTCGACCAGGCGACGATCGCCAGGGTGCCCTTCGTCAACGGAGACCTGTCGCCGTCGGGCGCCTCGCAGCCGGTCAACACGAGCACCCTCCCGCAGGACTCGGTGCACTGGACCAAGGTGATCGACGTCGCGACGGACGGGACGCTCTACGTCACCAACGGCAGCAGCCAGAGCGAGGCGTGTCTCTCGACCCGCCCGCCGGTGGGCACGATCAACAAGGTGAGCCCCGACGGAGGCGCGAGCCTCGTCGCCAAGGGGTTCCGCAATCCCATCTCGCTCCGCTGCGAGCACGACCACGACGTGTGCCTCGTGACCGAGCTCGCGCTCGACTACTCG
>DATJYG010000860.1:0-2507 GCA_035499695.1 Polyangiaceae bacterium
CGACCTGATCATGGAAGGAACATCCGGCTGCGTCGTGGCCGGCGCCGTAGGGGGAACCTGGGCCGACAGCGGGCAGACCAAGACCAGGAAACCGAGGATCGCGAATGACCGTTGCATCCATAGATCCTGCTTCGTTCGCAGGCTCCATTGCAATCGGATGGCCCTTCGCGCCGAAACGACATCGAAGCGCCGGGAGAGGCTGTGGCCCGGCGTAGGCGTCGGGCATCGCCAGGGAGATGCATGGGCCCGTCCGCTCGCTGCCACTTTCTTTGCTCCCTCGTGATCGCCGCGTGACAAATCGGCCCGAACGTGAACGGCGTTGAAACAGCCGCGCGGGAAGCGCGGTTTCATTCACTGCGAGGAGGCACCATGTCACGCACCACGTCACCCCGGCTGCGGCTCGTCCTTGCCGCCATCGTCGGGGTCGCCGCCGTCTTGTTCATCTTCGCTCGACCCCAGAAGGACAGCAAAGGAGCCGATCCCGTGAACGGGGAGAAACCCACCCAATCCGAGCTGCGCCAGAAGCTCACGCCACTCCAGTACGAGGTAACCCAGGAGGGCGGTACCGAGCGACCCTTCGAGAACGCCTATTGGAACAACCATGCCCCCGGCATCTACGTCGACGTCGTCTCCGGCGAGCCGCTCTTCAGCTCCCTCGACAAGTACGACTCCGGCACCGGTTGGCCTTCGTTCACCCGTCCGCTGGAGCCCGGGAACATCGTCACGAAGAGCGACCGCTCCTTCTGGATGGTCCGTACCGAGGTCCGGTCGAAGCACGCCAACTCACACCTGGGTCACGTCTTCGACGATGGTCCGGCGCCCACCGGCCTGCGCTACTGCATGAACTCGGCCGCCCTGCGCTTCATCCCGGCCGACAAGCTCGTGGAAGACGGCTACGGCCAGTATGCCCATCTCTTTGGCAAGGCCGCCACGGCGGAGGCCCACAAGTGACGGAGACCGCGACACTGGCCGGCGGCTGCTTCTGGGGCGTCGAGGAGCTCGTGCGCAAGCTGCCAGGCGTGGTTGATACCACCGTCGGCTACACCGGCGGAACACGCGACCAGCCGACGTACGACTACGTGAAGAAGGGGGCAACCGGCCACGCCGAGAGCGTTCAGATCGTCTTCGACCCGGAGAAGATCAGCTACGACGAGATCCTCGACTTCTTCTTCCGGCTCCACGACCCGACCACGAAGAACCGGCAGATGAACGACGTCGGCACGCAGTACCGATCGACGATCTTCGTCCACGACGAGAAGCAGAGGGAGGCAGCCAGGCGCGCCATCGAGCGCAACCAGGCCCGTTGGCCGCGCCCCATCGTCACGGAGATCGTCGACGCAATGACCTTCTGGCCCGCCGAGGAGTATCACCAGGATTACCTGCAGCGGCAGCCCTGGGGCTACAACTGCCACTACGTGCGCGACTGAGACTTCTTGGGCATTGGAACCGGCCACCGACCGCGCCTCGCGCAGGATGTTCGACGCCGGGCGCGCGTCGGGCCACCGTGCACCGGCGAGCCGCTCCTACAACGGCGCGATCGCGGCATTAGTGATGGCCAGCGAGTCGCGATCCTGCAGGAACGCCACGACGGAAAGGTGCTGCCAGGCGGGATCGGTGTGGATCTCGATACGTCCCGGCTTGACCTGCTGCAGCGTGCGCACGATGGCGTCGTTGACAAGCGTTCGTCCGTCGTTCTCGCCGGCCTGGACCTTCGTCGTCACGCCGTACTCGACGACCGCCAGCATGACGTCGCTGGACGCTCCCCCCTTGGCCTCGACGTCGGCGACGATTGACGCGCCTAGGCGCTTGGCCGTCAACGAGACAGCTCCGAGCGGCTTGGCCTGTGACGCGGTCACGATCGCGCTCTCAAGCGCTGCATCCCGCGAGCCGACCAGCTCCGTACGCCCGGAGATCACTGCCTGCGGCGTGTACGCCGAGTTGAGGCGCATCTGGCGGACGTAGCTCATCTGCCGCAGCGTCCATAGGCGCGAGGAAAAAGGATCGCGCCAGCCGAGGTGATCCCAATAGTCGACGTGAAAGGCCAGTGGAATGACCTTTCCCCGCAGGGACGGGTCGTCAGCAAGAGACGAGAGAATCTCCTCGGCCGGCGGACAACTGGAGCAGCCTTGCGAGGTGAAGAGCTCGACGACTACCGGCGTCGTA
This sequence comes from Polyangiaceae bacterium, assembly GCA_035499695.1. Classification (GTDB taxonomy): domain Bacteria; phylum Myxococcota_A; class Polyangia; order Polyangiales; family Polyangiaceae; genus Palsa-1150. Next base: position 2,164 of record DATJYG010000860.1, read on the forward strand.
CCGAGGCGCGCCGCAAGGGGCTCATGGGGACGGCCGAGCTGCATGGCGATTGCCCCGGCGGCGACGCTGAGCATGGTGACGACGGCGGCGGCAGTGGCTCGGGGACTCATCGTTGCTCTCTTGTGCTCTCTTGTGCTCCGTAGCTCCGGGAGGAAGTATCCCGGCCGCGCATCACGAAAGTGTCACGCTGCCTTCCCCGTGGCCACGCCGCCGGCGATGGTGACGAGTCGCTTTCGCCCGCGGGAGGCGGTCTGGACGATGGCCACCCCGGAGAGGATCACGACCATCGCCGTGACCGAGAGCCAGGTCAGCCTCTCCCTAAGGACGAGCCAGCCGACCACCAC
>DATJYG010000861.1:0-2315 GCA_035499695.1 Polyangiaceae bacterium
AGGGGGCGCTTTCCTTCGTGGTCTCGAGCTACACAGGACTCGCGAGCTGGCACGCGGTCGTCGACCGACTCCGGTATTTCGGGCAGGCGATGGATCGCATCAAGGTCACCCGCAAAGAGCACTGGAAGGTCACGCGGTCCGACGGCCCGGAGCTGCGCGTCTCTGCGCTCGACGTCGGCTTGCCCGACGGTCGCGTCCTCGTCCGCGACCTGCACCTCAAGGTCGAGCGCGGCGAGCGGCTGCTCGTCACCGGACCTTCGGGGTGCGGCAAGAGCACCCTCGTGCGCGCGATCGCCGGGATATGGCCCTACGCGGAGGGCGAGGTCGCCATTCCAGCACGAGACCGCGTGCTCTTTCTGCCGCAGCGACCGTACCTGCCGCTCGGCACGCTCGAGGACGTGCTCGTCTACCCGTACGGGGGCCCCGTGTCGGCCGCCGACCTCGACCAGCTGCTCGTCGACGTCCACCTGCCTCAGCTTCGCCCCGCGCTCGGTGACGACCGCATGTGGTCCCACGTCCTGTCCTTGGGAGAGCAGCAACGCGTGGCCTTCGCGCGGGCGCTCCTCCAGCGGCCTGCGTGGCTCTTCATGGACGAGGCGACTGCGGCGCTCGACGAGCCGTCCGAGGCGGAGCTCTATCGCGTGCTCCTCGCGCGCTTGCCGCGCACCGCCATCGTCAGCGTGGGCCATCGATCGAGCCTGCTCGGGTTCCACGAGCGCCGCCTCGAGCTCTCCGGAGCCGGCCACTGGCGCGAGGCCGCGCTCGATCGAGCCGCGGGCTGACGCCGCTTCACCGCCACGGTCCACTCCGTCAGGCGCGTAGCGTGCCCAGCAAGGAAGCTCGCCGCGCAGTCTGCCGACGTCGGTTGACGTCCTCGGAGCCACTGGCTTACCTACGGCCATGGTGCGGGTGCCGCTGACGGGGAGCGAGACTCCCTTCGCGCCCGTATCCCCCTTCGCGGCCGCCATCGCCCACGCGTTCGACGTCACGCTCGTCGTTTGCGCCGTCCTCGGCCTCGCCGTAGCGGGGGCGATCGGGTACTCGCTGGTGGCGTTCCGCGCCCGCGCCGGAGCCGCGGACCCGCCGCAGATCGCCGGCCATCGCGCGTTGGAGGTCGTCTGGACGGTGGTGCCCCTGGCCATCGTGACGGGGCTGTTCGTGATGACGGTGGCGACCATGGCGAAGTCGGATCCGCCGGCCGAGCGCGCGCCGGACCTCACCGTGGTCGCTCACCAGTGGTGGTGGGAGGTGCGTTATGCGTCGGGCGCGATCACCGCCAACGAGATCCACGTCCCGGTCGGAGCGTCGCTCCTCGTGCGCCTCGAGTCCGCCGACGTCGTGCACGATTTCTCCGTGCCCCAGCTCACGCGCAAGATGGACGCGGTGCCGGGGCATCCGAACCACTTCTGGCTGCGCGCCGACGCGGCGGGCGCCTACGGCGGGGCCTGCTTCGAGTTCTGCGGCGCGCAGCACGCGTGGATGCGGCTTCTCGTGTTGGCCGATCCGCTGCAGGCGTTCGACGCATGGCAAGCCGCGCAGCGGGCGCCGGCCCGCCCCCCGGTCGAAGCTGCCGCCGTGCGCGGTGAGTCCCTGTTTCGCGCGGAGGCGTGCGGCTCGTGCCACGCGGTCATCGGGCGGAGCTTCGTCGGGAGCGTCGCCCCGGACCTCACGCACGTCGCCTCGCGCACCACGCTCGCCGCGGGCGTCCTCGATGACACGCCCGACGGGCTGCGCGCCTGGTTGCGGGACCCGCAGGCCGTCAAGCCCGGCAGCCACATGCCGAGCTTCAACCTGAGCGAGGCCCAGGTGAGCGACCTTGCCTCTTACCTCGAAGGACTTCGATGACCGCCCCCGCGGTCGTCCACCCCGAGGCGCGCGACGTCGAGGCCCGCTGGTTCGAGTGGGCGGGGACCGTCGACCACAAGCGCATCGGTATCCTTTACCTCGTCACGGCGCTCTTCTACTTCGTCGTGGCCGGGTGCGAGGCCCTCGTCGTCCGCTTGCAGCTCGCCGAACCGCGGGGGCGGCTGCTCACGCCGGAGGCGTACAACGAGCTCTTCACGATGCACGGGGTCACGATGATCTTCCTCGTCGTGATGCCCGCGTTGACGGGTTTTGCCAATTACTTCGTCCCCCTGATGATCGGCGCGCGCGACGTCGCCTTTCCGCGCCTCAATCTGCTGAGCTGGTACGTCTTCATGTTCGGTGGAATCTTCGCGGTCGGCTCCATCCTGGTCGGCGGCGTCGACACCGGCTGGACGTTCTACACCCCCTACAGCAGCACCTACTCCAATGGCTGGGTAATCGCCATGGCG
>DATJYG010000862.1:0-21031 GCA_035499695.1 Polyangiaceae bacterium
GCAGCGCGAGACGCTCGGCCCCGTCGCCGACCAGAACCTCATCGACGACCTGCAGAAGAAGGACCCGTCCACCGGCCACACGCCGAACGAGAAGCTGCAGATCTACTTCGAGAAGGAAGACACGACGCCCTTCTGGTCGTCGACCCTCGTGACCCTCCTGCCGATGCTCTTCATCGGCATCATGTTCTTCCTCTTCATGCGGCAGCTGCAGGCCGGCGGCGGCAAGGCCATGAGCTTCGGCAAGGCCAAGGCCCGCATGCTCAGCGACTCGCAGAACAAGGTGACGTTCGCGGACGTCGCGGGCATCGACGAGGCGAAGGACGAGGTCGAGGAGATCATCGCCTTCCTCAAGGACCCGAAGAAGTTCCAGCGCCTCGGTGGGCGCATCCCCAAGGGCGTGCTCCTCATCGGGCCGCCCGGCACAGGCAAGACGCTCCTCGCGCGCGCCATCGCCGGCGAGGCGGGGGTGCCCTTCTTCAGCATCTCGGGGTCGGACTTCGTCGAGATGTTCGTCGGCGTCGGCGCCAGCCGCGTGCGCGACCTGTTCGAGCAGGGCAAGAAGCACGCGCCGTGCATCATCTTCATCGACGAGATCGACGCGGTCGGCCGCCACCGCGGCGCGGGCCTCGGCGGCGGGCACGACGAGCGCGAGCAGACGCTCAACCAGCTCCTCGTCGAGATGGACGGCTTCGAGTCGAACGACGGCGTCATCATCATCGCCGCCACCAACCGCCCCGACGTCCTCGACCCGGCGATCCTCCGACCGGGCCGCTTCGACCGCCGCATCACCGTGCCGCGCCCCGACGTGCGCGGCCGCGAGGAGATCCTGCGCGTTCACGCCAAGCGCACGCCGCTGTCGCCGGACGTCGACCTCGAGGTGCTCGCGCGCGGCACGCCCGGCTTCTCGGGCGCAGACCTCGAGAACCTGGTCAACGAGGCTGCACTGCTGGCGGCGCGTCAGGACAAGGACGCGGTCAGCATGGTCGACTTCGAGCTCGCCAAGGACAAGGTCTACATGGGGACCGAGCGGCGCTCGATGGTCATCTCGGACGACGAGAAGCGGACCACCGCGGTGCACGAGGCGGGTCACACCCTCATCAGCGTGCTCATCACGCACCACGACCCGGTGCACAAGGTCTCCATCATCCCGCGCGGCCCGGCGCTCGGCGTCACCTGGTACCTGCCGAAGGACGACCGGCACAACCTGTCCAAGGAGCAGGCCGAGAGCAGCATCGCGGTGGCCCTGGGCGGGCGCATCGCCGAGGAGATCGTGTTCGGCCGGATGACCACCGGCGCGGGCAACGACATCGAGAAGGCGACCGAGATCGCTCACAAGATGGTGTGCGAGTGGGGCATGAGCGAGAAGCTCGGCCCGCTCGCGTACGGCAAGAAGGAGGAGTCGATCTTCCTCGGCCGCGACTACGGGCAGCGCACGCAGGACTACTCCGAGCAGACCGCGCAGGAGATCGACCAGGAAGTGCGCGCCATCGTCCAGCGTCAGTACGTCCGCGTGAAGGAGTTCCTCACGCGCGAGCGCGAGAAGCTCCAGCGGCTCGCGGACTCGCTCATCGAGCGCGAGACGCTCGACGCCGAGGAGATCGCGGCGGTCCTCGAGGGGCGCGAGCTCCCGAAGCGCGAGAAGGTCGTCATCCCGACCTATGCGGAGAAGGACAAGCAGAGCAAAGAGAAGCGCCGCGTCGCGAGCATCTTCGGCGGCCCGCCGAAGCCTGCGACCAGCGGTAGCTGAGAGCGAGAAGCGCGTCACGCCGCGTGGCCTCGGCGCGCCAGCTTGCCCTCGAGATACGCCCGTAGCGCGACCGCGTTGTTGTGCTCCTCGTCCTTTGCGCCGAAGAGCAAGACGACGCGGCCGCGCTTTGCGGCGTCGAGCACGGGCTTCCAGGCGTCGGGGTGAGCGTCGAGCTCGTCCCAGTAGCGGCGCACGAACTCGTACCAGCGATCGGGGTCGTGGCCGAACCAGTGTCGGAGGCGGTCGCTCGGAGCCAAGTCCTTCAGCCAGCCGTCGAGCGGCAGGTCCGCCTTGCGGACGCCTCGAGGCCAGAGCCGATCGACGAGGAAGTGCCGACCTCCGTGATCCTGTGACTCGCCGTAAACACGCTGGATCTCGATGCTCATGGGGGCCCGCGCGTGCATCGCGGATGCCACCGGGCGCCGAGCCTCGGGCCTAAACTGCCGAGATACGCCGCAAGCGGGTTATCCTGCAGAGGATGCTTCGCGCTCTGCTGAAGGCCGCCGTCCTCGGCGCCGCCTTCGCATCCGTGGCTTGCGGGGGTGACGCTTTCTCCGCCGGGTCCGGAGGCGAGGACGGGGGAACCTCGCACGATTCGTCCTCGCCGCCGGGGGACGGCGGGTCGGGCAACGACGCTCCGACGCCCGACTCGTCGCCCGTCGACGCGTTCAGCGAGCCTCCGCCGAGCTGCAGCGGCGCCTTCGGCTGCGTGCCCGACGTGCCGGCGGGCTGGCAGGGCCCCATGGAGGTCTACGCGGGGGCGGCCGCACCTCCGGCGTGCATGGTGAACTTCGCGCAGAGCGTCGGCGCCAACGACGTGCTGCAGGCGCCCGCGGCGACGTGCGGGTGCTCGTGTGGGCAGTCGACGACCACGTGCAAGCCGCCGATGATGACGTTCTCCGATTCGATGACCTGCACCACCGCAGGGGGGTCGTGTGCGACCAGCACCCTGACGCCGAACGTGTGCCAGACCCTGGACGAGAGGAGTCAGTGCGCCACCGCCGTGACCCTGGACATGTCGTTGCTGGCGGGAACGTCCGTCATGGGCTCGTGCACGGCTGCGCCGATGCGCGACGTGCCGCCGTACTCGTGGGGCATCCAGGCGCGGGGGTGCGTGTCCACCGTCGCAGCGGCGCAGGTGGATTGCGGGAGCGGCAAGATCTGCGCACCGGCGCCCGAGCCCGGCTTCGCGCAGAAGCTTTGCATCAGCCACGCGGGCGACGTCGCCTGCCCGGGCAACGGCTACGGCGTGAAGCACCTCTATTACACGTCGGTCGACGACACGCGCACGTGCTCGGACTGCACGTGTGGCATGCCCACGGGCGGATCGTGCTCCTTCTCGGTCGTCGGATACTCGTCGTCCGACCAATCGTGCACGGGGAACGCCGTCACGTACCTCCCCGGCACCAAATGCGCGGGCGTGCAGCAGCCCGGGGATTTCAGGCTGACGCTCGCGCCGACCAACGGGTCATGCACCGCGAGCACTTCGTCGGCTTCGGGGACCGCGACGCCCACGGGTCCGGTGACCGTCTGCTGCCCGCTCTAGCCGGGGGGTGCAGCAGACCGAGGCAGCCGCACGACCTTGCCGGGATGGGGGTCAGAGACTACGTTCTCGCACCCCAATGCCCACGAAGATCGCCATCAACGGATTCGGCCGCATCGGCCGGTGCATCGTGCGCGCGATGGTCGAGCGCAACGTGCGCGACCTCGACCTCGTCGCCATCAACGACCTGACCGACGCGAAGACGCTGGCGCACCTCTACAACTTCGACAGCGTGCACGGGCGCGCGCCCCATCCGGCGACGTCGCTCGAAGGCGCCATCGACTTCCACGGATGGAAGACGAAGGTCGTCGCCGAGAAGGATCCGGCGAAGCTGCCCTGGAAGGAGCTCGGGGTCGACGTGGTGATCGAGTCCACGGGCCTCTTCACCGACAAGGAGAAGGCGGCAGCGCACCTCACGGCGGGCGCCAAGAAGGTCATCATCAGCGCCCCGGCGAAGAACCATGACGTGACGGTCGTCCTCGGGGTGAACACCGAGGCGTACGACGCGAAGAAGCACACCGTGATCTCGTGCGGCTCGTGCACCACCAACTGCCTGGCGCCCGTCGCCAAGGTGCTGCTCGACAGCTTCGGCATCCAGCGCGGCCTGATGACGACCGTGCACTCGTACACGAACGACCAGGCGCTGCTCGACATCCCGCACCGCAAGGGCGACCTGCGGCGTGCGCGCGCGGCCGCGGTCAGCATGATCCCGACGAGCACGGGCGCCGCAAAGGCGCTGAGCGAGGTGATCCCGGCGCTCAAGGGCAAGTTCGACGGTCAAGCGGTGCGCGTGCCCACGATGGACGTGAGCCTCGTGGACCTCACGTTCGAGACCGAGAAGGCGATGACGAAGGATGCGATCCACGCGGCGATGAAGGCGGCGGCCGAGGGACCGATGAAGGGGGTCCTCGAGTACGTCGACCTGCCGCTCGTCTCGAGCGACTTCATGGGCGACCCGGCGTCTTCGATCTTCGACTCGACGATGACCCAGGTGATGGGCGACAAGTTCGCCAAGGTTTTCTCCTGGTACGACAACGAGTGGGGCTTCTCGAACCGCATGGTGGAGCTCACGCAGCTCGTCGCCTCGAGGCTTTGAGCCATGGCCAGCCCGCTCCAGGGGATCCGCTCGATCCGCGACCTGCCGATCGAGCAGCAGCGGCTCTTTCTGCGCGTCGACTTCAACGTGCCGTTCGAGGACGGGCGGATCACCGACGACTCGCGCATCCGTGAGGCGCTGCCCACCATCAAGCACGCCATCGAGCGCGGGGCGCGCGTCGTCTGCGCGAGCCACATGGGGCGGCCGAAGAAGGGACCGGACCCGAAGCTGTCGCTCGAGCCGTGCGCGGCGCGCCTCGCCGAGCTGCTGGGCCAGGAAGTGACGCTGCCCGAGGACTGCGTGGGCGACGCCGCCAAGAAGGTGGTGTTCGACCTGCGCGCCGGCCACGTGTGCCTTCTCGAGAACCTCCGCTTCCACTCCGAGGAGGAGAAGGACGACGAGGGGTTCTGCCGCCAGCTCGCGCAGCTCGCCGACGTCTACGTGGACGACGCGTTCGGCGCGGTGCACCGCGCGCACGCGAGCGTGCACGGGCTGGCGAAGCTCTATCGCGATCGCGGGTGCGGGTTCCTGCTCGAGAAGGAGATCCAGGCGCTCGGCACGATCATCACGTCACCCGAGAAGCCCTTCGTCGCCATCCTCGGTGGCGCGAAGGTGAGCGACAAGATCGCCGTCGTCGAGTCGCTGCTCGAGAAGGTGTCGGCGCTCGTGGTCGGGGGCGCGATGGCGAACACCTTCCTGGCCGCGCGCGGCAAGAACATGGGCAAGTCGCTCGTCGAGGGCGACAAGCTCGCGCTGGCGCGGACGATCCTCGAGAAGGCGCAGGCCAAGGGGGTCGACCTCGTGCTGCCGGTGGACGTCGTGGTCGCGGCGAGCACCCAGGCGGGCGAGGGCGAAGCGCAGACGGTGGGCGTCGACGCCGTGCCGGCCGACAAGATGGCGCTCGACATCGGGCCGAAGACCGTCGCCGAGATCGCCAAGCGCATCGGTGAGGCGAAGACGGTGTTCTGGAACGGCCCCATGGGCCTGTTCGAGAAGCCGGCGTTCGCCCGCGGCACCTTCGCGGTCGCCCGTGCGATGGCCGACTCGCGCGCCTTCACCGTGGTGGGCGGAGGCGACAGCGCGGCGGCGGTTCACGCGGCCGGCGAGGACATCGCGAAGAAGATGAAGCACATCTCGACGGGGGGCGGCGCCTCCCTCGAGCTCGTCGAGGGGAAGAAGCTGCCGGGCATCGAGGTTCTGCGGACGGGAGAACCCGCGTGAACCCCGCACGGCGCCCGCTCATCGCCGGCAACTGGAAGATGCACCTGGGCGGCGCCAAGGGCGTCGAGCTCGCGGGCGAGGTCACACGCTTCGCACGCGAGGTGCCGCACGTGGACCTGGTCATCGGCCCCCCGTTCACCGCGCTCGCCGCCTGCGCCCACGAGTGCGAGGGCAGCGGGGTCGCCGTCGCGGGGCAGAACCTCTACCCGAAGGACAGCGGGGCCTTCACCGGCGAGGTGAGCGCCCCGATGCTCCTCGAGTCGGGCTGCACCTGGGTCATCCTGGGCCACAGCGAACGGCGGCAGCACTTCGGCGAGACCGACGCCTTCGTCGCGCAGAAGGTGGCGGCCGCGCTGGGGGCCGGGCTGAAGCCCATCGTGTGCGTCGGCGAGACCCTGGCCGAGCGCGAGGGCGGCCGTACGCTCGAGGTGGTCGAGCGACAGGTGCGGGCCGTCTTGCCGGCCCTGGAGAGCGCCAACCTGCCGATTGCCCTCGCCTACGAGCCCGTCTGGGCCATCGGGACCGGGAAAAATGCCGGTCCGGCCGAGGCGCAGGAGGTGCACCAGGCCATCCGGGGGTGGCTGGCGGGGGCCTCCGCCGCGCTGGCGTCCGGCACGCGCATCCTCTATGGAGGGTCCGTCAAACCAGACAATGCCCGTGACCTGCTCGCTGCGGCCGACGTGGACGGCTCACTCGTCGGCGGAGCGAGCCTCGATGCGGCCTCCTTCGCCGCCATCGCTCGCGCAGCCGAAGGGCTGGCGGCCCGCTAGTCGACGACACCAGGACTCTCGATGATCACCACGCTGCTCGACATCGTCCACATCGGCGTCTGCGCCTTCTTGATGCTCGTCGTGCTGCTCCAGCAGGGCAAGGGAGGGGGCATGGGCGCGGCATTCGGCGGCGGGGCGACGCAGCAGGTCTTCGGCGGGCGCGGCGCCGGGAACATCCTGACGCGGGCGACGGCCATCTGCGCCGGCATCTTCATGCTCACCAGCGTGTCGCTCGCGTGGGTGTCCTCCTCCGGCGACCGCGAGCTCAAGGCGCGCATCGTCGAGGAGCAGCGCAAGGGCAAAGGCAACGAGGGGACCAAGGTGAAGCCGGCGAAGCCCAAGCCGTCGGCCGTACCGGCCGACTCGTCGCCCCCCGGAACGGGCGGCACGCCGTGACGGGCTCCCGGCACGAGCGCACCACGGATGCGCTCGTGCTGGCCGCGGCGAAGCTCGCGCTGGGCGCGTGGGTCCTCCACGCGGGGTTCACGCACGTCTCGGACGACGACTACGCGCGCACCGTCATCGCCGAGCAGTTCGCGCATGCGCCGCGGCTCGACCCCAGCGGAACGAGCTGGCTGCCGGCGCCATTCTGGTTCGAGGGGCTCGTGATGATGGCGCTGGGGCGTTCGCTGGCCGCGGCACGCGCGGTCGCGATGGGCCTCGGGGCGGCGAGCGTCGCGGCTCCGTACGTCGCGATGCGGGTCGCAGGGATGAAGCGCGCGGCGGCCATCGCGGCGACCGCGGTCGCCATGACGCTCCCTTGGAACCTCTGGCTGGGGGTCGCGACCGTGCCGGAAGGATGGGCCGGCGCCCTGGTGGCGGCGGCCGCGATTGCGATGCCCGTAGAGAAGGCGCAGCCGTGGGCAGCTGCCGCGCTGCTCATCGCCTCTCTCTCTCGCTACGAGGCATGGCCCGCCTGCGCCGTGATGGCCGTGCTCTGCATCTGGAAGGCGGCAAGAGGCGGAGCAACGGGCCGCAGGAGTACCGACCTCCTGTGCGCCCAGGTCGCCGTGGCAGGTCCGATCGCGTGGATGCTGTGGAATGCCCACGCCCACGGCAGCGCCCTGCACTTCGTGGCGCGCGTCACGAGCTTCCGCCGTGCCATCGGCGCGGCAGACGTGCCGCTCGTCGCCAAGCTCCTCGATTACCCGAGCGCCCTCGCGAGCGACGCCGCCGTTGCGGCGCTCCTCGGCGCGATCGGCGTCGCCGGCCTGCTGCGCCCGGAGCTCCGGAAGCGTCATGCGTGGCCGTTCGTCACCGCCGTCGCGATGCTCGCATTCCTCGTCTGGGGCGACGTTAACGACGGCGCGCCCACGCACCATGCGGCGCGCGCCCTCGTGACCATCTGGTGGATCCTCGTCGCCGCGGGTGCCGACACGCTGGCGTCGCTCTTCGCACGCGAGCGACGCGGCCTGGCCTACGCCACCGGCGCTCTGCTGGCCGCCACGACCGCCGCGACGCTCGTCGTCCGCCCGAAGAGCGCGCCGCCCGGAACGGGCGAGGCCGACGCGCGCGAGGCTCAGATCGCCCGCGGTCTCGACCTGCGCGCGCGCCACGTGTTGCACGTGGACGTCACGCCGTGCGCGTTCGAGCACTTCGCGATGCTCGCGGCGTGGGGCGCCCCCGAGCGCGCCACCATCGCGCCGCGGACGGGGGAACCCGTCACCCCGGAGTGCCCCACCGTCGTCGAGCCGTGAGCGAGCGCCCCCTCTACTTGGGCAGCTTGCGGACTGCTCCCTCGTTGGAGAGCCAGTAGACGTACTGCGAGTCGACCTGCACGGAGCCCGCAGGCTGGGTGTTCTTCGCGAGCACCTCGACCTGCCCCGTGGCCAGCGGCGCCTTCACCAGGCTCGCCCCGTTCTCGCCGCTCGGCATCGTGAGCGTCCAGTAGGCCGACGTGCCGTCGGTCGTCCCTTCCGTGGGGAACGACTGCCCGCCGACGAGACTGGTGGCGGAGCCGCCTCCGTTCGGCACGAGCGCGATGGATCCCCCCTGCCCGTAGAGGACCGCGAGCGTCACCGAGCCCGCGACGGCCAGCTCGTACGGGTATCCGAGGTTGGACGAGAACGTCGTGGACGTCCCGCCCGTCGTGGGCACGAGGTCGATCTCTCCGCCGAAGTTGAAGCTCGTCCAGTAGACGTTCCCGCCCGAGACGGTCAGCCCGTAGGGGTACTGCACGTGAATCCCGCTCGCGAGCATCGTCGGCGCCTGGCCGCAGCCGGTCTTGGCGCACGCCATGATGGAGCCGTTCCCGGCACCGGTGGCGACGTTGGACCAGTAGACGTTCGTCGCGTCGATCGCCAGCGCGTACGGATTGGGCTGCGTCTGGGCGAGGACCGTCACCGTGCCGGCGCCCGACAGCGGCACGCTCACGATGCGCCCATCCTGGCTCACCGCGTAGACGTTCTGCGCGTCGACGGCGACCCCCATCGGCTGTGAGAGGCCCGTCGCGAGCGTCGCCGTGGTCCCGCCGGCCAGCGGGACCGAGCGGATGGTGCCGTCGCCGTTGGTCCAGTACGCGTTGCTCGCGTCGATGGCGAGTCGCCCGGGCGGGACGAAGCCGCTCGAGAGCACGAGAGAATCGCACGCGCCGTTCGTGCACGTCGTGTTCTGGCAGACGTTGCCGCAGCTGCCGCAGTTCGCGGGGTTCGACGTCGTGTCGGTGCACGCGCCGTTGCAGAGCGATAGGCCGGGCGCGCAGGTCGGCCCCGAGTCCACGATGCTGCCGCCGCTACTCGAGCCGCTGCCGGAGTCGCCGTCGTCGACGCAGACGACGTTGGGCGAGCAAGTCAGCGTACCTGCGCAGAACTGGCCGCTGCAGCACACCTGACCGACCTCCCCGCAACTCGCGGCGGCGTCGGCGCCGGCGCCGGATGAGCTCCCTCCCCCGCTTCCCGAGCTGCTCGCGCCGCTGCTGCTCGTCGATCCGGCGCCGCCGCTGCTGGTCCCCGAGCTGCTCGCCGTCCCGCTGCTACCCCCGCTGCCGCCTCCGTCGTCGCCGGCGTCCCCATCGGGGTACACGATCGACTGCTGGCTGCTGCCCTGCGCGCAGCCCTGGATGGCGGCAATGGCCGCGAACGCGGCTACGACGACGAGGCTCCCCTGCTTCATGCGAGCCGCCCATGGCAAGGACCGGGCCGGCCCCCGTACGCGCGTGTGCGGCCCCGAATGCGCATCGTGCGTGCGCACGATGAGCAAGTCGCGCGTTCTGGTGCGCAGGATAAGCTCCTCGCGCCATCGACGCGTACGACCGCCAGCCCTACACGGATCACGCCTTCGCCGAGACGCACCCCGACCGGCTCGCGGTCGTCGCACGCCTCTCGGGATGGGAGCCTCCGGACCTCGGCAGCGCGCGCATCCTCGAGCTCGGATGCGGCCGCGGAGGCAACCTGCTGCCGATGGCCACGTCGCTGCCGGGCGCGTCGCTCCTCGGCATCGACCGCTCCGGGCGGCAGATCGACGAGGCAGCCCGCATCGCGCGCGAGGCCGGCGTCGGCAACGTGCGCTTCGAGCGTGCCGACGTCGACTCGTACGCGAGCGAGGACCGCTTCGACTACGTCGTCTGCCACGGCGTCTGCTCGTGGGTCCCGGCCGAGACCCGCCGCGCGCTCCTCGCGCTGGCGGGCCGCAGCCTGGCGCCGGGCGGCATCGCCTACGTGAGCTTCAACGCGCTCCCCGGCTGGTACGACAAGCTCGCTGCGCGCGACTGGCTGCGCATGTTCCCGGCGGAGGATGCGCGCGCGTCGCTCGCCTGGCTGCACGCGGTGGTCTCGCCGGAGCACGGCGACTACCGACGGCGCCTCGACGCGGTCGCCTCCCGCATCGGTGAAGCCGGCGCCGCCTACGCGACGCACGAGTACCTGGCGGAGGAGCAACACCCGCAGCATGTGTCGAGCTTCCTCGCCGAGGCGCGCGACGCCGGGCTCGAGTACCTCGGCGACGCGATCCCGTCGCACGCGGCGATCGAGATGCTCCCCGAGTCCGTCGCGAAGCGCGCCGAGTCGCTGGAGGTCGCGCAGGTGCAGGAGCTGGTGGACTTCGTGCGCGCCACGGCGTTCCGCCGCACCCTGCTCGTGCGGTCCGAGGACGCGAGGGCGCGCGGCTGGAGATGGCCACTTCGCCTGCAATCACGCGCCATCGGCGGTCTGCGTGTCGCGAGCCGACTCGTGCCGCACGCGCCGAGGAACACCGGGGCCACCAGCGAGCGATTCGACGGCCCGGGCGGGAGCGTCCTCGTGATCGACCCGACGACGTGCCGCGCCCTTCACCGGCTCGCCGAGGTCGCGCCGAGATCGCTGCCATCCACGCAGGTCGCGAGCGACGAGCTGTTCGACCTGTGGCTCTCGACCGGAGGCATCGACTTCCACGCCCACGAGCCCTCGCTGGGCGACGGCCGCTCGGCCCGACCGGAGGCGTGCCCGGTGGCCCGATGGCACGCCGTCCACGGCGGGACCATCACGAACCGCTGGCACCAGGAGGTGGTCCTCCCGGACCCGGTGCTCCGGCGTGTGCTCTCGATGCTCGACGGGACCCGGACCGTCGAGGACGTCGGCGTGGCGCTCGCCACGCACGAGGTCGCGCGAGCGAGCGTGCAGGCCATCGCCCGGGCCGCGCTGCTCGTGCGCTGAGATCAGCCAGGCAGCGGGAGCGCCTTCACTAGAACCCGTAGGCGGCGCCGACCTCCGGCCCGAACGTCGACACCAGGCCGTTGGCACCGAAGGATGCGTTGACGCGCAGGGCCGCCGTCAGCGCGATGCTGTCGGTCACCGCCCAGCGCGCGCCGGCGCCGAGCGTGATGAAGAAGGGGCCGCTCGTCTGCCACACGTTCACGTGACCGGTCACCGGCGTCGCGTAGTTGGCAGCCATCGGTCGCGAGCACTGCCCCGCAGGCGTGGCCGTGGTCGACTGCGGGCAGACGGCGACGAAGCTGGACTGGTGCGCGTCGAACTCGGCGGCGCCGAAGCCGAGCATCGCGAGCGGGTGGATGCTCGAATCGGCCAGCGGGTTCTCCCCGAAGACCCACGTGGCGCGCCCCTCGAGGTACAGGCGCTCGAGGCTGAAGGCGCGCCCGTCGCTGACGGCGGCCGACCCGGGGTAAACGAAGAGCGACACGCCGACGCGCACGCCGGCGAGCAGGTTCTTCAGGACCGCGTAGTCGAGCGACGCCATGATGCGCAGGTTGCCCGGCGTGATCCCGCCGTCCGTGTTGCCGCCGGCGTCCCCGGGGCACACCCCCGCCGCCGCGAGGGCCGCGGTGCAGATCGAGTAGTTCTGCGCGCCGGTCGTGCGGTAGGGGAAGTCGCTCCCGCTCTGCGTCGTGCAGTACATGTTGTTCTTGTTCACCGGCAGCGCGGAGTTCGGGTCCTCGTAACAGAGGTCGCTTCCCTTCGGCAGCGAGTAGAACTCGAACTCGGCGCCGAGCCCGATCCAGATGCGCTTGAAGGGGCCTCCCTTCTTGCCGCCTCCCTCCGAGTCCTCTCCCTCGCCGCCCTCTCCGTTGTCCTCGCCGTTGTCTCCGGCCGACTCGCCGCTCTTGCTGCACCCAGGAAAGTCCGGCGGGCAGTCGCTCGACTTCTCGCACGAAGAGGGCGCGTCCTTGCCCGGCAGGTGCGGCGCCTCGCCGTCGATGGACGACTTGATGGCCACCGTGTACGGGTGCTTCGAGTCGCCGTTGTTCGCGACCGGCTCCTTCGAGTCGTCGAAGCCCTGGACGTAGTAGCGGAGGGTTCCCTGCGTGACGTCGGCGCACGGGATCAGCCCACCCCAGCCGCTGTCGAGCTTCTTCAGGTCGATGCGCTTCCAGGACGACTGGCCAGCGCCCTTGTACTTGACGACGACGCGCACGACCCCGTCGGAGCCGCCCTCGACGTAGATGGGCAGCGGCGTGTCGACCGCCTGCTCCGCTGGCGGCGTGTGTGCGAAGTCCCCGCTCGGCTGCCCGCCGCCGCCACCTGCCCCACCGCCACCGCCAGCACCTGCGCCACCGCCAGCGCCGCCCCCTCCACCACCAGGATTCGTCGCTGCGTCGAACGCGGCCTGCACGTCGGTCGACGACGCGTAAGCTGGGTTGAGCGCGACGCCCGGCTGCGCCTTGGCCGCGTCGGCCCACGTCTTGGTCGCGTCGTCCTTGTTGCCCTTCTTGAACTGCATGACGCCGAGGTCCGCCAGCAAGCTGGCGCGCGTGGCGGCGCTGCACTTCTTCGTCCCGCACGTGGTGAGCGCCTTCTGCAGGCGCGTCGCCGCGGTGCCGTAGTTCATCGCCTTGTAGTCGGTCTGCGCCTTCTTCGTGGCGGCCTTCGCAACCGCTTCGGCGCGGGCGTCGGCAAACGCGGAGGGGGCGAAGGTGACGGCGAACGCCAGGACGAGGAGGGTTACGATGGTGACGCGCACGCTTGCGTAAATACACCGGGATCGCCCCTCATTGCCTCACCTGCGTGACGGGCGGATTTTTCCGGTACCATCCGCCGGCCCATGCCCGAAGCTGAGCCGAGGCACTACCGGCTGACCCTGGGCCTCATCCTCGCCGCCTTCGTGGCGATGGTCGCCTACTGGGTCATCTGGTTCTTCGTCGATCGCTCGTGGCTCGCGAACATGGACACGCAGGCGTACTACGTGTTCGAGAACGCCTTCCCCGCCGCCGACGGGTGGCTCGCCGTCGCGTGCGCGGCCGGCGCATGGGCGATGTGGAAGCGCCGGGCGTCGTCCCTGTTCTGGCTGCTGGCCGGGGGAAGCGCGAGCGTCTACCTGGGCCTCATGGACGTCCTCTTCGATCTGGAGAACGGCGTGTACGCCGCCCCGAAGGGAGACTGGGGCGCGGTCGGCATCGAGGTCGCGATCAATCTGTATGCGCTCGGTGTGGGAGCGTGGGCGCTCGCCTTCGGCTGGCGCCATCGCGCGTGGTTCCTCGCGCGCACATAGTCTGGTGTGCGAGTCCGCCTCTTCGAGCGTGCGGACTCGGCGCAACTTTGAACCGCTCCGCAGGGGGAGTCTGCCTACGCCCTGAGACCGGCGACTGCTGTCTGAGAGCGACACCCTCGCGCCATCGATCGCTTTGATTCCCACGGAATTCTCGCTGGCCTGATTGCTGCCGTTGGCCTCCGCGTCGTGCAGAACACAGCGCGAGATTCCGTCGCACTTCCCGAGATCGGGAGGTACCACCTGGTCGCAGAGCTCGCGCGCGGAGGGATGGGGATCGTCCATCTCGCTGCCACGCACGGGCTCGGCGGCTTCAACAAGCTGCTCGTCGTCAAGGAGCTGAGACCGGAGCTCGCCGGCGACGAGCTGTACGTCCGCATGTTCCTGGACGAGGCCCGCCTCGCCGCGCGCCTCACGCACAAGAACATCGTGCAGACCATCGAGGTGGGGTCGGACAACGCCCGCCACTACATGGTCATGGAGTACCTCGAGGGCCGCTCCCTGCACCGCATCGTCCGGCGCTTCCAGCAGCGGCGCAGCGGGCTCCCGGTGGGGGCGCACCTGCGCGTCATCGCCGAGGCGCTGCTCGGCCTCCAGTACGCGCACGAGCTGCGGGACTTCGACGGGGAGCCGCTCGGCATCGTCCACCGCGACGTGAGCCCCCTGAACGTCCTGGTCACGTTCGACGGGCAGGCGAAGCTCGTCGACTTCGGGATCGCCAAGAGCGCCGATTCGTCTCAGGAGACGAAGACCGGAATCCTCAAGGGGCGCGTCGCGTACATGGCGCCCGAGCAGGCCTGGGGCAGCCGCGTCGACCGGCGCGCCGACGTGTACTCGGCCGGCGTCATGCTCTGGGAGGCCGCCGCCGGGCGCCGCCTCTGGCCGGGGATGAACGACGTGGAGATCCTCGCGCGGCTGCTGAAGGAGGAGGCGCCCACGTTGCGCTCGGTGCGACCCGAGGCGCCGGAGGACCTGACCGCCATCTGCGCCCGGGCCATGGCCAAGCGGCCGGAGGACCGGTATCCGTCGGCCGCCGCGCTGCTGGACGACCTCGAGGCGCACCTGTCGCGAAGGCGCGACGCGATGAGCATGCGCGAGATCGGTTCGCTCGTGACGAACGCCTTCTCCGAAGAGCGGCGCAAGATGAACGCCCTCGTCGAGGAGGCGGTGGCACGCGTGCGTGGCGGGCCCAGGTCGGGCGTCGTGCCGACGTTCGAGATCCACCTTCGCGGCACGCCCAGCGGCAACAAGCAGAGCGTCGGCGAGAACGAGCCCAGCGTCGTGTCGCGCGTCGCAACCGCCGTGAGTGGGGTGGGTGTGGTCGGTGCGACGACCGCGGTGACGGGCGGGTCGCACGCTCCCGTCGGGGTCTCTGTACCGGCGGAGGCCCCGGGCCCGTGGTGGGCATCACGGCGCGTGGCGGTGAGCGCGGGCGGCGCCGCGGCGCTCCTCGTCCTGCTGCTGATCGTCGTCGCGGCCTCGATGCAGGACACGACGGCGCATCCCGACGAGTCGAGGCCGCTGCGCGTCCGGGCCGTCGGTGTGATCCGCAAGGCGGACATGTCCGAGGAGGCGTCCCGGGAAGTGGGCGCCGACGCGACCCCGCGCGCGGTCGCGCCGCGCGTCGTCTACGTCACCACGCCCGCACCGCCGCCGGCGCACGCGCAGAAGCACGATCACGTCGCCAGCGCCGCGCCGGCTTCGCCGCCGCCGGCGGAAGCGCCGACGCCCACCGCACCTCCCGCGCCGCCGAGGACCGACGTGCCGCCCACCGGTGGCCACGCCCCTCTGCGACCGATCGTCACCAGCAACCCCTACGGAGGCTCATGAGAACCAGGACCGCCCTCGCCGCAGCCGCCGTCGCCCTGCTCGCCGTGACGATGGGCCCCGCCGGCGCACGCGCCGACGACAACGGCTCGACGCGCGACGCGGCCAAGCACTTCCAGCGCGGCGTCGCGCTCTACGGCGAGGCGGACTACCGGGCCGCGCTCGTCGAGTTCAGGCGCGCCTACGCGATCGCGCCCAACGCGGCCGTCCTCTACAACATCGGCGAGACGCAGTACCAGCTCCAGGACTACGCCGGCGCCCTCACCACCTTCGAGAGGTTCCTCGCCGAGTCCGGACCGGGCGACGGCCATCGCGGCGAGGTGGACAACGACATCGAGATCCTGCGCGCGCGCGTGGGACACGTGGGTGTGGTGACCATCCCGCCCGGGGCGGACGTCTCGGTCGACGACCAGGCCGTGGGGCACACGCCCCTCGACAAGCCGCTGCTCGTGAGCATCGGTCACCGCAAGATCACGGCCTCGATGCAGGGGCGCCCCGCCGTCACGCGCTACGTGGACGTGGCCACCGACGACAACCTCGCCGTGACGCTGCAGCTCCCCGACGCCGGCGGGGCGGCCACCGCGACGACCAAGCACGACGGCGACACGACTGCGGCGACGCACGCGGCGACCGGCGACGGGGGCCACGCGCTCCAGGCCATCGGATGGATCACCACCGGGGCGCTCGCGATCGGCGCCATCGGCACCGGCGTCGTCGCGGCGCACGCGTCGAGCGTGCTGCAGGCCGACCGCAACACGTACCCCCAGAGCAGCGCGACGCTCCAGCAAGACGCGCGCACGACCACGACGTACTCGATCCTCGCCGACTCGCTCGCCGCCGGGGCGGTCCTCGTCGGCGGCATCACCCTGATCTCGATGCTGGGCGGCAGCTCGACGTCCGCCCCGAAGCGAGGGAGCGCGGGCGAGGTGCAGGTCGTGCTCGGCCCGACGTCCGCCGGCATCGCGGGCAGCTTCTGAACGAGGAGGAGGAGAAGGAGCTTGAACATGCACGCCAGACCGACGAGGTGGACGGTGACGATGGTCGCCGTGACGCTGCTCACGACGGGCGCCTGCTCGGTGCTGCTCGATCACAACGCGACGCAGTGCCAGTCGGACTCGGACTGCGCGAAGTTCGGCGAGCACCCCTACTGCCAGCAAGGGGTCTGCGTCTCGTCCGGCCTGGGCCCGACCGGCTGCTTCTACGGGACGCCCCAGCAGTCGACCGACTTCCTGAACCAGTGCAGCACCGCCGCGTGTCTGCCGTTCGACAACTGCCAGCGCCTCGGGCTGTGCAACGGGCAGAGCAACATGAGCTCCCCGCTCGTGCCGCCTCCGGCCATCGAGGGCGGGGCGACGACGACCACCGGCGACGCCGGCGCGACGGGATCGGGCGACGGTGGCACCGCGACCCTTCCGAGCTGCGTCGACCCGACGCAGGGACGGTCGCAGGTGGTCTATCTCACCGGGTCGAGCAACTTCCCTCCCCTGCTCGCCAAGCTCGCTCCGCTCGTCGTGGCGGCGGGCTTCACGCCGGTCTTCCAGGTCACGAGCTCGTGCCACGGCGTGAGCGCCATCTTCGGCACCGATCCGAGCTCCGGCATCATCACCGACCCCACGCCGGGCCCGGGCGCGAAGTACGCGACCTACTACAACGCCGACGGCACCTCGGCCCCCTGCGCGCTCGGCCCGGACGGCGCGCAGGTCGACATCGGCGAGTCGGACATCTTCTCGACGACGTGCGCCGACTTCGGCACCCCCGGCGGTGACGTGGGCGAGTTCCTCGGGCCCATCCAGGCCATGGTGTTCGTCGTCCCCGGCAAGTCCACGCAGTCGGCCATCACGGCGGAGGCGGCGCGCGCCGTCTTCGGCATGGGCGGGACCAAGGCGGCGCCGTGGACCGACCCGTCGCTCTACTTCGTGCGCAACGCCAACACGGGCACGCAGCAGATGATCGGCCACGCCATCTCGGTGCCGGCCGGCGCCTTCTGGGGCATCGACCGCGGGACGGCCGCGAACGTCGACGCGCTGATGAAGGACATCGCCGACCCGATGCTCGCCAGCCAGGCCATCGGCATCATCTCGGCGGACTACTACGACGGCGATCGCGACAACCTCAAGGCGCTCGCCTTCCGCGCGCCCGGCCAGGACTGCGCGTACCTGCCCGACTCGACCGAGTTCAAGAAGGACAAGCTCAACGTCCGCGACGGGCACTACCCCATCTGGGGCCCGGTGCACTTCTTCGCGCGCGTCTCGAACGGCGTACCCACCTCGCCGGGCGCGCAGGCGTTCGTGTCGATCGTCTCGGTCCCGAACGTGCCGCAGAAGCTTCTCGACGCCTTCATCGGCTCGAGCCTCGTCCCCTCGTGCGCCATGAGCGTGCAGCGCAGCAGCGAGCTCGGGGCGCTCTCGGCTTACTCACCTCCCTTCCAGTGCGGTTGCTACTTCGAGGCCAGCCCCGCCGTGACCGGCGCGGCGCCCGCGGGCTGCCGGCACTGCAACACGTCCAACGACTGCACCGATCCGTCACGACCCGCGTGCAACCTCGGCTACTGCGAAGTGCAGTGAGCCACCCCCCGACTCGCAAGGAAACACGGAGGCACCCCATGGCAATTCGCAACCCGATGGCCGACCGTCTGCGCGCGCTCCTCGAGGCCCCCGAGGGCATCGAGCTCCCCGGCTGCTTCGACGTCCTCAGCGCCATGCTGCTCGAGCAGGCGGGGTTCCCCGCGGTGTTCCTGAGCGGCTACGGCATCGCCGCGAGCTCCTTCGGCAACCCGGACATCGGGCTCACGAGCCTGCTCGAGACGGCGCTCGTGACGAAGAACGTGACGGCGGCCGTCGACGTGCCGATCGTCGTGGACGCCGACAACGGCTACGGCGACGAGGACTGCGTCGTTCGCACCGTGCAGGAGCTGGAGCGCTCCGGTGCCGCCGCGATGATCCTCGAGGACCAGGTCTTCCCCAAGCGGTGCGGGCACGCCGCGGGCAAGGCGATCATCCCGCTCGACAAGTACATGCGGAAGCTCGAGTGCGCGCTCGAGGCGAGGCAGACGTCGATGTGCATCGTGGCGCGCACCGACGCCACGGACATGGAGGAGGGCATCGCGCGCGCGAAGCGCTTCCACGCGGCCGGCGCCGACGTCACGCTCGTCGACGGGCTCCCGTCGGTCGAGGCGCTCGGACGCGTCGGGCGCGAGGTGCCCGGGCACAAGGTCATCAACCTGATCCACGGCGGCAAGACGCCGCTTCTGCCGAGCGAGCAGCTCCACGAGCTCGGGTTCAAGATCGTCCTCTACTCCACGCCGGCGCTCTACGTGGCGGTCAGCGCGATGGCCGAGTCGATGGCGCGCCTGCGCCACACGAGGCAGCTGGGATCCATCTCCTCCGACAGCGTCGCCTTCCGCGAGTTCCAGCACTTCATCGAGAGCCGTTACCTGCGCCGCCGCACGAGCGTCGGGCTCACGCGCCCCGCGGATCCGCCGCCGCGCGCGAGCCACGCGCGCATCCACGCGGCGAGGCCGACGGCAGCGAGCGCCGTCTTCGAAGCTACCGAGCCTGGATCGCAGGCTGGGTGACCGGACCGGCGACGATGGGCAGCGTGCGGCTGCGCAGGAGCTCCACGAGCTCCTCGCGCGACCGCTTCCGCTTGCCGAGCTGCACCATCTTGCTCGCGAGCCAGTCGTAGCGCTTGAACATCAGAGCGAGCCACACCGGGAAGTAGTCGACCCCCTCGAAGATGATCGCGCCCTCGGCCTCGTACTTGTCGAGGTTGCGCAGGAAGTCCTCGGGCATCTCCAGCCAGTGGCGCGTCTGCTTGATGTGGTGCCCGATGTGGTAGCCGTCGTTGAAGCAGCGCTTGTTGTAGAGCGAGTTGATGCAGGTGATGCTGTTCCGGTAGCTGTTCTCGGGGCTCGCCGGGTCGATGAACGCGTGCTGCGCCCAGTTGCCCGCCATCATCGCGAAGCGCGAGATGACGAACGGCAGGAAGAACACGAAGAGCGTCGCCCGCCAGTTGACGAAGAACAGGCCGACCAGGACCGCGTAGAAGGAGAGCTCTCCGACCGCCGCGCGGACCATCAGGCCACGGCGCCCCTTGCGCCCGAGGTACGCCAGCAGCTCGAACAGGATGGCGAAGAAGAACCGCAGGAAGTAGCGCGCGAAGCCCACGGCGCTGTCGCGGCGGAAGGGCATCGTGGAGCTCAGGTCCTCCTCGAGGTTGTTCTCGGGGTGGTGCATGCCCACGTGGTGGGCGAAGTACGTCTCCGGCGACTCGCCGAAGAAGGGCCCGAGCACCCACGGGATGTACTGGTTCATCCACGTCCACCCGCGCTTGAAGAACTTGCGGTGGCTCGTGTTGTGGAGCATCAGCACGAAGGGCGCGATCCAGTAGAGGACGATCGCCAGGTGCGCCGCGGCGAGCCACCACGAGAACCATCCGGGCACGAACAGCGCGAGCCCCGTCGGGATGACCACGAGGCTCTGCAGCGTCATGAGCTCGAGGAACGCGGTGTCGCGCACGTCGCAGAGGAAGTGCGACGCGATGCGCTCGGCCAGGCGAGGCCTGGCGGACGCCGAGGGCTGGGCCTGCATCGGATCCCGGATGACGAGGTCCATGGCGCGGCCGATTCTTACGCTGAATCGGCCGTGCGCGCTATCGTTCGGCGCCGTGCGCAGGTCCGTGACGAAAACGTGGCTTTCGATGTGCGCAGCCCTCTACGCAGCCGGCCTGGCGTGCAGCAGCTCGTCTCCGAACCTGCCCCCCATCGAGGCGAGCGGAACCCCCGGTTCCAGCTGCGAAGCGAACGTCGCGTGCAAGAACGAGGGTTCCTACTGCATCGGCGCCGGGCAGGCCTGCAAGTACCTGGAGTGTCACGGCGGCTCCTGGCAGTGCCCGCCCGACGGAGGCTTCCCCACCGACGCGGGGCCGGTCGCGATGGATGCCGCCGCCGATGCCCCGAGTGCCATGGATGCGACCGACGCCGCTGCCGAGTCCGGGAAGGGCGACGCCTCGGGCGACTAGCAAACTTGGCCGCCCCGGACGGAGGCGCCTATCGAGGAGCATGCGCTTCGTGGCGTGCGCGGCGGCGGCATGCGTGCTGGCGTCGGCGGCCTGCTCGGACTCCCCGATGCCCGGACGCGTGCTCGGGATGTACACGGTGACCGGGCAGTCGAAGACCAACACCTGCGGCCTGGGCGCGCCGGACCCCTGGAAGTTCACCGTGCAGCTCTCGATGCAGGGATCGACCCTCTACTGGAGCTGGCTCGACGGCAGCCCGCTGATGTCGGCGCCGACGTCGTCGGGCGGACAGGTGAGCATCAAGAACACCGAGCAGCTCAACGCCGATTCGACGGACGCGGGGCTCGGCCCCTGCACCCTGGTGCGTGACGACGACCTCGAGCTCACCCTCGCCGCGGGCACCACGCCCTCGAGCTTCTCGGGCACGATCGGCTACACGTACACGCCGGCGAACGGCGCGAGCTGCAGCGACGTCCTCACCGCGTCCGGCGGTCCCTACTCGACCCTGCCGTGCGCCGTCAGCTACGGCGTGACCGCGACGCGCAACTAGCCGCCGCCCCCCTTCACCTTCTTGCGCTGGCGCGGGCCCATGGTGCGCCGCTCGGCACGCGTGGCGCGAGCCTTCTCGACCATCTGCTTCTTGGACGCGACGGTCTTGGGGCCCCGCTTGTTGTACTTCATGCCGAAGTCGGCAAAGCCCTGGGCGTCCTCGATGGCGAAGTCGGAGAGCACCCGGTTCTGGCACGATCGAATGAACACGGCGACCTTCTGCTCGAGTCGCCGCTCTCGACGCACCTCGCCCGCCAGGTGGCGTAGGCGCGCGCGGTGCGATCGTGCTGGTCGACGAGGGACTGGAGGCAGTCCACCACCTCCGAGGGCGCGTAATCCACGCCGGC
>DATJYG010000863.1:0-6668 GCA_035499695.1 Polyangiaceae bacterium
CGACGATGGCCGCGACGCGTGGCAGGTCGACCTTCCCGGACAGGAGCACGATCGGAATCTTCTCGTCGCCCGCGTCGCGCAGGAAGAGCCGGTACGCCATCTCCGGTCCGGTCACGCGCGGCATGTCGACGTCGAGCAAGATCGCGTCCGGCGACCCTTGCGCCAGACACGCCATCCCCTCGAGGCCGTCGTGAGCCACGCGGATGTGGTGCCCCTCGCAGCCCAGCAACTCGCTGAGCACGTCCGCCACGTCCTCGTCGTCGTCGACGATCAGCAGATCCGCCATGCCGGCTGACACGGGGTCAGCAAGGCACGTACCGGATCTGCGGTCGTCACCAGGTGACCACGTTGCGTTACCGAATCCGCTAGGTCAGCTTCGCGTACGCGGCGTCGTCGAAGCCGACGATGGCGCGCTTGCCGACGATCAGGATCGGCCGACGCAAGAGGTTCGGCTCCTTGGCGACCGCCCTCGCGAAGGTGGCGACCTCGGGCGGCTTGGTGACCCAGCCCTTCTCCTTCGCGATGGCGTGGCGCGCGTTGAGCACCGCGAGGACGCCACCGGCCTTCTCGACGATCGCGCACACCGTCGCCTCGTCGAGCGCCTTCTTGGAGTAGTCGACCTCGTCCATCTCGACCTCGTGCTTGCGCAAGGAACTCCTCGCGTTGCGACAGGTCGTTCAGGTGCTCTTCCAGTACAGCGTCGCCTTCTTCATGCGCGCGACGATACTATAGGCGACGCATGCGCACGACGGCGGTGTGCTCTCTCCTGTGCGTTCTCGCCGCGGCGTGCCACGCGTCGACCCTTTCGCCGCAGCAGATCGACGACCTGCACGCGCACTGTCAGGCGCACCTCGCGAGCGTCGGCCGGGGACCGGTGCCGCGGAGCGAGAACGTCGGCGTCCGGACTCCCGCCGACCCACCGGGGACTCCGGTCGTCATCTACGGCGCATCGTGGTGCGACGCTTGTCACATCGCCGCCCAGTACATGACCAGGGAACAGATCCCATTCGTCGAACGAGACATCGAGAAGGAGCCTGCGGCCCGCGCGCAGGCCAACGCAGCCCTCGTCGCCGCAGGATTGCGGAGCGACCTCCACGTGCTTCCGGTGATCGACGTGCGCGGGACAGTCCTCCTCGGCTTCGATTCGTGCCTCGTGGAGCAAGCCTGGGCGAGCCCCTGAGCGATTGCGTTCCCGCGCGTCCCTTGACAACGGCCGATCGAATGAATATTCAATCGGCGTGACAGGACCCGAGGACAAGGCCGAAGCCATCCTGGAGGCTGCCCTCGACCTCTTCGTCGAGAGGGGCTTCCACGGCACCTCGGTGCCCTCGGTGGCGGAGCGGGCCGGCGTGGCCGCCGGCACCATCTACCACTACTTCGCCAGCAAGGAGGCGCTCGTCAACGCCCTCTACAAGCGCTGGAAGGCGGAGATAAGTGCCCGGGTCACCTCCGGTTTCCCGTTCGATCGACCGCCGCGGGAGCAGTTCAGGACCATCTGGGAGCGCATGGCCGACTTCGCCCTGACTCACCCGAAGGAGCTCGCGTTTCTCGAACTGCATCATCACGGCTCTTACCTGGACGAGGAGAGCCGCCGCATCGAGAACCACACCCTCGACTTCGGGATCGAGATGGTCCGCCAGGCGCAAGCCAACGAGGCCATCAAGCCGCTCGATCCATCACTGCTCGTCGAGCTGGCGAATGGTGCTTTTCTCGGGGTCTTCCGGGCCGGGCTCGAGGGGCGCGTTCCCCTCGACAAGAAGACGTTGATGGACGCCGAGCGCTGCTGCTGGGAGGCAGTCCGCGCCTAGGCGTGCCCTTTTTTTGACCAGAGATTGAATGAACGTTCAACCGAATCCAGGAGGGACATCCCCATGATCGACCATCGCAGCCCCCGCACCGTGCTCGTGACCGGCGCCACAGCGGGCATCGGACGCTTCATCGCGCTGGACCTGGCGGCTCGCGGTCATCGCGTCTTCGCGACCGGCCGCAATCCGCGTGCACTCGCGGAGCTCGGCTCCGAAGCCGCGAGCCGCAAGTTGCCGCTGACCGTCGCGGAGCTCGACGTGACCTCCTCCGAGAGCATCTCTCGACTGGCCGCTGAGATCCGCGCGGCGACGGCGGGGCACGGCGTCGACGTCGTCATCAACAACGCGGGCTACGGGCAAGGCGGGGCCCTGCTCGATCTCTCCGACGCGACCCTGCGTGCGCAGTTCGAGACGAACGTCTTCGGCCTGATGGCCGTCACGCGCGCCTTCACGCCCGAGATGGTCGCTCGCGGCCGCGGCTGGGTCGTCAACGTGAGCAGCGTCGGCGGCCGCGTGACGTTCCCCTTCTTCGGCGCGTACCACGCGTCCAAGTACGCGGTGGAAGCGCTCTCGGACGCCCTGCGCGCGGAGCTGCACCCCCTCGGCGTGCGCGTCTCGCTCGTCGAGCCCGGGCCGATTCGCTCGGAGTTCTCCGAGCGTGCCTTCGGATCGCTGCCCGCGTCGGAGGGATCGTCGTACGCCGGGTCCTACGCGCTAGCGGGCGGCATCCGGACCGCGACCGATCGCGCCTCGTTCGGACCCGAGCACGTCGCACGCGCCGTGCGGCTCGCGATCGGTTCGCGGTTCCCGCGCGCCCGCTACGTGGCTCCCTGGTTCCTCGCCATGCCTCTCGCGCTCCTGCCGCTCGTGCCGACGCGCGTGCTCGACGCCTTGTTCCGAAGGGTGTTCGGGCTGCGTCGAACGGCCCCGGCGCAGCTCCGGCGGGCGACCAGCGCCCTGCTCGGCGTCATCGCGCTCGCGCTCGGGCTCACCGTTTCGGCTCGAGCCGACGCCGCGAGCGGCTGGGAAACCCTCCGCAACCAGGACGGCATCACGGTCTCGCGCAGGGACGTCCCGGGCAGCCCCTTCGTGGCCCTGCGCGGCGAGGGGGACGTCGATGCCCCGTTGCTCACCGTCGGCAGCGTCCTGGTGGACGTCGCGCGCGACCACGAATGGATCGACGACATCGTCGAGGCGCGCGTGCTGCGGCGCGTGAGCGAGACGGAGTACGTCGTCTACTCGCACCTCGGGACGCCTCCCACGATGTCGGATCGCGACTTCGTCGTGGACGTCACCATCTCCACGGACGCGCCGAGCCGTACGATCGCCGTACGCATGCACTCGGTCGACGATCCGGCGGCCCCGAAGACGGACTACGTGCGCGCCGACCTCGAGGAGAGCTCGTTCATCCTCACGGGAAGCGCCGACGGGACCAAGACCCACGTCGTCGCCGAGATGCACGCCGATCCCAAGGGGGGCATCGCGGCCTGGATCGTGAACCTGTTCCAGAAGAACTGGGGCTACAACACGATCGCGAACCTGCGGAAGCAGCTGCGCAAGCCCGGCATCGGCGTCAGCGCGCCGCTCCAGTCGCTGCTCGCGTCACGCGGCTTCTGAGTCGAAGCGCAGCCCGCGCCTCTTCACTTGGTGCGCATGTGCACGTCGTGCTGCGGGAAGGGGATCTCGATGCCGTTCTCGCGGAACGCCTTCTCGATAGCGAAGCGCAGCGCGCTTCCGACGCTCAGGTCGTCGCGCGCGTTCCCGATCCAGGCGTAGAGAACGAACGCTAGCGCCGAGTCGCCGAAGTCCTCGAGGCGCACGTCGGGCGGCGGCTTCTCGAGGACGTCGGGGTTTGCGCGTGCCATGTCGAGGAGCAACTGCTTCGTGCGCTCGACGTCGCTGCCGTACGCGACGCCCACCGGGATGCGCACGCGCAGCTTGGTCGTCGGGCGCGAATGGTTGATCACCTCCGCGCTGACGAGCGAGCTGTTCGGCACGATGATCGTCACCTCGTCTCGCGTGATGATGTGCGTCGCGCGCAGCCCGATGTCCTCGACCGTCCCGAGGATGCCCCCCACCTTCACGAAGTCGCCATGTCGCACGGGCTGCTCGATCAGAAGGATGATCCCGCTGATGAAGTTCTGCGCGATGTTCTGGAGCCCGAACCCGATACCCACCGCCAGCACCGCGGAGGCCGCGAGGAGCGTGTTGAGGTGAACCCCCATCGACTCCAGGCCGCCGGCGGCCCCCACGGCCAGGACGGCGTAGCGAACCATCTTCGCGATCGCGACCTGCGCCCCCGTCGGGCTACCTCGCTTGCCGAGGAGGCGACGCACCATGAAGGCGAGCGCATTCGCGACGAGGATCGTGATCGTCAGGATCGCGAGCCCGACGAGCAGCGACTCGACCGTGATCGGGCTCCCGCCCAGCGTCACGAGCTTGCGTTCGAGCAGAGCCTTGATGTTCGGGGGCATGAGGCAGTCGGCACTCTACCCGACCGGGACGAGGGGTTGGGCTATACGTGTCGCTCCTTGATTCGCCTGGACTCCATCAGCAAGCAGCACGGCAAGCAGATCCTCTTCCTCGAGGCGTCGATGAGCGTCTTTCGCGGCGAGAAGGTGGGGCTCGTCGGTCCGAACGGCTCGGGCAAGTCGACCATCTTCCGGCTCGTCGTCGGTGAAGAGCAGCCCGACGGTGGGCAGGTCGCCGTCGAGAAGGGGGTGACCATCGGGTACTTCAGCCAGGACGTCGGGGAGATGTCCGGGCGCTCTGTGCTCGAGGAGACGATGGCCGGCGCCGGCGAGGTGTCCGAGGTCGCGCATGAGCTCCACGAGCTCGAGCACGCGATGGCCGATCCAGCGCGCGCCGCGGAGCTCGAGAAGCTCGTGGACCGCTTCGGCCACGTGCAGGCGCGATTCGACGAGCTCGGAGGCTACGCGCTCGAATCGCGCGCCCGCGAGATCCTGGCCGGCCTCGGGTTCCGTCCCGAGGTGGTCGACGACGACGTGGGCAAGCTCTCGGGTGGCTGGAAGATGCGCGTCGCCCTCGCGCGCATCCTCCTCATGCAACCCGATGCCCTCCTGCTCGACGAGCCGACGAACCACCTCGACATCGAGTCGATCATCTGGCTCGAGCGCTTCCTGCGCGACTACGACGGCGCGCTCGTGATGACCTCGCACGACCGCGAGTTCATCAACCGCCTCGTGACCAAGATCGTGGAGATCGACGGCGGCGACCTCACGACCTACTCGGGCAACTACGACTTCTACGAGCGCCAGCGCGAGATCGCCGCCGCGCAGCAGGAGGCGCAGTACGCGCGGCAGCAGGCGATGCTCGCGAAGGAAGAGGCGTTCATCGCTCGGTTCAAGGCGCGCGCGAGCCACGCCGCGCAGGTGCAGTCGCGCGTGAAGAAGCTCGAGAAGATCGAGCGGGTCGAGCCGCCGCGCCGCCGCAAGGTCGTGGAGTTCGAGTTCCGCCCCCCTCCCCGCTCGGGCGAGGACGTGGCGAAGCTCGAGGGCGTCCACAAGGCTTACGGGGCGCGCACCATCTTCGACGGGCTCGACCTGCTCGTGCGGCGGCGCGAACGCTGGTGCGTCATGGGGGTCAACGGCGCCGGCAAGTCGACGCTGCTCAAGCTGATCTCCGGTACGGCGGAGGCCGACGGGGGGCGCGTGGCGCTCGGGGCGAGCGTGAAGCTCGGATACTTCGCGCAGCACGCCATGGAGGTACTCGAAGCCGAGCGGACCGTGCTCGAGACGCTGCAGGGCAACTTTCCGCTGGCGACCATCGGCTCGATGCGCACGCTGGCCGGCGCCTTCGGGTTCTCGGGAGACGACGTCGAGAAGCGCTGCCGCATTCTCTCGGGTGGCGAGAAGGCGCGTCTGGTGCTCGCCACGATGCTCTACGACCCGCCGAACTTCCTCGTGCTCGACGAGCCGACGAACCACCTCGACATGGACACGAAGGCGATGCTCGTGAAGGCGCTCGCGGGCTTCGAGGGCACGATGCTCTTCGTCTCGCACGACCGGAGCTTCCTCGCGGCGCTGTCGAACCGCGTCCTCGAGCTCACGCCCGAAGGCGTGCGCGCGTACGGCGGCGGCTACACGGAGTACGTGGCCACCACCGGCCACGAGGCGCCCGGGGTCAGCTGAGCGCTCAGCCGTCTTCGAACCGCGCGGGTTGCTTGGTCATCACGGCTTGCACCGCCGCCATCTGGTTGGGCGTGCCCAGGAGTCCCAGCTGGAGCTCGGTCTCGAGCTTCAGTGCGTCGGCGACGCCCAGGCCGGGGGCGCGATCGCAGAGCTTCTTGCCCGCCCTTATCGCGTCCGGAGACTGCGCGGCGATCGTGCGCGCCAGCTCTCCGGCCTCGGCGACGGGATCCGAGCACACGCGCGTCGCCAGGCCGATGCGAACGGCCTGCTCCCCGGTCACGACGGCTCCGGTGAACATCAGCTCCTTCGCCACGTCGGGGCGCACGAGGCGGAGCAGCGTCTGCGAGGCCGTCATGTCCGGAACGAGGCCGTAGCGGATCTCCATCACCGAGAGCGTCGCGTCCGGCGCGACCAGGCGCATGTCGCACGCGAGCGCGAGCTGCAGACCGCCACCGAGCGCGGCCCCGTGAACCGCCGCGATGACGGGTACGGGGACCTCGGTCCATACCCAGCATGCACGCTGCGCCAGGTTCGCGGGCGACCGCGCCACGTCGCGCGCGAGCAGCGCCTGCGATCCCTCGCGGTCGGCGAGGAACGACTTCCAGTCCAGGCCTGCGCAGAACGCCGGACCTTCGCCGGAGAGGACGACCGCCCGGACGCGGCGGTCGGCTGCGACCGCCTCACCGGTGGCGACCAGTGCCTCGAACATCGC
>DATJYG010000864.1:0-11527 GCA_035499695.1 Polyangiaceae bacterium
GCACGCGATGTGCGAAGCGGGGATAGCCGCGCGGCATGCGCGTCGCACGGGGAGACGACGCGCAATGACCACGACGACCGCTTCGGCCCCGAGCGCCGCACCACCCATCGGCCGGCATCGTGCGATGCCGCGGGAGCCCGCGCCGTCGCCGGCGCTCGTCTTCGACGGTCGGGCGAGGCCGCTCTGGGCCATCGCGCGCGCCGTGCAGCGGCGCGTGCACGAGCGGCCGCTGACCGCCGTGGCCGCGGCCGTCGTCGTGGGGCTCATCGTCGGCGGTGGGCTCTCCTTCCGGCTGGGGCGGCTGTTCCTGGCCGCCGCGTCCAGGCACGTCGTGCGCGAAGTGCTGAAGCAGGTGCTCTAGACGACGAGAGGAGAAGGGACAGATGAGGATGCGCAAGTTCTCGAGTTACGACATCAACGACGCGCTCGGGCTCATGGGGCTACGGCGGCGCCGCTCTGTCCTCGGCATCGTCCTGCCGGCGATGGGGCTGGTGGCGTTCGGCGCGGCGATCGGAGCGTGCGTGGGTCTGATGTTCGCGCCGTCATCCGGGAGGCGGCTGCGACAGGGTGTGAGCGATCGAATCGATCAGATGCGCGAGAAGATGAAGGTCGAGGCGCGAAAGCAGGGCCTCATCAACGCAGCGCCGGAGCAGGGCCGCGTGAACGTGCAGACCTGAGAGGCCTGCACTGGACGACGAAGACCCGGCGGCGCTCTCGCCGCCGGGTTCTTTGCATCAGGAGCCAGAACCGCTCTTGGCACCCTCGTCGCGGGCGGCCCCCATCCGATCGCTGCTCGGCGGTCGCGGATCGGTCAACGGATCGCGGACGCGCTCGAGCTTGCGGTAGAGGGTACGGCGGTCGAACCCGAGGACTTGAGCCGCCAGCGTCTTGTTGCCGCCGACCGCCTCGAGAACGCGCAGGATGTAACGCCGCTCGACCTCTTCCATCGACAGCAGCTCGGACGGATCGTTCGACTCGAGGTTGATGCGCGCCGTCCGGTAGTCCTTGATCTTGTCCGGCAGGTCGTCGACGCCGATCTGGTCGAATTGCGCGAGCGCGACCGCACGCTCGATGCAGTTCTGGAGCTCGCGCACGTTGCCGGGCCACGAGTAGTTCAGGAGCCGGTCGGCCGCGGCGCTGGTCATGCCCACCACCGGCCGGCGGCTCTGCGCGGCGTAACGCTCGAGGAAATGCTGGGCGAGGACCAGGATGTCGCTGCCGCGCGCTCGGAGCGGCGGAACGTGGATGCGCACGACGTTGATGCGATAGAAGAGGTCCTCGCGGAAGCGTCGCTCGGCGACCTCGGTCTCGAGGTCGCGGTTGGTCGCGGCGATGATGCGCGCGTCGAACGGCTGTTCCTGGTCCCCGCCGACGGGTCGCACCGTGCGCTCTTGCAGGGCGCGGAGCAGCTTCGCCTGCATGCCGGCCGGCATCTCGCCGATCTCGTCGAGGAAGAGCGTCCCCTTGCTCGCCTTGATGAAGAGGCCCGGGCGGGCCGTGCGTGCGTCGGTGAAGGCGCCCTTGGTGTGCCCGAAAAGCTCGCTCTCGAGCAGCGACTCGGGCATGGCTGCGCAGTTGATCGCGACGAACGGGCCGTCGCGCCGGCCGCTCTTGCCGTGCAGGGCCTTGGCGACGAGCTCCTTGCCGGTCCCGCTCTCGCCGGTGACGAGCACCGTCGTCTCGGTGTCGGCGACGCGCGTGACGAGCTCGCACATCTTCGTCATCGCCGCGCTGTTGCCGAGGATGTCCTCGAAGCGCTGCGTGCCGTCCACGGCCTTGCGAAGCCGGCGTACCTCCTCGCGGAGCGCTCGGTGCTTGAGCGCCCGCTCGATCGTGAGGGCGAGCTCGTCGACGTCGAAAGGCTTGTTGACGAAGTCGTACGCGCCGGCGCGAATGGCCGCGATGGCCGTCTCCATGTTGCCGTACGCGGTGATGACGATGACGGGCATGTCCTCGCGTCGCGCGACCAGCTGGCGGCACAGCTCGACGCCGTTCATGCCGGCCAGGTTCACGTCGGTGATGACCAGGTCGAAGTCCTCGCGCTCGAATCTCGCGAGCGCCTCCTGCGGCGTGGCCACCCAGCTCGGCTGGTATCCGCGCTGTGTGAGCTCCGTCTCGAGCACTTCGCAGAGGCTGCGGTCGTCGTCGATGATGAGGATGCGGCGGTCCATGAGCTCGCTAGGGGGTACGGGAGGTGTCGAATGTATGGCGGCCTCGCGTGGCTCGCTACCCCCGGCCGTACTTGACCGTCCGATTCGCGATGCAAGATTCACCTCCACCATGCGCCCCTCCTTACTCCCAGCATTGCGCCAGGCGCGCGCCGCTCTGGACAGGGCCGACACGGTCGAGGCGGGGGAGGCGGTCGTGGCGAGAAGGCTCTCGCGCGAGCTCGACGAAGCCATCGCGCGGCTCGAGGGCAAGCCCGTCGACAAGGACCTGATCGCCATCATTTGCCACGACTTGAAAGATCCCCTGGCGTCCATCGTGATGGGGGCCGGCTTCCTCAAGAAGACGATCCCGACAGAAGACGCGGCAGCCCGGCGAGTGATCGAGGCCATCGCCCGCTCTGCCGACCGAATGTCCCGCATAGTCACCGACTTCCACGATCTCGCGAAGCTCGAGGCAGGCACGCTGCCGCTCGAGGTACGCCCGTGCGACGTGGGGGCTGTGCTCCAGGCGATGGCGACGGCGATCGAGGCGGAAGCCCGCGAGAAACAACTGAGATTCGAGCTCGACATGCCTTCCGGGTCTCCCTCGTGCGTTGCCCTGTGCGACAGGGCGCGGGTCGTGGACATCGTCGGCAAGCTGGTGGGCAACGCGCTCAAGTTCACGCCGGCGGGCGGGTCCGTGACGATTTCGCTGGCCCGCGCCGACGGAGGAATCCGCGTTTCCGTGCGCGACACGGGCAAGGGCATCCCGCCCGACCGGCTGGCGGACATCTTCGATCGCGCCGCGAACGCCCGCCGCTCGCCGCGAGACGGCCCGGGCCTCGGCCTGGCGATCGTGCGCGGGCTCGTCGAGCGTCAAGGCGGACGCGTCGAGGCGAAGAGCAGGCCCGGAGAGGGAAGCGAATTCTCTTTCACCCTGCCGGCGGCCGCAGTGTGAGCCGCGCGCCGCGTGCGCCTCACTGGGGGGCGAAGGCGTAGAGCTTCTTCGCGCTCGAGCCGAAGCCGAGCCTCCCCAGCGGGTAGCCGGCGCCCCAGTAGACGACGCCTCCGGAGACCGCGGGACCGCCGTACACCGTGCCGCCCGCTGCGAAGGACCAGAGCACCGCGCCGGTCTTCGCGTCGAGCGCGTACATCGTGCCCTGCGCGTCCATCGAGCCAGCGAACATCACCCCACCGACGACCGTGACGGGGCCATTGACGCTGGCGCCGTTCAGCGGCTTGGGCAACGCGGGGTCGGCGATCTGCCAGAGCACGTCGCCGCTCGTCGGATCGAGAGCGCCCCACGACCCGGTGGTCACGCTCTGGCCCGACTGCGAGCCGGAGCCCTGGAGCGCGTAGGAGGAGCCTTCGTTGTCGTTCACGCCCAGGTAGAGGCGTGCGCCGTCGTACGCCGTGCCCCAGTGGATGCCTCCGAGATGGCCTCCGGGGCCGACCTTGGTCTTCCACACGGTGTCGCCCGTGTCCGGATCGAGCGCCCAATAGGTGCCGCTCTTCTGGCCGGCGCCGACGAGGTCTCGCGTGACGCCGCCGACGGAGCCCTGGAACAGGTTGGCGCCGCAGCCGAAGTCGTAGTCGGGACCGCTCTGTTCCGTGAAGGTCCACACGTCGCCGGTCGTCATCGAGCGCGCCCAGACGATCGCGCCAGTCGCCATGTCGAGCGCCATGATCGACTCGACGTGATCGCCCGCGGGCGGCGACGAGACGCCGCTGGGCATCGCGTAGTTGTTCCCGGTCGTGACGTAGAGACGCTGCCTGTGCCGGTCGACCGTGGGCACGCCGCTCCACACGGCGGCGCCGGCGTAGCCGGCCGGTGTCTTGCCGTCGCTCTGGAAGTAGGTCGCGTCGTCGATCATCGGCGTCTTCCAGACGATCTGGCCGGTCGCAGCGTCGAGCGCGACGACGCTGCCGCGGAACGTGCAGCACTTCGCGCTGGGGTTCAGCAGCGTGATGGCCTCTTCGAGCGACGAGACACCGACGAAGATCCGGCTGCCTTCGAGGACGGGCGAGCCAGTCATGACCGCCGCCGGGTGGTCGTCGAGAAGGGTCTTCCACAGAAGGGCGCCGGTGTTGGGGTCGACCGCGACGAGGTAGGCGAGCGACTGAGTCGACGAGAAGCCGTCGCGCGTGACGCCGAAGACGACGGCGCTGCTGGTGACGAGCGGCGTGGCGCGCACCAGGACCGGGTCCGGCGGCCCGCCGGCGTCCCCCGCGTCGCCCGTCGGTCCCCACCCAGCCAGGTCGGCGACCGACTTGGACCACACGGGCTGTCCGGTCGTCGCGTCGAGTCTCGCGAGGGTACCGCCCCAGTCGCCCACGTAGACGGCATTGCCGACGACGGCAGGCGTCATCGTCACCTCGCCGGCTGCGGCGTAGGTCCATTTGACCGCGAGCTTGGCCGCGGTCTGCGTCGAGATGCCGCCGGCCGTGCTGGGCGCGCGCGAGTTGCAGACGTCATGGTTGTACGTCGGCCAGTCCGGGTCGTCTTGCGAGCAGTCGAGGGGAGGAGCGTTGGACGCGGCCTCGGCCTCGGCCCTCGCATCGACCGGATGCGCCACGTCGCCGGCCCCGGCGTCGTGCGTGCTCGAGCCGCTGGTCGTCGTCGACGACGAGCTGCTCGAGCAAGCGAAGAAGAAGAGAACCCCGAATCCCAGCCGTGCGCGCATGGCATCCCCTCCGGAGGACGCTGGCGATGCTACGCCACCTACTTGGGCGTGGGCGACAGGCGAAGGCCCACCGGGACGAGGACCCGCGAAGCGAGCGCGAACGCGCCATCGACCACCAGCGCGAGAAGCGCCGCCGGTACCGCTCCCGAGAGGACGCGCGAGGGATCTCGCAGGGCGATGCCCTGCAGGATGGGCCCTCCGAGGCCTTCGGCGCCGACGAGGGCCGCGAGCGTCGCCGTCCCCACCGCGATGACGGCGCTCGTCCGGATGCCCGCCAGCACGTGGGGTGATGCGATCGGCAGGAACACTCGAAACAGCCGTGCCCGCGGCGGCAGTCCGATGGCCTCGGCCGACTCGGCGATGCTCGCGGGGATCGTCGTGAGTCCGGTCTGGGTGCCGCGGACGATCGGCAGCAGGCCGTAGAGCACCAGCGCCGTGAGGGCCGGCTTCGCCCCGATGCCGAGGAGGGGCACGAGCAGCGCCAGCAGTGCGAGCGACGGAACCGTTTGCACCACGCCGGCCGCCGAGGTGACGATCGCGCCCAGCACGCGCGATCGAGCCGACGCCACCCCCAGCGGTACGCCGATGGCGATGGACGCCAGCAGCGCGAAGAGCACGAGCTGCACGTGCTTCCACGTGTTGCGGGCGATCTCGCGCGCGGGCGAATCGGCCGCGGGAATGAGGACGTCGCGACCGAGGGCGTCGGCGAGCAGACCGCGGGCCGCCTCCTGCACGCTTCGACCATCCAGGACCAGCCGGGCATTCGCGCGACGCATGGCTGCCGCGTCGACGTGCCCCGTCATCCGCATCATGGCGGCGTACGCGTGCGGCGCGCGCGTCGGCAGGTCGGCCCGGAAGAGGAGGACCGCCTCGTACCGTGGGAAGAAGCCCAGATCGTCGTCGAGCAGTTGCAAGCCGAGACGCTCGATCTGGGCGTCCGTCGTGTACACGTCCGTGATGTCGAGCTCTCCGTGCGCGAGCGCATCGAGTGCCATCTCGTGCTGCACGCCTCGCACGTCGCGCATGGACAGGCCGTAGCGCGCGACCAGGCCGGGCCACCCGTCGGGGCGGCCGAGGAACTCGTGGTTGAACCCGATGCGCAGGTCGGGCAGACGGCGCAGGTCGGAGATGGCGTGCAGCCCCGAGCGCTGCTCGTCGGCTGCGGTCGTCGCCAGCGCATACGAGTTGTCGAACCCGAGCGGGTCCGACATGCCGACGCCGTTGCGAGCGAGCTCGCTCCTCAGGGACTCGAGGCTCGACCCTCCCGCCCCGTGAAGCAGCACCTCGCGTATCGTCCCCGTGTACTCGGGATAGACGTCGATGGCGCCCGAGCGCAGGGCCGCGTACGTGATCTCGGTCGCGCCGAGGTTCTGGCGGTGGTCCACTTCCGCTCCCGCGGTCCTCGCGAGCATCGACGCCGCTTCCCCGAGGATCCACGACTCGGGGAAGGCCTTGGACCCCACGACGACGTGCTCGTTCGTTCCCCCCGCGGTGCACGCCGCGACCACCGTGAGCAGCAGCGCTGCCGCGACCCACCCCCTCACGACAGCCCCAACCAGCGCGCCGCCGCCGCTCCCATGATCTCCTCGCGGTCGGCAGGCGAGAGGAACTCGAGCGCCTCGGTGAAAAGGCGAATCGCGTCCTCGTACGAGCACGGCAGGCGCGAGTAGTCGCTCCCGAAGAGCATGCGCGACGGGCCGAACGCATCGAACACCCTGCGCAGGTGCACGTGCAGGTCACGGAAGGGGTAGCGCTCGCGCGAGTGGCAGGGGAGCGCCGACACCTTCACGGCGACGTTCGGGTGCAGCGCCAGGGCCAGCACATCGTCGAGCTCTGCGAACGCAGCGTCGCCGGCGATCTCGACAGGAATGGCGAGGTGGTCGACGACGATCTCGAGCCCGCGGTGTCGCTCCGCCACGCTGCCGAGGGATCGCGCACGCCGCGGCGCATAGACCATCACGGGCAACGAGGCGCTCTCGGCCTCGCCCCAGAACCAGTCGACCGCCCCCGCGTCGAACGCTTCCAGCCAGGGTGCGCGGTGCAGCGTCACCCGCACCCCGAGCATTCCCGGCTGGTCGCGCCACGCGCGCAGCCGATGCGCCTCTGCAGGGGTCTCGACCGGGATGCGACCCATCACCGAGAAACGGCCCGGGTACTTCGCCGCGGCGGCCAGGGCGACGTCGTTGCGATCGCCTTCCCACGATGGCGGCACGATGACGGCGCGCGCGACGCCGGCGCGATCCATCGCAGCGACCATCTCGTCCGCTCCGACGGCGGGCACGCGATGCGCCTGCGCGGCGCGACCCGGCGGCCACGGCCGTGCGGGCGAATCGTCGCCCCAAACGTGCACCTGCGAATCTAGGATGTGCATGCCGTGAGAGAAGAGAAGGTCGCATTCTACAGTGACGGGTTGAAGCTCGACGCCTCCATCTACCGCGTGGACTCTGCGGACGAGGCGCTTCCGGCGGTCGTCACGTGCTCGGGCTTCCAGGGATTCAACGCGACCCACCCGGCGCGCTTCGCGCGGGCGCTCACACCGCGCGGCTACACCTGCTTCGGCTTCGATTATCGCGGCTTCGCGGCGAGCGAGGGGACGCGAGGAGCCGTCCACGTCGAGGAGCAGATCCGCGACATCGCGAACGCGGTGCGCTTCGTCCGGTCCGTCGTGAAGCCGCGCGCTCTGGTGCTCTCGGGATGGGCGATGGGCGGGGCCCTCGTCCTCGAGGCGGCGCGCATCGCCGAAGGCATCGACGCGCTCGTCGTCATGAACCCGATAGCCGACGCCGTTCGGGTGCAACGCGCGGTCCGTGGCGAGGACGGCTACCGCGCGTTCCGCGCATGGCTGGACGAGGAGCGCGCACGCCTCGTCGGCGGTGGCGAGTCGCGCCTGGTCGAGCCGTTCGACATCTACCCGCTCGACCCGGAGACGAAGGGCTACTGCGACGATGTGCTCGCCAAGAATCCCGAGTTCGGCCGCCGCGTCTACCCGAGCTTCGCGGACTCGCTGCTCCGGTTGAAGCCGGAGGCGTGCCTCGACCACCTCGCGCGGATTCCACTCTTCCTCGCACACGGCGATCGCAACGCGCTGCACCCGCCCGAAGAGGCCCGTTCGCTCTTCGAGCGGTACCCGGGGCCGAAGCACATGCACTGGGTACCGGACGCCGGCCACACCGAGTGGATGCTGGACGATCACCCGAAGCTCGTCGCGCTCGTCGACGCGCTCGATGCATGGATGCGCCGGCTGCCCATCGCAGGGTCTATCCTTCACGCGTGACGCAGTCGGCCTTGGCGGTGCGTGTGGGAGCAGCGGCGCTGTTCGTCGCGTGCGTGGGCGGCGCGTTCTATCTCGGCACGAGGGCGCCCCAGGGCACCGGTTCTGCCCCCGGCATGCGGGCGACGCCCACGGTCGTCCTCGCGGTGCGCGATCTGTCGCGCCTGGAGAGTGCGAGCTTCCACGTCGAGAAAGTCGTCGAGCTGACCGACGCGCAGTCGAAGCTCTTCGGTCTCGTCGAGGCGAAAGACGCGATCCTGCTCGTGGCGGTCGGCGACGTCGTGGCAGGCGTCGACCTCTCGAACCTGTCCGACGCTGCCGTGCGGGCAGACGACGCGACGCACAGCGTGCGCGTGAACATGCCCGCGCCGGAGGTGTTCTCCGCTTCGCTCGACGAAGCGCAGACTCACGTGTACGAGCGCCGGACGGACGTCCTCGCGTCGCGCAACGAAAAGCTCGAGGGCCTGGCCCGGAGCGAGGCGGAGAAGCAGATGCGCCAGGCGGCGATCGACGAGGGGATCCTCGCGCGCGCAAAGGCCAACGCCGAGCGGACCGTGCGGGGCCTCATGCGCTCACTCGGCTTCACGAGCGTCGACGTGCAGTGGGCCGGGTGACCTCAGCGGCCTGCTCGCGGATCGCGGACGGTCTCGCCGGCGGTCGCGGCGTGTGAGGCGGCCGTCGTCCGCGTGCTGTCGTCGTAGGCGAGGGCGGGTCGCTCGTCGCGCTGGTAGAAGAACTCGCTCACGACCTTGCCATCGGGGTCGTAGACGATGATCTGGGCGCTCCCGTCGCGGCGTGCGAGCTCCTTGGCGTGTGCCACCGCATCAGCCTGGGCGCGCATCCGCTCGGACGCGCGGTGGTCGTCCCGGTCGAACACTTCCCAGCCGCCGTCGACGCTACGGACGCGATAGACGCGGCCGTGCTGCGGGGTCCTCTTCGGGTGCTTCATCGCACGTCTCCTCGCCGCCTGGTCACGCAATCCGTGAACCAGGCGGCTCGTCCGGAGACATGCGCGTCACGGGCAGGTGCCTGCGGCGCAGTACGAGGGGACCTCGCTGACGCAGATCTTGTCCCAGAGCACCGAGCAGCAGTACGGGTCGTGCGCGCACACGTCGCCCGAGCACGTGCTGCACGTCGAGGTGAGCTTCGAGCCCGAGCTGCAGACGGAGTGAGCGCAGCTTCCGCCGCCGCCGCCACCGCTGCTGCTGCTGCCGCTTCCGCTGCTCGAGCCACCACTGCTCGAACCTCCTCCGCCGCCGGTGCACGACTGGCCGCAGTAGGTCGGGACCTCGCTCACGCAGATGCCGTCCCAGAGCGTGTTGCAGCAGTACGGGTCGTGGGCGCACACCTCGCCCGCGCAGGTGCTGCACGACGACTTGAGCGCCGACCCCTGCGAGCACACCGCGTGTGCGCACGTGCCGCCGCCGCCACTGCTGCCGCTGGAGCTCCCGCTGCTGCTCCCGCTGGAGCTGCCACTCGAGCTGCCGCTGGAGCTACCGCTGCTGGAGCCGCTCGAGCTGCCGCTGCTGCTCCCACTGCTCGAGCCGCTGCTGCTCCCGCTGGAGCTGCCACTGGAGCTGCCACTGGAGCTACCGCTGCTGCTGCTCGATCCACCGCCGGATCCGGAGAGCACGGCGCCGTTCGGCGTGCCCCAACCCGTCGGCCCGTCGTAGCCGGTACCCGCGGTGCAGAGGTACGACGGGCTGCAGCTGCCGTTGCTGCCGGAGGTCACGTCGTAGAAGTCCGAGGTGTGCGAGTAGACCCACGACGGCCCGCCCGCGTCGAGGTCGAGGAGCGTGAAGATGCTCGCCACGAGGGGCGACGCCACGCTCGTCCCGCCGTACACCGCCCACCCCTTGGCGCCGGTGGTCTGGTAGACGGCGACGCCGGTGTTCGGGTCGCCGACGGCCGAGACGTCCGCCTCCGTGCGCATCTTGCAGCCGGTGTCCGTCTGCCAGCTCGGCTTCGCGATGTACGCGCTGCAGCCGCTGCCGCCGCTGTTCCACGCCGACTCGGTCCACCCGCGCGCGTTGCTGGCCTTGCTGAGGGTCGTGCCGCCGACGGCGAGAACGTACTGCGAGGTCGCCGGGAACTCGGCGCCGTACGCCTGGTCGCCGGAGCTCGCCGTCACGAGGATGCCGGGGTGGTTGTAGTACTGGCTCGACGAGCTGGTGACCGACGAGTCCTCGCTGCCGCCGTAGCTGTTGCTGATGGCCGAAGCGCCCAGCGTCGCTGCCGTGTTGACGGCGGTGCCCAGGTCGGCGTCCGTCGCGCTGTTGGCCTCGACGAGCAGGATCTTGCAGTCGGGGCACGCGGCGCTCGCCATGTCGAGGTCCAGGGAGATCTCGCCGGCCCACCCCGTGTCGGTCGCCGGCAGCGGCGACGCCTGGCCGCTCTGGTTGACCTTCTTGAAGCAGCCATTGGCGGTCGTGCACGCCGACAGGCCGTACGTCGAGCGGTAGACGCCGAGGTCCGCCTCGGCGGTCGGATCGTCGTTCGCGTCGACGATGGCGATGGTGCGTCCGTTTCCGCCGCTCGCCGGCAGGCCGTACGCGGAGCGCAGGTCAGACGGGCCGTAGCCCTGCGGCGTGGCGGCGGTCTTCAC
The DNA here is from genome assembly GCA_035499695.1 of Polyangiaceae bacterium. GTDB lineage: Bacteria > Myxococcota_A > Polyangia > Polyangiales > Polyangiaceae > Palsa-1150. The sequence continues at coordinate 10,708 of DATJYG010000864.1, forward strand.
CGTGCCGTCGGGGTTGATGATGACCTTCGCGTAGCACCTGAAGCCGCCTCCCCCCGGGCGGATGCGCCCGCAGACGTCGGTGTAGAGCTTCTGGTCGATACCGGGGGCCCCGCCTCCGGTCCCGTCGGACATGAACCCGTTGGGCGTGGTGGTCATGCACGCCCCCAGCGCAGCGACCGCCCCCAAGGTCAGCGTGGCCTTCCACAGACGACGCAGCTCCGACATGGCGAGCCTCCTACGAGGTCAAGCCGTAGTGAGCGAGTCGGGGGCGTTCAAAGGAAAAGCGACACGCCGCGAGCAGATACAAGCAGCGATGAAAAAGCCGCGATTCACGCGGATGAATTGGCGACCATCCACGCACACCCTGCGTCGCTGTCGCTGCGCAAGGGGGCTGGAATGTTGCAATCAGCCCGGGGACACCATCTTTTCGGGGCGCACGTACTTGTCGAAGTCCTCGGGCTTCACGAGCCCGAGCTCCGCGGCGGCGGCGCGCAGCGTGATGTTCTTGGCGTGCGCGAGCTTCGCGACCTTCGCGGCGTTGTCGTATCCGATCACCTCGTTGAGGGCGGTCACGAGCATCAGCGTGTTCTCGACGTGTCGCGCGATGACGTCGCGGTTCGCCTCGATTCCGACGACGCAGTTGTCGACGAAGCTGTGGCACGCGTCGGCGAGCAGCGCGCAGCTCTCTTGGCCGATGCTTGCCTCAGCTTCGAGAGCAATTGCATTGCCGGAATGGAGCCGAACCGCGACGTCATCGCGCGTCACCTGGAGAACACGCTGATGCTCGTGACCGCCCTCAACGAGGTCATCGGCTACGACA
>DATJYG010000865.1:0-17357 GCA_035499695.1 Polyangiaceae bacterium
CGAGCACCCTGGACCTCGGGGCGGTGCTCGAGAGCATCACGCGGGGGCTGGTCGAGGACTTCGGCGTCGCCCTCGCTCGCGTCTGGCTGGCGGAGGCCGGCGACGGCGTCCTGCACCTTCGCGCGAGCTCGGGTCTGTCCACGCGCATCGACGGGACCTACGCGCGCGTCCCGATCGGCACGCGCAAGATCGGCCGCATCGCCGAAACGCGAGAGGCGCTCGCGACGAACGACGTCGCGAACGACGATCGCATCGCCGACCAGGCATGGGCGCGCGCGAACGGGCTCGTCTCCTTCGCCGGGTGGCCGCTCACGGTTCGCGGCTCGCTGCAGGGGGTCCTCGCCACCTTCGCCCGCAGGCCGCTCACCGAGGACGAGCGCGCCCGGATGTCTCTCTTCGCGCGACAGGCCGCCATCGCCATCGAGAACGCCCGTCTGTTCGCGAAGGTCGGCGTGCTCGAGGAACGTCTCCGTGCCGAGAACGCCTACCTGCGGAGCGAGGTGGCCGGCAGCGACGCCGACGCGGCGACGATGCTGGGCCAGTGCGACGGGATGAGCGCCACGCTCGCCGAGGTCCGGAAGGTCGCGCCCACCACGACGACGGTGCTCGTTCAAGGAGAGACCGGGACGGGCAAGGAGCTCGTGGCCCGCGCGCTGCACGAGCTCGGAGCGCGTCGGTCGGGGCCCCTGGTGCGGGTCAACTGCGCAGCCCTCACGCCCTCGCTCGTCGAGAGCGAGCTTTTCGGGCACGAGAAGGGTGCGTTCACCGGCGCCGTCCAGCGCCGTCTCGGGCGCTTCGAGCTCGCCGACGGCGGGACGCTGCTCCTCGACGAGGTGGGCGAGCTGCCCCTCGAGCTCCAGCCGAAGCTGCTTCGCGTGTTGCAGGAGCAGGAGTTCGAGAGGCTCGGAGGGACGCGGCCCGTGCGCGTCGACGTGCGCATCGTGTCGTCGACCAACCGCGACCTCGCCAAGGCCGTCGAGGAGGGACGCTTCCGGCAGGACCTCTTCTTCCGGCTCGCGGTCTTCACCATTCACGTGCCACCGCTCCGGGAGCGCCGCAGCGATTGCGCGACCCTGGCCGGAGCTTTCCTCCGGCAGCACGCGCGTCGTCTGGGCAAGCCACTGACGGACATCGCCCCGCGCGCGATGGACCGCTTGCTCGCCTACTCCTGGCCCGGCAACGTGCGCGAGCTCGCCAACGTGATCGAGCGGGCCGCGATCGTGAGCACCGGCACGGTCCTCGGCGAAGACGACCTGCCGCCCCTCGCTGGGCCGGCCGTCGGCGTGGCGGACTCCGGCGCGGCGAGCCATGTCGCAGAGGGAACGCTCGAATCCGTCGAGCGCGCCCACATCATGAGGGTCCTCGAGCGCGCGGGGTGGGTGATCGAGGGCAAGAGCGGCGCGGCGACCATCCTGGGTGTCGCGCCGAGCACACTGCGATCGCGGATGACGCAACTCGGTATCCGCCGGAGCTCGAGTTGAGGCGAGCCGCCGAGACCGACGTTGCCTCGATCCTTCGAGTGCTTCGCTCGAACCAGGACGACAAGTCGCTGTTCCAGCAACCCGAACACCAGGTCAGAAAGACGCTGGCCGACTTCTTCGTCACGACCGGCGAAGACGGCGCGGTCACGGGTTGCGCAGCGCTGCACTGGCACTCTCGGGGGAACGCCGAGATCCTCGCAGTCGCAGTCTCACCCGAGCTGCAAGGCCAGGGCGTCGGCAGTCGGTTGATGAGCGAATGCATCGCCCAAGCGGTGCGGACGAACTCAGACGTTCAGCTCTGGCTGGCGACTGCGAAGCCCCAGTACTTCGCGCGCTTCGGGTTTCACCCCGTCTCGCGCTTCCGGCTCCCCGCCGGCGTGCTCTGGACGAAGTTCCGCCTCGTCTTCCAGCAGCCCACGGGCCGGTGGATCCCCGCGATCGCCGGGCGACATACGTTCATGGTTCACAGGCGCGGCTGATCGTCACCACGCGATCTCGCGCGCCGTCGCGGGGCCGACCGCCAGCTCGTCGAGCGTCGCAGGCACCTTCTCGACGCCGGGCGCGACGGGGCGATTCCGCGCCATGACCTCCGCGAAGCGCTGCGGGTAGAGAGGATCGCGAGCCGGCTCCGCGAGGCCGTCGGGGACGAGGGCGTGGCCGCTCGCGTCGTACTTGTCGCTCGCGCCGAGCGTGTGGAGGAGCTCGTGCGCGATGACGAACGACGTCAGGTCCGCCATCGATGCGTCGAGCTCCACGGTCACGACGCCGATGCGTCCGTCCTGCTCGCTCGAGCCCTCGACCATCTCGTGCGCCGCGTTGGTGGGAGGCCGTGCCGCGACGTAGATGCGCGTGTCGAAGAGCGACGCGTCGAGCTTCGCCGCAGCGTCGACGTGCGACAGGTAGCTCCACGCCTCGTAACTCTGCTTCGCAGCCTCCGTCGCGCCCTCACCGCCGAGCTGCGGCGGAGGCCGCTCGACCGGCACCGGCCCGAAGAATGCGAACGCGAACGGGTGGTTCGAGCTACTGCGATACCGGCGCATCTGCTCGGCGAGCTTCTCGTCGAGTGTGCCGAGCCTCTCGCGCAGCGTGCTCACGGCCTGCGGGTCCAGCGGAGCGACCTCGAGGAGCACGACGGCCACGTAGAGCGGGCGGTCCCAGTCCTTGCGCGCGCGTCGCGATCTCACGTCGCGCCACGCGTACAGGAGCACGCCGACCAGGATCGCGAGGAGAACGGCGACCCGGATCTTGAAGAACCTGCCCCGCCCCTCGCTCACGCTCCTACGTTAGGCGATCCGTCTTGCGAGCGGCTGCGCCGGGGGCCATGTTGAGGTGACCGGCGAGGACATCCATGGCCTACGACAGCACCCTACGGCTCGTCGCGAGCGCGACCTTCGGCGCGGCCTGCCTCGCGCTGGCGTCGTGCTCGTCGGGAGAGAAGTACGTCTTCAACGAGGCCGAATACCTCCACCAGGGCCAGACCCTGGTGCCCGCTGGGAGCGGCTGTTCGGACGTGACCCTCCCGAGCTCGGGCAGCGGTGCCGACCCGGAGGCTCACGTCGGCGACTTCAACTTCAGCGAGGGGGCCGAGGGCGACTCGTACGTCGTGCGCGTCTACAGCGACGCGGACCTCCTCACGGAGCGGCGCTATCCCGAGGCGATGCTCGCGGCCGGAGACGCGGACGAGTTCTCTGTGACGACCCACGGCGGCGCCGTCTACACGCTCCGCTTCTGGGGTGGTCACGACTGCACGGCGCCCCACTGAGGCGACAGCTCCCGGGATTCCCCGGTCAGCGGCTGGGCTCCGAGCGAGGGTCGACGGCGGCCAGCAGGTCCGAGAGATCGTTGGCGTGCTCCTCCTCGTCCTCGAGGATCTTCTCGAACATGCGGCGGCTCGTGGGATCGTCGTTGCCGAACCACCGGACGAGGCGGCGGTAGATCTCGATGACCACGCGCTCGGCGACGAGGTCTTCCTCGATCATTCGCGACAGGACGTCGCTCGTGCCGTACTCGGTCGAGGCGCGGGCCGTCACCGTGGACGGGTTGAAGTCTGGATCGCCGCCGAGCTCGTCGATCCGCTCGGCGATGGCCATCATGTGGCGCTGCTCGTCGTCGGCGTGCTCCGCGAACTGAGCCGCGACCTGCGGGAAGTCGATCCCCTTGGCGACGATCTGGTGGTGGCGATAGCGGAGCACGCACAGGATCTCCGCTGCGAGCGCCTCGTTCATCAGCTGGTGGGCGCGCTGCAGGTCGAGCGGATAGTCCGCCGTGACCGCGCCCTTGAGCATCGACTCCTTGGCCTCGCGACGGACCTGCTCGACGTCGTAGAGGTTTCCGTCCGCCTGGGGTTGGGGCTGGGATTGAGTTGCCATGCGCGCCGCCGATGCGATCGGTGTTCCATCGGCCGGCGCAACTAGAGCGTCTTCAGGTACTCGATCACCGCCTTCGCTTCGTCCGGGCCGAGATCGGCGATGAACGGGTGCCCCGTCACCTGGAGGCCGGGCAGGCTTCCGTTCTGGAGGTAGTCGCCCGCGCCGAGCGGCGCGCTCGGGTCGCCCACGGAAAGGCCGACCTTCTCGAGATCCAGGGGCGCCTCGCCGTGAACGACGAAGCGCACGGGGCGCTGCGCGGGCGGCGTCGCGAGCACCGCGAGGCTCGGCCACTGCCCGGCGTGACCGTAGGGCGCCCGCGCCCAGATGCTCGTCAGGACCGGCGGCACGTAGCCCGAGGTGCGGCGCGTGGTCACCAGCTTGAGCCCCCCGCCGACCAGACGCGGGTCGTTCGCGGCGCCCACGAAGTCGTCGGTGACGGCGAGCGCTCGCGCCGCGTCCGTCCCCAGGTAGTCGATGGGCACCACCTGCTCGACGTAGCTCCTGGCTCGCCCGTCGTCCTCGTACGTCCCGTGACAGCGGGCGCAGGCGCGCTCGAAGGTCGCCTTGCCGTGTCGTGCCAGCGCCGGGTCGACCCTTCCGGGAAAGCGCAGGTCGCGCGGCATGTGACGCAGGAAGGTCGAGAGGCTCGCTCCCTGCAAGGGGTGCCCGTAGAACCACGCCAGCCGCACGCCCGCCGCGATGTCGGCATCGACGACGAGCGCGTCGGTCGGGCCCTCGCTTCCGCCATCCCAGCTCAGCGTCCGCTTCTCGGCGAAACCGATCGTGTCGGGGATCTTCGCCCAGCCGATGGTGCCGGAGGTCTGCACCTCGCGACCCAGGAGGTGGCCGAGCTCCACGGCGAAGGATTCGATGGTCGCCACGCGGCCGGGCAGTCCTTCGTTCGTGCGCTCGAGAAGGGTCGCGCGAGGGGCGTAGTGAGCCCTGAGCCCGCGGACGGTCGCGCCGACCATGCGATCGCTCCAGTCCGCCGACCACGGGATGCTCTTGTCGCGGGCGATTCTCGCGGCGACCGGGCCGACGTGGGCCTTGTCGAAGTCCGGCGAGCCCGCCACTCTAGCCAGCGCGGCCTCGAAGGCATGGATGCGGATGCGCCGGTTGCCCATCCCCATGACGAGCTTCTCGCCGCCCGGCCACGCGACGACGTCGGCGTGGCAGAGAGCGCAGTTGTGGACGACGAACGGGACGCGCGTGTTCGGGTCGTCGGTCAGGTGCAGGCCGAGCGGCAGGTGCTCGCGGACGTCGCGGTCCTCGCTCGCCGGCTCCGTCTTGCGGATCGCGAAGCCGAACCGCGAGGCGAGCGCCTGCGGCGAGTCTCCGAGCAGCTCCGGGTGCATCTCGAACATGGCGAGGAACACCGGATAGGGAATGCCGGTGCGATAGGGGTCGCCGATGCCCGTGCGCGCGAAGATTCTCTCGCCCGCCTCCTCGGTGGGCCGGTCGATTCGATACTCGGCCGGATCCGACCAGTCGGGATCCACCTTGTTCGACACGAGCGGCACACCGGCCGTGCGCGGCGGCTCCGCATGACTGCAGGCGAAGAGCGCGATTCCGAGTGCGAACGTCGTTCGTGCACGCATGCGCGCTCAGCGGATGTTGGAGATCGAGTTCTTCACCGAATCGTGCTTGGCCTTCAGGATGCTCGACACCGCGGCGTACTGACGGTTCTCGTTCTGCATCTGCGACTGCAGCTGCAGGTACTGGAGGTTGAAGGACATCTGGGCCTGTTGCATGTCGCTGGTCGCGGCCAGGAGCTGCGTCTGGGCTCGATCCGAACAGCCCTTTGCGCAGCTGGCGGCAGCCTGCCTGAGCGCCGTCGCCTTCGCGTCGAGCCCCGCGTAGAGCGTGGAGAGCTGCTGCGCCTCGCCCGCCAGGCGCTGGAACCTCGCGGTTTGCTCGTCTGCTTGAGCGCCGATCTCCGTCATCGCCTGGACGGCCTGGGCCCGTGTCGTGATGGCCCCGTCGTCAGCAAACGTGACGCTCGCGACGACGGACAGAGCGAATGCGACAGAGAGAGCGATTGGCCTCATGGTCCACCCCGGCTGCGCACCAATCTGACCCCCGCTTGGGCGCCTGGCAAGGACCGCACGGACGGAGGTAGCTTCGAGCCCCCGATGCTTCGCCTGACGTTCATCTTCGCTGCGGCGGCCGCCATGTGCGCGTGCGAGCAGCACTTCTCCGCGACGCCGCCCGCGCCTCCGGCGACGCCGGGCGCGTCCGCGCCCGACGCGCTGGATGCTCTGCTCCGGCAGAGCGCCAGCGACGCCGGGGCACCCGCGTCGGGCGCCTCGCACGCCATGAGCATCTCGAGCTGCTCGTGGATCCCGCAAGACTGCCTCACGGGCGATCAGGACGCCTCGACGGAGGCGATGTATCACGTCGTCTTCGGGTCGGGTCGCGGGGTCGTCCGAACGCGAGAGCAGGCCATGACGGACCTCTACCGGGAGCTCCGCGACCGGATTGATGCGGGCGACCGGCTCACGGTGCGGCCACGACGTCGGGCCGACCTGGGGGGTGGCGCAGGCGGGCATGCTCCATCGGCCACCCCGAGCACACCGAGCAGCGATGCGGTGGCACAGTCGGCGATGCGCTTGCTCGATGCCGTAGACGGCGCGGGGGAGATGCTCGTCGACGTGAACCACCACTCGCGGTCGGGCTGTGTGCTCTCACTCGAGCAGTCGGTTGGCGACGGGGGGGTCTCGCAATGCTTGATCGACGAGCCGGAACGTCCACACGGCCGAGGACGTGGGGCAGTCAGGTAGTCGCACGTCACGGATGGCGGCGAATGAGAGATCTCTACTCGCGAGCATCGCTCGTGAGCGATCGATCCACGAGCAATCCTCGCGAACTCTCGCTCAATCGACCGCGATGATCATGATCATCGGGCGCGACCTTCGCTCATTCGGACCCGATCATCGCTCATTCGGACCCAATCATCGCTCATTCGGACCCGATCATCGCTCATTCGGGCCCGATCGTCGCTCATTCGGGCCCGACCTTCGCTCATTCGGACCCGACCTTCGCTCATTCGGACCCGATCGTCGCTCATTCGGGCGCGATCGTCGCTCATTCGGGCGCGATCATCGCTCATTCGGGCCCGATCTTCGCTCATTCGGGCGCGATCATCGCTCGCGGGCGCGCGAGTTTCGCAGACTCGCCCGCGAGCGAAGCTCACTCGTGCCCGATTGACGCGAGATCGTCCGCGAATGAGGGTGACTCGTGGCCGATTTCCGCAAACTCGCGCCCTACGATCGCGAGGTCGGGGGCGATGCGGACGAATCGGCGTCCGGTTCTCGAGAAGGGGCGTCATCCCTTCCCTCGTTTCCGGTGGGACAGGCCCTCCTCCCCGACCCGCCCGCGAAGATTGTGCGCATCCGAGCGTGCCGGTTCCTCGATGAACCGTGAGTGGTCCCCAAATGAGTGAAATTCGGTGGGGTTCGAGAACGAAGAGATCCCGCGCATCGATGGAGTCCCCGCTGAGGACACCGGATCTGCCGAAGGGCCTTTGCTTCGCCCTGGCCTGGACGTGGACCGTGCTCGCGGGCGGCGGCGGCCTCGTGTTGCTCGTAGCGCGAGGGCCACTGCCTCTGACGAACGGCTGGTTCGCCCTGCTCTCGGGCATCGCGGCGTGCCCGTTCACCGGCTCGCTCCTGCGCAAGTACGCTCGCATGAGGGCTCCTGGCCGCACGCAATTCGCCGCAGCGGCCCTTCTGTTCGTCGCCGGCCGGATCGCCGTCGCTCTCCAGCTCTGACTCAGGGTTCGGCGAGGCACACGTTCGCGATGACCGCATATGCCGCGGCAGGAGACTCGCTCATGCACGCGGAAGTACCGATAGCCAGGGAAGAGAACGTCGCGAACAAGTAGGCGTCCGGCGTCATGGGGGAGATGACTGCGCCGTCCGCCGTGATCCAGAGCTTGCCGGCCCTGCGAATGACCGCGACCTGGTGAGCCTTGCCGTCGTTCAGCGCACTCCCTGCTTGCACGGTGACGTAATCGGCCGCGATGCTGTCGTCGGTCGCCACGACGACGTTCCCGGTCGGGCTCAGGGAGATGTCCCAGAAGGTCGACATCTGATCGCACCCCAGTCGTTGATTGAGGAGCGCGAGGGTCATCCCCGTTTCGTTGGTCGTCAGCGTGAAGCGAATGGTGAAGTCGCCCGTCCCGACGTCGGAGAGATCGGTCATGCAGACCGGTGCGTCCACCGTACCCCCTTCGATGTTCCCGCCCCCCTCCCCCACCGCGTCGCGGAGGACGTCCTCGGGCGCGTCCAGGCCGGGGGAAGTGACGTCGCCGGAGGCATCAGGAGAGCCGCCGTCCTGACCCGACGAGCGAGCCGAGCCGCCGCACGACACGATCGGCGCGATCGCCACGGCGGGAGCCACGAGCAGGAGCGCCAGGACGCGTCGTGCCGCCATGACCCAAGCCTACGTGCACTCAGTCTCCGACGGCTCCAGCAACCACGCCCCTGAAGAAACGGCCCCCGGGGTCGGCGTCGGTCCGCTCGTGCCACACGAGCGACAGGCCCATCTTCAGCGCCGGAAAGGTCGTCGAGGCGACCTTGAGGGGCAGGTGCTTGCACAGCACCTTGGCCAGGCGGCTCGGTAGCCCCGCGATGCAGTCGGTGCGCGAGGCGATCATCGCGGCGGTCGTGAAGTAAGGCACCCTGATCGCGACCTTGCGCTCGAGCCCCGCGGCCCTCCAGTGCTGCTCGGCCAGCCGATGGCCCACGCCCGTGCGACCGAGCACCACCTCGACGTCGATGTGCGGCAGCTCGTTGATGAGCTTCGGCGTCAGCTTGCCGCGTACGCGTGGGTGATCGCGCCGCACGACCCAGCACGCCTGCTCCTCGAAGACCGGTCTCCCGCGCAAGCCCGGCGCCTGTATCACCGAGGGCGCGATGGCCGCGTCGACGTCGCCGGTCGCCAGGCCGTCGGTCGCCATGAGGTAGTCGTTGCTCACGAAGCGGAGCGTCGCCCTCGGCAGCTTGCGCGCGAACACCTCGGTGATGCGCGCCGCCTCGCTCGTCTGGTGATTGTCCGACAGCGCGAGGGTGAATCGTCGCTCGCTCGCCTCTGGCACGAACGCCGCGCCGCGGTCGATGGCCAGCTGCAGCTGCGCGACGGCCTGGGCGACGAAGGGCGCGAGCTCCTCGGCCCGCGGCGTCGGCGCCAGGCCACGCCCGCTACGCACGACGAGAGGGTCGCCGAGCACCGCCCGCAGCCGCCCAATCGCGTTGCTCACCGCCGACTGCGTCACGTGGAGGCGCTTGGCCGCACGCGTCGCGCTGCGCTCCTCCAGCACCACGTGCAGCATCACGAAGAGGTTCAGGTCGACCGACGACAGATTCATGATGGTGTTGCCTAGCATCACGAATCATGAGTGGCCCACATGATTCGTAGGACGCATCTTCGTCCCCATGAGCGACACACCTCGACGCGCCCTCGTCATCGGTGGCGGCATCGCCGGTCCCGCCACGGCCCTCTTCCTCGCCCGCGCCGGCATCGAGCCGGTCGTGCTCGAGGCCTACCCCCGCACCGAGGACGTCGGGGGCGGCTTCCAGATTGCGCCCAATGGACTGCGCGTGCTGGCGGAGCTCGGGCTCGCCGAGACGCTGCTCGCCCAGGGCCATCGGTGCGCCGACATGGCGTTCCGCAACCATCACGGGCGCCTCATCGGCGTCGTGCGCACCGGGCGCTCGGGCTTCGCCGTCAACGTCCTGCGGGCCATCGTGCACCGCGTCCTGCGCGACGAGACGAGCCGGCGCGGCATCGACGTCCGCTACGAGAAGCGCCTCACCGGCATCACCCAGGCGGGCAAAGAGGTCGTCGCGACCTTCGAGGACGGCACCACCGAGGTCGGGGACTTCCTCGTCGGCGCCGATGGCGTGCACTCGCGGGTGCGCGCGTGCATCCTGCCGGAGCACGCGACGCCGCGGGACACTTCGATGGTGTCACTCGGTGGCTTCTGCGCCGAGGGCGTGACGCCACCGGCTGACGCCGACGACGCAGAGCGGCTCACCTTCGTGGTCGGCCCGCGCTACCAGCTCGGTTATTCGAAGATGAGCGCGACGCAGTGGGGCTGGTGGTGCCACGCGCACGCGGCCGACGCCGACGAGCGCGCCGCGCTGATGACCATGCCCTTCCACGCCCTGCGCGACCGGATGCTCGAGCGGTATCGGGGCTGGAGCGCGCCGGTCCAGGACTTCATCGGCGCGACCGAAGCGTGGCTGCGCACGCCCATCCACGACATCCCGAGTCTGCCGACGTGGAGACGCGGGCGCGTGATGCTGCTCGGCGACGCCGCGCACGCCATGAGTCCGGCCGGAGGTCAGGGCGCATCGCTCGCGCTCGAGGACGCGATGCTCTTCGGAAGGCTCGCGTCGGACCGGACGACAGCCATCGAGGACGTCATGGCGAGGTTCGAATCACTCCGTCGCCGGCGCGCGGAGAAGATGGTCGCGCAGGGATTCGAGAACGACCGGCGCAGCCTGAAGGAGCTTGGGCCGGTGGGGATGTGGATGCGCGATCGAGTGATGATGCCGGTGTTCGCTTCCTTCATCGAGAAGGCGCTGAACGCGGTCTACACGGCGCCAATCGTCGAGGGGGAGGCACGCTACACTCGATGAGGCGATGCCTCGGTCATCCATTCCCACCTCTTCGGAGCCGATGAGCCGGGGGACCCTCCTGCACTCGGTCGCGGGCGGTGTCCGCGAGGTGTGGGGAGAGGAGGGACTGCGCGACGTCACCGCGCGACTGCCGGAAGAGACACGCGCGGCCACGACCGGTCCCGCGTTCACCACCCTGTCCTGGTACCCCACGCGCTACGTCGTCGACTGGGACGCCGCGAAGATGGCGGGACCGGCGCGCGGGGACGAGGAGTCCTTCCGGCGCAGCGTCATGCGGGGGATAGACCTGGGGTTCGGCCGCATCCGACGCGCCCTCCTCTCGTTCGCCACGCCCGTCATCATCGCCGAGCGCGCCGCAGAGCTCTGGCGACACGACCACACGCACGGAGAGCTTTCGGTCGACTCTTCGCGGCGCAGCGAGGGCAAGGCGCGCGTCGTGTTGACGGGACACCCCTTCACCGAGACTCCGGTCGCGCGCATGGCCTTCGCCGAGGTCATGCGTCACGTGCTCTCGCTGTCGCGCGCACGCAACGTGCGCGAGTCACACGCGCTCGAAGGCGACGCGCTCGTCGTGGCTCTGACGTGGGACGCGTGAGCTAGGGCCGAAAGAGCATCCACCATCTGCCGCGGCGCACCGCGGGGTTGAAGTGCATCCACAGATCGTCGGGCAGGTACACGTCCGAGTCGCAGAAGGTGCAGTGGATGATCCGCTTGATGCCGTCGATCTTGAGCGACGCCATGCAGGAGGGACACTTGAACACGACGGGACGCTCCGGCTCCGAGCCGGCCGGCGCTTCCGCCGCCGTCTCGCAGAGCAGCAACCCGATGCCTGGGAACACGGTGGGCGCCCAGGGCGGCGGGAGGCGCGCGCGATGCGGCTCGCCGCACGACGTGCAGGCGACCGTCGTGCGCTCGCCCGCCGCCGCGCGATTCCACGCCCCGACGACCGCGTTCCACTCGAGCAGCGTCGCGCACTTGCGGCAGAGCGGCGGGATGCCCCACAGCTGACGCGTGCACGCGCCGTGACGGCCGGCGAGCACGTTGCCTCCCGAGGCGGCGCCGGGCGCCCGCGCCTTCGCCACGTCCTCGCCGATGTAGTTGCTCCAGAAGTCCTTCGGCGCGTTCTGCGCGTCGCCGCAGCGCGTGCACCGCACCTGGTCGACGAGACCGTTCACCGGGTAGTCGTTGCCGCACTCGTCGCACTTGCGCAGGACCATCGCGCGGGCAGCTTCAGCGTGCGCGCCATGGCGCGATGATAAGCAACCGGGTCACCGGGCGGGAGCGTCGGCGTGACCCGGACCGCGAATCACGCGGCCCGGCGTGGCGCCGGTCATGCTGCCCTCCTCGATGACGGGAACGCCGTTGACCAGCACGTACTTCATGCCGACGGCGTAGCGGTTCGGGTCTTCGAACGTCGCCACGTCGCGGACTGTCTGCGGATCGAAGACGACGACGTCCGCCCACTTGCCCGGCTCGAGCGAGCCGCGGTCGGCGATGTGCATGCGGGCGGCCGGGAGCGACGTGAACTTTCGGATGGCCTCCTCCAGCGTGAGCAGGTGTTCCTCGCGGACGTACTTGCGCAGGATGCGCGGAAACGCACCGAAGCCACGCGGGTGACTGCGCCACTTGCCGAGGAGACCGTCCGAAGACACACCCGGCGAATCGACGCCGATGGACACCCACGGTTGCTTGAGCGCGTATGCGATGTCGTCCTCGTTCATCGCGAAGACGGCGACGGACGTGTGGGCGTGGTCCTTCACGATCAGGTCGAGCGCCGCGTCGAGACCGTCCTCGTGCCACTCGGCCGCGAGCTGCGCGAGCGTCTTGCCCTGGAGCGATCGAAGGGCGTCGTTGTCCACGCCGCACACGAGCCACGACTCCGGCGCGGGCACCTGCTGCCACTCGTCTTGCCAGTCGCTGCTCGTGGGCGCGAGGATCTCCTGCTTGATGCGCGCACGCTGCGCGGGGTCGGCGAGGCGGGCCAGCGTCTTCTCGTCTCCGCCGTCCTGCGCCGCGGGCGGAAGGATCGCCGACAGCCCGTTGCCCCACGCAGGGTAGGCGTACGTGTTCGCGGACACGTCGAGGCCGTGCGCGCGGGCGTCGTCGATCTTCGCGATGATCTCCTTCATCCGCCCCCAGTTCTTCTTGCCCGCAGCCTTGATGTGCCAGATCTCGACCGGGATCTTCGCCTCGCGGCCGATGCGCAGCGCCTCGTCGATGGCGGCCATCTCGTGGTCCGCCTCGTCGCGCATGTGCGTGGCGTAGATGCCGCCGAGCTTCGCGGCCTCCGAGGCGAGCGCCACGAGCTCCTCGGTCTTCGCATACGGCGCCGGCGGGTAGAGGAGGGACGTGGAGACCCCCATCGCCCCGTCGTGCATCGCATCGCGCACGAGCGCCCTCATGGCCTCGAGCTGAGCGGCGGTCGGCTGCACGTCGCCCTCTCCGAGCACGACGCGGCGAACCTGCGTCGCGCCGACGTAAGACGCGATGTTGATCCCTATGCCCTGCTTCTCCAGACGCGCGAAGTAGTCGCGGAAAGTGCGCCAGTCGCAGGTCACTTGCAGGCTGTCGAAGTCCTCCCGGTGCTTGGCGACGATCTCGTCGGACGTCGGCGCGATCGAGTCCCCCTCCCCGGTGATCTCGGTCGTCACTCCCTGGTAGATCTTCGACGGCGCGCGCGGATCGACGAGCAGCGTCATCTCGGACTGCCCGAGCATGTCGATGAAGCCGGGTGCGACGACCAGACCGCTCGCGTCGATCGTGCGGGCACGCGGGGACGCCCCGAGATCTCCGACCGCCACGACGTGCCCTCCGCGGATGCCGACGTCGGCAGCCCGTGCGGGTGAGCCGGTGCCGTCCACGACGCGCCCGTGAGCGACGACGAGGTCGAAGGCGGGCGCCGGGCCCGGGCGAGCCGGTCCCGAGCCGCATGCCTCCACGCAGACTGTCAGGAGAAGAAGAGGAGCGAGTGCTGCGCGGCGCATCCCGCGAAGGGTACCACCGGCGCGACGGTGCTCAGCGGAGCGAAACGTGCGTCGCGTCCTCCGGGCACTCGCCCTCGGTCGTGCTGGTCCACGTGAGCGGATAGACGGGGTCGAGCCTCACTGCCTCGAGCGCGCGCGTGCGAGGGTTGACGAAGGTCACGGCGCTCCCCTCCCTCGGGTTTCTCTCACCGTGGTAGCAGAGCAGGAGCGCCTTCCCGTCGCTCGCCCTGACGCGTGTGGTCCAGGCCATCGCGGCCACCTCGGCTACATGCTGACGATGCTGCACGTCGACGTCAGCGTCGACGACGGGACGGTGCCGTCACCCGTGCACACGAGGAACTGAGCTGCCGGGCCGCCGTTCTTGCCGTTGACGAGCGCCAGCGTCACCGCCGAGTTGCCGGTCAAGGTCTGGTTGGACGCCGTCGCGGTGTCGGTGGTGCCGCCTTGCGACGTGTGGCAGCTGAACTCGATCGGGCCAGCGTCGGCAGCAAGGATGCCCACGTAGCCGTTGCCGTCGACCACGCCGCCGGCGTCGTTGCCGGTCTGGCTGGCGAGCCCCGCGAACGAGACGTCGACCTCGATGGGATCGAACGAGCTGGCCGCGAGCGTTCCGGCGCCGAAGTCCATCGCCGCGAGGTCGGGGGCCACATTGAGGAAACGCAGCGCGGTGCTTCCGTCGGTCGGCGGAGCGTCGTCCTGGAAGAGCACCGCGGTCAGCGTGGGGTCGTTGCCGGCCTTGGTCGAGTCGCCCACCAGCGCGAGCGTGTAGTAGTCGTTCTCCGCGAGCGGGGCGAGGCTCGAGATGGGCGATCCGATGGGGCTCGAGCAGCTTCCCCCGGCGGCCACGATTTCCACGTCGTACTGCCCGACGTCCGCCTCGAAGTACGTCGAGACCGTCGGGAAGTCGAAGGTGAGCGTGCCGGCGTCACCGATGGCCTGCGCGAGCACCGGACCTTGCCACGACGACGTGCCGTGCTGGGCGATGCACAGGTCGTAGCCCGCCGCTGGAGAGTCCGGCGACCAGTTGGCGAAGCGGATGTTGGCCGAGGGTGCGGCCGCCTCGCCCGGCGCGTCGCCCGAGGCGTCCATGCCGCTGTCGCCGCTCCCCGTGTCGGTACCCGTGTCCTCGTTGGTCCCCGTGTCCGTCCCACCATCGGTACCGTTGTTGTTCGTCGTCGAGTTGATGGTGCAAGCAACCGTCGCAGCGCTGCCGGCGGTGACCAGTGCGCTCAAGATCGGAAGGTACTTCTTCATGGTCTCCTCTTTCGCAATCGCACGCGTTGGACGGGGATGCGGATCACGACGATGCACCGCGCACGCGTCTCGCGACGATCAGCACGACGGGCGGCGCCGCCGCGCAGACGAAGGGTGTTGGCGTGCAGACGAGTTGGGCGCACTGGTCCTGCGCGCGTCCAGGGGGGGCCAGAACGCGATTCCGACGAAGCGTGGCGAAGTGCGGACGAGCCGGAGCGAAGCCGCTGTGACCCTTCGAGTGATGTCAGTCAGCAGCAGTTGGTCGCTTCAGCGACCACCCCGAGGGTCATCACCGTGACGCGTACCCCCGCGGCGGTCGACGGCGCCGCACTCCGCAAGTCCGCGAAGGCGTGGGCGTTCGTCGCGTTTCGGCACCGTGGTACGGAAAGGCCGTCGACCAGGCGGTCAGCGTCGGCGACGGCTGAACCGCAACGTGCATACCGAAACTCGCATTGGGCAGCGGAAAGCACGACCGTGTCACGCCAGCGGTGGATCTCGGGCGCTTCGCCCGCGCCTCGGAGCGGGAGATCGAAAAGGCGCCGACCAGCACCGTGCGCGCTCTCGCCTCTCCGTCGATGGTGCCGTGGCTCGTCGTGACACTCGAACAGCTCCGCGAGCTGCCCATCGACCCTCGCGCCGCGTTCCTCGTATCGCTCGCCGACGGTCAGTGCTCGCTGGAGACGATCGCCGACGTCGCGGGCATCCCCAGGGATGACGTCGTCGAGATCTTCGCGACGCTCGTCCAGCTCGGCGCGGTCGAACTCCGCGATCCTTGAGCTCGAGCGACGTCCGGCACGATGAGTGCGTGAAACCTCGCATGACGGATCCCGTTCTCGTCGTGGGTGCGGGGCCGACCGGAATGACGGCTGCGCTGGAGCTGTCACGGCTCGGCATCCGCGTGCGGCTGGTCGAAAAGTCCCCGGAGCGCCGTCCGGACGCGACGCCGCCGGCGGAGCGATCGCGCGCAATCGGCGTGCAGGCGCGCACGCTGGAGCTGCTCGACATCCGCGGGCTGGCGACCGAGCTGCTGCGGAGCGGTCACCCGACGGCCGGCCTCTCGCTCTACGGCGACGGCAAGCGGCTCGTCCACCTCGACTTCAGCGGCATCGACAGCCGGCATCATTACCTCCTCTTCGTCTCGCAGATGGAGACCGAGCGGGTCCTTCGCGAGGCGCTGGCCGCTCGCGGCGTCGACATCGAACGCGGCGTCGAGCTCGTGGGCTTCGCACAGGACGCGCTCGCGCCCGACCCGAGCCCGGTGCAAGCGGTGCTTCGTCACGCGGGCGGTCGGCTCGAGCGGGCCCGGGCGCCGTGGCTCATCGACGCGGAGGGCGCCCACAGCGTGGTGCGCGCGACCCTCGGGCTCCCCTTCGAGGGACGCACCATTCGTGGGGCCTACGCGCTCGGTGACATCCGAGTCGACGGCGACCTGGCGGAGGACGACTTCCACCTCTTCTCGACGGAGCACGGCTTCATGGGCCTGTTCCCGTTCGGCGGTCGGCGCTTCCGCATCATCGCCGGCGTGGCCCCGAGCATGGCCAGCGATGACACCGCGCCCACGCTCGAGGACCTGCAGGCGATCTTCGACCAGCGCTCGCCGGTTCCGGCGCGTCTCGGTGACCTGAGGTGGTCGTCGTGGTTCCGCATCAACAGCCGCATGGTCCGGCGCCTCCGTGTCGGACGGGTGCTCCTCGGCGGCGACGCGGCGCACATCCACAGCCCGGCCGGGGGTCAGGGCATGAACACCGGCATCCAGGACATGGTGAACCTCGCGTGGAAGCTCGCGCTGGTGATGACCGAGCAAGCACCCGAAGCGCTTCTCGACACGTACGAGGCAGAGCGCCTTCCGGTGGTGCGCAGCGTCCTCGACAAGAGCGCGATGATCACGGACCTCATGAGCTCGCGGCGCCCGGTGGTTCGTCGACTGCTGCGCAGGCTGGCCCCGCGGATCGGGCGCTCGCGGATGGCGCAGAGGATCGTTCCGTTCCGGATCAGCCAGCTCGCCGTGGGGTATCGGCGCAGCCCGATGTCCATGGAGCAAGGGCGCGCCGGGCGACTGCGTGCAGGCGACCGCGTACCGGATGTACCCGTCCATTGCCGCACCGGACACGGAGATGAATGGCACGAGAGGTCCCTCTTCGAGGTACTCGATCCCGGGAGGTTCACGCTTCTGGTGGTCCATGCCGCGGATGCCGACGGCGTCGACTGGTGCGGGGCCGTCCGACCGTGGCCCGTCGTCCGTGTCGTCGGAATCGCGCCGCCGTCGTCGAGCGGCGATCTGGCGCGATTCACGCGAACCTTCGGCCGAACCGGTTGTGTGGTGCTTGTGAGGCCCGATGGATACGTGGGATTCGGAGGAGGCAAGCGCGCGACGCCCGCGGACCTGGCGCGATATTGCCAGCGATGGCTGAAGGCGACTTGCGAGCTACCGAGCGACCTGCCGGCAGAATGATGGCAGAGGCATGCACCCCAGCGGATTCGTCGTCGGCGCGCTCCTCGTCCTCCTCGTCGTCTGGGAGGCCTTCGAGACCATCGTGTATCCGCGGCGTGTCTCGCGAAGGTTCCGGCTGACCCGCCTCTTCTATCGTGCGACGTGGCTACCGTGGCGAGCGATCGCCCGTCTCG
>DATJYG010000866.1:0-3898 GCA_035499695.1 Polyangiaceae bacterium
CGCCGGCGAGCTCCGCGTAGAGCCAGGCCACCGGTATGCCGACGGCGGCTGCCACGCGCCCCACGTCGAGCCGTGCCGCCAGCGTCTCGACGCGGACGAGCACCCCTTCCAGGCCGCGCACGACGAGCGCCAGGACGAGCACGAGGTGCATGCCGGACACCGCGAGCAGGTGGGACAGCCCGCTCGCGCGGACGCTCCGGTCGTCGTCGGGCGCCAGGTCGCTCTCCCCGAGCACGAGCGCCCGCGCCATCGGCGCCAGATCGGGCGCGAACGTCGCGTCGATGCGCGCGCGGACGCGGGCCCGGACCCGGTCGATCCACGCGAGCAGCCCCGATGCCCGCCGTGTCACGACGACGTCGAGCGTGCCGCCAGAACGCGCGACGCCTCGATGCGCCTCGCCGGGCCTCGGGTCGCCGCCGCTGGCGTCCCAGAGCCGCTGCGGCGCCCCGAGCGTCGCGACGACGATGGCCTCGTCTCCCCTCGCCAGATCGGCCGGCCCACCGTAGAGCGTCGCCACGCCGCTCCACGTCGCCGCCGCTTCGTCGCAGGCGGCGTCCTCGATCGCCCCGTCCCACCGCAGCGTCCCGCGCACGACCACCGGCGACGAGACGACCCGCGCCCGCGCCGTGCACCTCTTGGGCAGCCCGAGCGCGGCGTCCGCCGCCGCGCGCGCTCCCTCGTGCGCCTTCACCGCCGAGCGCGCCCTCAGCGCACCCGCCGCGAGCAAGACCACGGCAAGCACGATCGCCGTCGAGCGCGCCCGACGCACGAGCATCGCGAGGATCAGCGCCCCCGTCGCCACCACCTCCCACGGCGCGACGAGCACGAGGCCCGCCGCCGCGAGCGCCGCGCCGCACACGAGCACCCCGTCGACGCACCTCGCGTTCTCCCTGCCTACCGGAAGGACGGTCATCGGGCGCCCGCGAGAGCACCCGCCGTGCCTGCCCAGAATGCCGGTGTTCCGCGGTAGCCCTCGCGCCTACCCCCTGTCCCGGGACACTTCTTGCCTGTCCTGGGACACCCTTGCCTGCGTCGCTCGTTGCCCCCGGGTTTGCGGGCGCCTACCCTGGGACGAGAGAGTGCCGCGTTTCGCGTCCAGGGTCAGGGCGGGTGCATGAGTCAGCGCTTCATCCGATGCCCCCACTGCAGCATGCCGCACGACGTGTTGCAGGTCTTCTGCCCGTCGACCGGCAAGGCCATACGGCGCGACAAGCGTGACAAGGTCGGCGCCTCCGAACCCCCGCCGCGCGCCGCGGCCGCCGCCGCCGCCCCGCGCGAGAAGCCGGGTACGTGGCCACCGCGCGCGCCGAAGCGCGACCTGCTCGGGAAGACCATCGGCGGCAAGTACGTCGTGCGCAGCGTGCTCGGAGAGGGGGGCATGGGCACCGTCTTCGAGGCGGAGCACCTGACCATCGGCCGCTCGGTCGCCGTGAAGGTCCTTCACCCGAATCAGGCGCGGAAGAAGGACGCCGTGCGCCGTTTCCACCAGGAGGCGCGCGCCGCCGGAGCCATCGGCCACCCGAACATCTGCGAGGTCTACGACCTCGGCACGCTCGAGGACGGGAGCCCGTACCTCGTCATGGAGAAGCTCGTCGGCGAGACGCTCGCCGAGCGCATCGCCGCCGAGGGCGGTCTCCCCTTCGAGGACGTCATCGACGTGCTCACGCAGGTCCTCTCGGGCCTCGTCGCCGCGCACGAGAAGGGCATCGTCCACCGCGACATCAAGCCGGAGAACGTGTTCCTCACGAGGCGCGTGGGCTGCCCCCCCATCTGCAAGCTGCTCGACTTCGGCGTGTCCAAGATGATCGCGCCGCTCATCGGGTCGAAAGAGGAGGATCTCGACCTCACGCGCACCGGGATGGTCATGGGCACGCCCTATTACATGTCGCCCGAGCAGGCGCGCGGCGACCGCAACCTCGACGCGCGCGTGGACCTCTATGCGTGCGGGGTCATCCTCTACGAGGCGCTCACGGGGAAGCGGCCGTTCACCGCGGCGAACTACAACGCGCTGCTGCTGCAGATCCTCAGCTCCAAGCCGCGCCCGGCGCGCGCGCTTCGGCCGGCGCTGCCTGCCGGCTTCGACGGGGTGCTCGAGAAGGCCATGTCGCGCAACCGCGACGATCGCTACCCGAGCGCCACCGACTTCCAGAAGGACCTGCAGACGCTCCGGGACCGGCACGGCGTCGGCGCGGCCGCCGGCCCTGGCGCCGCGTTCCGCCAGGCGCCGAAGCCGCTGCCCTTCAGCCACCCTGCGCTGCAGCGCGACGCCAGGGTGCCGCCGACAGCCCCGCCCCGCCCCCAGCCGAGCGCGCAGCGCCACGAGCTGACGCCGAGCTCCGTCGAGATCCCCATCATCGTGTCGGGAGACACGCCGCTCTCGGGCGAGAACCTGCCGGTCGAGGCCACCGAGCTGGAGCCGCGGCGCCCGCCGACGCCTGCGCCGGCCGACGCAGCCCGCGCGGCGAGCGACGCGCGAGAGTTCGAGGAGTACCCGACGCAGGTCCAAGCGAGCCCGTTCGACGAGCCGAAGCCCGAGGACCAGACCACGACGCAGAGGCGCGCCCACGAGCTCAACCAGGGCCTGGCCCGCGCGAGGCGCAGCATCCGCGACACGGACACGGCCGTGAGGCCGCCGACCATCCGCGACACGGACGCGACCGGGCGGCCGGCGATGCTCCGCGACCGCCGCTCGCAGCCGGCCTCGGTCGACGCGCGGGAAGGGACTCCCACGAGAGCCGGGGACAGCGAGCCGCGCGACGATCAGGACACCATCATCCGGCCGAGCGCCGCTTTCCCGATGCCGAAGAAGAAGGGGGTGCGCAAGCCGTCGAGCCCCGACGACACCATCAAGGTGGACTCGGACGCCGCCTCACTGGAGGACGACGCGACGCAGCTCATGACCCCGCGAGCGCCCAAGGTCCCGAGACGCTGAACCGCAGCGGTCCTGTTCTTCTCGGCCGGACGCTTTATATTGCGGCCGATGCCCGTCGATTCGAACGGAAGCAACGACCCCGGCGCCTCGGAGGCCATCGTCGACGAGGGCGCGCCGAAGGAGCCCAGCAAGGACGCGGCGCCCGCGTCCGGCTCCGCGGCCGAGCCGCCGGCGGACCCGCTTGCGGCAGCCCAGGCCGAGGCCCAGCGCAACAAGGAAGCGTGGCTGCGCACGGCGGCCGACTTCGACAACTTCCGCAAGCGCGCCCGCAAGGAGCTCGAGGACATGCGGAAGAACGGCCGCGAGGACCTGCTCCGGGCCCTGCTCCCGGTGTTCGACAACCTCGAGAGGGCCCTCCAGAGCGCGCAGCGCGCGAGCGACGTGAAAGCGGTCGCCGACGGGCTGACGATGGTCCAGAGGCAGTTCGTGGACGCGCTCGGGCGCGAGGGAATCCAGCGCGTCCCGACGGTCGGACAGGCCTTCGACCCGAGCGTGCACGAGGCGATCCAGCAGGTAGAGACCGCTGATCACGCACCGGGAACCGTGCTCGCCGAGGTCCAGCCGGGGTATACACAGGGAGAGCGGCTCGTCCGGGCCGCCATGGTCGTGGTGGCGAAGGGGAAGTCCGGGGACGGGGGCGGCGGCGAGAAAGACCCGGCGAGCTGAGACCCTCGCCGGGGACGGAGCGAGCGGGCGGCATAGATAGATGGGAAAGATCATCGGGATCGACCTCGGCACGACGAACAGCTGCGTCGCTGTGGCCGAGACCACCGCGAGCGGAAAGCTCGAGGTGCGCATCATCCCGAACGCCGAGGGCGCGCGGACCACGCCGTCGGTCGTGGGGTTCGCCGGCACCGGCGAGCGGCTGGTCGGGCAGGCCGCCAAGCGCCAGGCCGTGACCAACGCGCAGAACACCGTCTACGCGGTCAAGCGCCTCATGGGGCAGAAGTTCGACGCGCCCGAGGT
>DATJYG010000867.1:0-16532 GCA_035499695.1 Polyangiaceae bacterium
GTCGACCGTGGCGGTGCCCTCTCCGGGCACCACGCCCTGCACCAGGGCGCGTCGCCAGAACGAGGCGAAGTCCTTGCTCGGCGGCGCGACCTGCCAGTGCTCCTCGACCAGGTCGCGAGACGTGGCGTCGCGCCTCCCGAGCATGGCGGCGAGCACCTGCGCCGGCGTCCTGCCGTCCGCCACGAGGGGACGCGCTATCGGCTGGGCGATCGACGCCGTGCCGTCGAACGCGAGCGCGTCTCCCCAGCTCTCGAGGTAGTGCGCCTCGGGCACGAAGTACGAGCACGCGCGTGCCGTCTCGTTCTCGTGCGAGCCGACGTACACGCTGGCGGGAAGCGCGCGGATGCGCTTCTCGAGGTCCACGTCGGCGGGGGCCGTGTACACCGGGTTGCCACCGGCGACGACCAGGAGCCCGATGTCCCCCGCGTCCATCGCCGCCGCCAGCGCCTCGATCCCGTGGGAGCCTTCGCCCGCCTCGAAGATGGGAGACGGCGCGTACGTCACGGTGCGCCCCACGTTCCCGAGAACCTCGTTGAGCGCGTGCGCCATCGCGTGCACCACCGCGGGCTGCGCATCCCCCGCCACGACGAGGCTCGTCCCCACGTGAGCCCAGAGGTCGCGCGCCACCGCGTGGACCCATTGTGGCCACGCGCTCTCCTTGCGCGGCGCCCCCCGCGGGCTGATCTGGGACAGCACGTCCGCCGCCACGCTCGCCACCTGCCGCGACTGCACGGCGAGCCGCTCGTCGGCGTTGCTCCCGGTGACCGACACGCGCGGCTCCACGACGTAGAGGCGGCTCATCGTGCCGTTCGGTGACTCGATGCGGCGCCGCGAGGCCCACGCTCTCGCCCACGCCTGGGGCGATCCCGTGGCCGCGAGGAAGTCGGCGTCCAGCGACAGGACCACGTCGGCGCGCGAGAAGTCCCAGCGCGGCTCGAGCACCCGACCGAAGGCGAGCCTCGCCCCCTCCCAGGCGTTACGGCGCTCGAGCGGCGAGTGGAAGCCCACGAACACGTCGCCGCGCGCGCGCACGCGCCGGACGAGGTCCACGAGGTGCGGTGAGCTCGTCGGCTCGAGCAGCACGAACGTCTTCTTGCCGCCCTGCGCCGGTCGCGCGAGCAGGTCCGCGATCGCCGACCACGTCGCGGGATCGTCCCCATGACGGATGCCCTGCGCGCGCTTCGGATCGTAGAGCCCCCACAGGCTCGCTTGCTCGATCGTGCCGAGCGCCCCGAGGCTCGCGGGGTGCTCGGGGTTGCCCTCGAGCTTGGTGGGGCGTCCCTCGTGGCTGGTCGCGAGGATCCCCACCCCGTAGCCGTCCAGCGCCATCGTGGTCGCGTACACGGTGGCGACCGACGGCGTGACCTCCGGCGGCTGATTGACGTAGGGGACGATGTACTCCTGCGGACCGCGGCTGCACGCCTCGGCGCCCGCCACGGCGGCGCTCGCCCCGAAGAGGCGGAGAATCACGCGGCGGGAGACGTCGGCCATGTTCCCCTCTCCTCAGCGATGGCAGCCCGTGCAGTTCACGGGCGGGTCGACGTGGAGCTCGCGCGCGATCCCCTCGCCCATCTCGCGCCGCGTGGTTCCTGGCGGCGGCTCCCACTCCATGTTCGTGATCTCGCTCGGCGGCCGGAGGTGCGGCGCCGGATCGCGGTGGCACCCGAGACACCACGACATCGTGAGCGGCTCGACGGCGTGCACCTGCCCCATCAGGTCGACGCGCCCGTGGCACTCGACGCAGCCGACCCCGTGCGAGACGTGCGCCGAGTGATCGAAGTAGGCGAACTGCGGAACCTGGTGCACTCGCTGCCAGCGCACGGGCTCGTCGTCGAACCAGCTCGCGCGCACCGGTTCGAGCCGCTGCGATCGCTGCCACACCTGGCTGTGGCAGTTCATGCAGACCGAGGTCGGCGGCGCCGCGGCGAACGCGGATCGCTCGGCTTCGTAGTGGCAGTAGATGCAGTCGATCCCGTCGTCGCGCACGTGATGCCGGTGGTCGAACGCCACCGGCTGGTCGACGGGGTCGTTCTCCTTGGTCACGTACGGCGTACGCACCCAGAGCATCGCCGCGACGGGCATCGCGAGGACACCCGTGGCCGCCAGCACGAGACACACGCGGAAAACGGTGTCCGACCAGGGAGGGAAGAGCGGTTCCATGCCGTGGCAGAGGGCGCTGCGCGCTCTGCAATCGGCGATCCGGTCGAGCTACGCGGCAACCCGCTACGCGTGCGCAGGAAGAGTCCGTGACGAAACGGCACGCTTGTGGCGCCCTGGTTCGGCCAGCTGGCGCGCGCAGTTGACGAGCGACACGTGCGTGAAGGCCTGGGGGAAGTTGCCGACGAGGCGGCGTGCGTGCGGGTCGTACTCCTCCGAGACGAGCCCGACGTCGTTGCAGAGCCCGAGGAGCCGCTCGAAGAGCCGGCACGCTTCGTCGTGTCTGCCCAGGAGCGCCAGATCGTCCGCGAGCCAGAAACTGCAGGGCAGGAACACACCCTCTCCCTCGGGCAGTCCGTCGACTTCGCGGTCGGTCCTGTAACGAAGCACGAGCCCCCCGTCGGTCACCAGATCGCGCTGGATCGCGGCCACCGTCGACTGCACGCGCGGGTCGGTCACGGGCAGGAAGCCGACGAGCGGCATCATGAGCAGGGACGCGTCGAGCTCCTTCGAGCCGTAGTACTGCACGAAGGCTCCGACGCTCGCGTCGAAGCCGAGCCGGCACACCTCGTCGTGGATGCGATCGCGCACCGCCTTCCAGCGTTCGACGTCTCCGGCGCCACCGATGGCCTGGACGCGCTTCACCGCCCGGTCGAAGGCCACCCACGTCATCATCTTGGAATGCGTGAACTGCCGCCGTGGCCCGCGCATCTCCCAGATGCCGTCGTCGGCGTCGGCCCAGCACGCCTCGAGGTGATCGAGGAGGGCGCAGGCCATGTCCCACGCCTTGGGATCCGGCGGAAAGCCGCGAAGCCGCGCCTGGTGCATCGCGTCCATGATCTCGCCGTACACGTCGAGCTGCCGCTGCGTGTGGGCCGCGTTGCCGATGCGCACGGGGCGGGCTCCCTCGTAGCCGGGCAGCCATTCGATCTTCTGCTCCTCGACGCGGCGGAAGCCGTCCACGCCGTAGAGGATCTGCATCTTGGCGGGATCTCCCGCGACGGCGCGGAGCAGCCAGTCGCGCCAGGCCAGGGCCTCCTCCGTGTAACCGTTCTCGATGAGCGCGATGAGCGTGAAGGCCGCGTCGCGCACCCACGTGAACCGGTAGTCCCAGTTGCGGACGCCGCCGAGGCACTCGGGCAGCGACGTCGTCGGAGCGGCGACGATGCCGCCGGTCGGCGCGTGCGTCAGCGCCTTGAGGGTCACCAGCGAGCGCAGCACCTGATCGCGCCAGGGACCGTCGTAGGTGCAGCGACTCGACCAGTCGCGCCAGTCGCGCTCCGCGCGGCGGAGCATCGCGCGCTCGTCGATCCGCTCCGGGGACTTCACGTGCGACGGGTGCCACGTCGCCGAGAGCGCCACCTCCAGCCCCTGGGGCAGGTCCATCTCGCCGACCGTCGTCAGGTGCGCCCCGCGCAGCGGCATCTCGCTCTGGATGCGCAGCGAGTCGGGTCCTGCGATTGCGAGCACCTCCTCCCCCTGGCGCCGCACCCACGGCACGATGGAGCCGTAGTCGAAGCGCACGACGAGCTGGGTCGCGATGCGCACCCGCCCGCGCGTGCAGCGCACGATGCGAACGAGGTGCGGCACGCGCTCGCGAAGCGGCATGAAGTCGGTGAGGACGACCACGCCGCCGTCGCACTCGAAGGTCGTGTCGAGCACCAGCGTGCCTTCGCGGTAGGCACGCGTGACGCGGTGCACGCGTCCCTTGGGCGCGAGCGTCCAGCGCCCGTGCTCAGGACCGCCGAGCAGTGCGGCAAAGCACGCGCCCGAGTCGAAGCGCGGAAGGCAGAGCCAGTCGATGGATCCGCTCCGCGACACGAGCGCGGCCGTCTGACAGTCGCCGATGAGGGCGTAGTCCTCGATGCGCGACGGCACGCCGCGCTGGCACTGCATCGCTTGTGCCCGCTCTAAATAGGCCGAAGGGTGGCGCCCACTTCCGCGGGCCCACCCTCCGACTGCTGTGCACCGTTGCTATGGGTGTTGTGATGAAAGCTGCTCGAACGCGGGTCGTGTTGCTTCTCTTCGTCCGCCGTCTGTCTGGTGTTGTGCGGCGGGACGCTCGAGGTTTCCGGACACCAAGAGGGGAAGAAACGAACGGCGCGCGTTGGGAGGCAGCCAGTTGGAACGAATCTCGCCTCGGGCTGCGAAGGAAGGGACACGTAGGACGCCGCCGGGGCGGCCCGGCACTCAAGGTGCCGGCCTCCAGCGTTGGAGCGAGAGGGCCAGGTCAATCCTTCGCAACAAGGCCCGGAGCGAGTCGGTCCGGGAGCTACGTTCGACAATGAAGCTCGATCGGCGCCTCGTCAAGGGTCGACGGTCGCGAACGAAAACGCTTCACTCGTGAAGCTTTGTCGCGCGAGCGCGCAGGGGCCTAGCGCAATTCCTGCCTTGCTACGGCGCATGGCAACCGCCGTCTCACCCGTCGCGGTCGCGCCCCATCCGCCGGAGAAAAAGCACAAGCACAGTGTCTGGCGCTGGCTCATCGGCTTCCTCGTCGTCGCGGCGCTCCTGTGCGTGGGCTACGTGGCGCTCGTGCTCGCGGTGCCGTACTCGAGCGGTCAGCGCACGGGCTACGTGCAGAAGCTTTCGCACAAGGGGTGGCTCTGCAAGACGTACGAGGGCGAGCTCGCGATGACGCCCATCCCTGGGACGGCGCCGCAGATCTTCCGCTTCACGGTCCGCGACTCCAAGGTGGCCCAGGCGATCGACGAAGCGAGCGGCAGTCAGGTGGTGCTCGACTACGAGCAACACGTCGGCGTGCCGACGGACTGCTTCGGCGAGACCGAGTACTACGTCACGAGCGTGCGCAAGGCCGGGCAGTGACGATCGAAGGCCGCGCTCACTCGTCGGCCGCCTTCACGCCTCCCGGGGGAGGCGGATTCGCCTCGCGCTCGAGGTAGCGGAAGATCGTGCGCGGATCGACGCCGAGATCGCGCGCCGTCTGCGTGCGGTTGCCGTTGTTGCGCTCGAGCACCTCGAGCACGTACTTGCGCTGGAACTCTTCCTTCGCCTTCTCGAGAGGGAGGATGGGGCTCTCCGCCTCCTTGCCCAGGTCGAGGTCCTCGGGCCCGAGCAGCGACTTGTCGCAGAGCACGAGCGCCTTCTTGATGCGGTTCTCGAGCTGCCGGATGTTGCCCGGCCACTGGCCCTTCTTGACGGCCGCGAGCGCCTGCGGCGTGAACCCCTGCACGTGCGAGCCGAGCTCCTCGGCGTGCTTCGAGAGCAGCGCCTTGGCGATGATGAGCATGTCGTCGCCGCGCTCGCGCAGCGGCGGGAGGTAGATGTTGACGACGTTGAGCCGGTAGTAGAGGTCCTCGCGGAACCGCCCGGCGCGGATCTCCTCCTCGAGGACGCGGTTGGTGGCCGCGACGACGCGGATGTCCACCTTCTCCGGCTTGCTGTCGCCCACGCGGAAGACGACGCGCTCCTGCAGCGCCCGCAGCAGCTTCACCTGCAGGTTGAGCGGCAGCTCCCCGATCTCGTCGAGGAAGAGCGTGCCCCCGCCTGCGACCTGGAACTTGCCGGGGCGCGACGCGACGGCGCCGGTGAAGGCACCCTTCACGTGGCCGAAGAGCTCACTCTCGATGAGGTTCTCGGGGATCGCGCCGCAGTTGATGACGACGAACGGGCCGTTCGCGCGGTTCGATCGTGTGTGGATCTCGCGCGCGATGAGCTCCTTGCCCGTGCCCGTCTCGCCGGTGATGAGCACCGAGATGTCCGTCGTCGCCACCTTCTGCAGCTTGCGGAACACCTCGAGCATCGAGGGACAGGAGCCGATGATCTCGCCGAAGCGGCGATCCTTGAGCTCGGCGACGAGCTTCTCCTTGTCGGCGCGGAGCGCGTTGAGGAGCAGCGCGTTCTGGAGGATCAGGCTCGCCTGCGAGGCGAAGATCGAGAGCACGTCGAGCTGCCCGCGGTCGAAGAGCCCCTTGACGCGGTCGTTGCCGACGTAGAGCACGCCCTGCACGTGCCCCTGGCTGACGAGCGGCGCGCACATGACGCTCGAGAGGCGCAGCGCGAGGACGCTCTCGCTCGTCTTGAACTGCGAGTCGCTGAGCGCGTCGCTCACGATGACGGGGCGCCCCGTCTCGATCACCTTCTTGACGATGCTGTCGCTGATGGCGGCCTGAGGACCATCCCCGAGCGCCTCGCGCTTCACGTTGCGCGCCGCGCGGATGCGGACGCCGCCGGCCGTCGTGGCCCCGGCGCCCTCGGGCGCGGGCTCGGTCGACGGCACGGGCTCGCCGTCCTCGGGAGCGCGCGGCGTGGCGGGCTCGCGCGTGAACGCGTCGTCGTTCAGGAGGATGAGCCCCTTCTCAGCGCCGGTGACCTCGATCACGGCGTCGAGCATCGACTCGAGGAGCTGGTCGATGTCCTTCATCGTCATCAGCTTCTCGCTGAACTCGTAGAGCTTGCGCAGGCCGGCGAGCTGCTGGTTCGTCAGCTGCAGCTGGGTCTCGCTGATGGCGCGCGGCGGCGGGCTACCGGCCGCAGCCTCGGCGCTGGGCGCCGGCCGCGCCACCTTCTGCGGCTCGTCGAAGATGCCGAACGACAGCTCCACGTCCCCGAGCGTCAGCCTGTCGCCGTGGACCAGCCGCGCTCGGCGCTTCTTCTTGCCGTTGACGAGGATCTCCCCCTGCTTGTCGACCTCTTCGAGGTTGAAGTCGCGCCCGTCGAAGAGCACCTGCGCATGCGTCTCGGCCAGGGCGTGGCTGGGGACGGCCACGTCGTTGCCGAGCGCGCGCCCGATCGTCGTCACCGGCTTGTACAGGACGAACGTGCGCGGCTGGCCCTGGGGGGGGAACCACTTGAGGATGGGCAAGCGCGGACCTGGCCTCAACCTACCGCAAAACGGCTCGGATTTGACGGGATAGCGCAAGCTCTGGCATAAGAGGCGGCGCTGCAAAGGACCCTCGGAGGAAAAGACATCATGAAGAACATCGTCATCGTCGCGATCCTGGCGCTCATGGCTGCCGGTGGCGCCATCGTCGCTTGTGGCGGCGACCAGAACATGCCGGCTGCGCCCTCGGGCATGCCGTCGGCTGCTCCCGAGGCGCCTGCGGCGCCGTCGGCCCCCGCGGCCCCGGCTGCGCCTTCGCCCAGCAAGTGACACAGTGATTCGCGTGACGGGCGGGGTCTCGACAAGAGGCCCCGCTTCGTCGTTTTGTGGGAGTGTGGGAGTAAGCCGGGCGGAGCAGGAGGAGGAATCGCGATGGTCCGTGTTCTCGGGGTGCTGCTGGTGATCGGGATGGCCGTGTATGCCGTGGGCGCATGTGGAGGGGAGCCGAAGCCCCCCATGACGCCGGACAACGACACGACGGGTCTCGGGGATGGCGGACCTGAGGTGACGCCCCCCGCCACACCGCCCCCCGCATCGAGCAAGTAGCCGGACGGCGGCGCGACGGCCTGTCCTCTTGTGCGACGGGCGGATGGCGGTAGGGATCTGCCGTGGACGCGATCTCTCACGCACGAAGCTGCCGTGACCTCTGCGAGCGCGCCCGCGTGGCGTCGCTCGGGACGGTCGCCCGTGACGTGCCGGGGCACCCATTCGTGACGCTCGTGACCATCGCGTTCGATGGCAAGGGGCGAGCGCTGCTCCTTCTCTCACGCCTGGCGGAGCACACGGCGAACCTCGAGGCGTGCAGTCACGCGTCCCTGCTCGTCAGCGAAGCAGTGGACGGCGCCGGCGCCGACCCCCTGGCGCTGGGACGCGTGACGCTCGTGGGATCGTGCGGTCGGGTGCCGGACGGGGACCTCGAGGCGTGCCGGAAGACCTTCCTCGACGTGCACCCGGAGGCCAGCACGTACGCCGGCTTCGCCGACTTCGGCTTCTTCCGGCTCGAGCCGGAGCACGTGCGCTACGTGGGAGGGTTCGGGCGCATGTCCTGGGTGGACGCGAAGACCTACGCGGACGCGTGGAAGTAGAGTCGAAGCAGCCATACGAATCCGCACACCCCCAGCACAGCGTGCGCGATCTGCGGGACGGCCAGGTGCGACGGGACGACGGCCTGCATCACCAGCGCGTCCACCGCGAGCAGCAGCGGGTACGAGACCAGGACCATCTTGAGCGAGCTCTTGTCGAAGCGTCGCATGGCTCCCATCGTCCTTCCCTCCGTTCCGAGACCTAGGGTCGCGGCCGGCGCCGGACAACGGCGACCGTAGCCCCGGCACGCGCACAGGCCTATGGTGGCCGCTCCAACTCCTCGCCAAGGGGGCAAGCCATGCAGCATCACGAGCAAGCGGCAAAGACGGGCGCGTCACGAAAGACCAACGGCGACGCGGTGAAGACGATACCGACGCTCGTAGCGAACCTGCGCGCGAGCTTCGAGAGCGGCCGGACCCGCCCGCTCGAGTGGCGCCTGCGCCAGCTCGACGCCGTCGAACGCATGACGAAGGAGAACGAGGGCGAGATCCTCGCGGCGCTCCGCGAGGACGTGGGCAAGCCCGAGCAGGAAGGCTTCATGGCCGACGTGCACTACACGCTGTCGGAGCTCGCCATCGTGCGCAAGAACCTGCGCCGGTGGATGAAGCCCGAGCGCGTGCCCACGCCGATGTTCGCGCTTCCCGGCAAGAGCCGCATCGTGCGCGAGCCCCTCGGCGTCGTGCTGATCGTCGGACCGTGGAACTACCCGTTCCAGCTCGTCGTCTATCCGCTCGTCGGAGCCATCGCTGCCGGCAACTGCGCCGTCGTGAAGCCCTCCGAGGTGGCGCCGGCCACGTCGGCGCTCGTCGCGCGCCTGGTGCGCGAGTACCTCGACGGCGACTGCATCCGCGTCGTCGAGGGGGGCGTTCCCGAGACGAGCGCCCTGCTCGCCGAGCGGTTCGACCACATCTTCTACACGGGCAACGGCGCGGTCGGCCGCATCGTCATGGAGGCCGCCGCGAAGCACCTGACGCCGGTGACCCTCGAGCTCGGCGGCAAGAGCCCGTGCATCGTGGACCGCAGCGCCGATCTCGACGTCGCGGTGAAGCGCATCGCGTGGGGCAAGTTCTACAACGCAGGCCAGACGTGCGTGGCTCCCGACTATGTCCTGGCGCACGAGTCGGTGCACGACGAGATCGTCGAGCGGCTGAAGAGGACGATCCGCGACTTCTACGGCGAGGACCCGAAGAAGAGCCCGGACTTCGCGCGCATCGTGAACGAGCGCCATCACCGACGTCTCATGAAGCTGATCGGCAGCGGCAAGGCAGCAGTGGGCGGCCAGGCCGACGAGTCCACGCGGTACATCGCGCCGACGGTGCTCGTCGACGTTCCGCACGATTCCCCCGTCATGGGCGAGGAGATCTTCGGGCCGATCCTGCCCGTGCTGCGCGTGAAGGGCGTGGGCGAGGCGATCTCGTTCGTCAACGCCCGGCCGAAGCCGCTGGCGCTCTACGTCTTCGCGGGCGACCGGGACGTGCAGAGGCAGGTGATCGATCGCACGAGTTCCGGCGGAGCGACCGTCAACCACGCGTGGCTGCACCTGGCGGTGCCCGGCCTTCCCTTCGGCGGCGTGGGCGAGAGCGGAATGGGCGCCTACCACGGGCGCTCGACGTTCGAGACGTTCACGCACCGCAAGAGCGTCCTCACGAAGCCCACGTCGGTCGACCCGGCCCTGATGTACCCGCCGTACACAGAGACCAAGTCGAAGTGGATTCGCAGGCTGCTCTAGGGCTCTGACTAGAACATGCCGTAGGCGCCGAGCTGCGCGCCGCCCTGGGTCGGCGCGACCGCGAGGTGGAACGGCGGCGTCCACGAGGCGCTGTTCGGGGGATCCGTCGTGTTCGCGGTGAGCGCCGCGGCGATGCCGAGTCCCACGAGGCCACCCAGCGAGTTCGCGATGAGCCCGTGCTGGGCCTGACCGCCACCGATGTAGAAGAGGTAGATGGGCGTCGTCGCGAGCGTGCCCAGCATGTCGCCGAGCCACATCGCCTTGAGCGACGTCCACGACGGCGTGTACCCGAGCGACACGAGTCCCGTCGCAGCGATGCCCGCGTTGTAGCCGATGAAGCCACCGACGGACGCACCGTCCCAGCTGTTGTGCACGTCGCCCACCACGCCGGCGCCCATCATGACGCCGGCAAGCGTGCCCCAGCCCGCGCCGCTCGTGATGAAGACGAGGTTGTGCGGATCGGGATGTGCCAGCTCGCCGAAAAGGTAGCCGCCGATGGCGCCGCCCGTGGCACCGGCGAACGTCAGGGTGGACCACACCGGGAAGGTCCACTGGCTCGGCCCCCCGTTGATGCCGCCGGTCGCCTGCCACTGCAGGCCGGAGACGGCCATGCCCTCGAGGCCGCCGAGCAACATGCCCGTGGCGATCGCCGACGGCACGCCGCGATCGAACTCGGAGCTCGCGTCCCAGATGTACACGCCCACGGGAGCCGCGATGGCCAGGGCGAGGGGAGCGATCGTCCAGATGCCCGGATCGCTCACGCTCGCGAGCGAGTCGATCCAGATGCCGGTGCCCGCGCCGTAGGCGATGCTGACGCCATAGAGGTACGCCATCTCGCCGGGGCTTCGGTACTGGTTCT
This sequence comes from Polyangiaceae bacterium, assembly GCA_035499695.1. Lineage (GTDB taxonomy): Bacteria > Myxococcota_A > Polyangia > Polyangiales > Polyangiaceae > Palsa-1150. Next base: position 10,672 of record DATJYG010000867.1, read on the forward strand.
GAGGCGGCGTGGGCGCGGGCGCCGGCTGCTGCGGATAGGGCTGCGGGTAAGGCTGCGGATAGGGCGCAGGATAAGGCTGGGGCGGCTGTCCGTAGGGCGCCGGATACGGCTGCGGGTAGGGCTGCGGATACGGCTGCGGATACGGCTGCGGCGCCGGTTGGGGATACTGCTGCGGATAGGGCTGCGGAGCAGGTTGCGGGTAGGGCTGTGGATACGGCTGCGGCTGCGGCGGCGGCGGGTACTGCCCGAACGCCGCGCCGCCCGTCGCGGTCACGAGAAGCAACGTCGAAGCTCCGATGACTCCCCGCAGCGCCCTCGAACGCATGCTCGTCCTCCTCGCTCACTTCAAAGTGGCGCGCGCGACCGCGCGCGGATCGAACTCGTAGCCCAGCTCGCGTGCCATGAGGTCACGCACGGCCTGCTGCACCGGCTTGTCCTCGTAGAGCACCGAGTACACCTCGCACGTGATGGGCATCTCGACGCCCAGCTTCCTCGAGAGATCGTACGCGCTCTTGGCCGTCCTGACGCCCTCGGCCACGTGGCCGAGCCCGGCGAGCACCTCCACGAGCTTCTTCCCGCGCCCCATCTCGTAGCCCACGGTGCGGTTTCTCGAGAGCTCGCCCGTGCACGTCAGCATCAGGTCGCCGATGCCGGCGAGCCCTGCCAGCGTGAGCGCCGAGCCGCCGCGCGCCATGGCGATTTTCGCGATCTCCGCGAGGCCGCGCGTGATGAGGGCGGCGCGCGTGTTGTGCCCGAATCCCATGCCGTCGACTGCCCCGGCGGCGATGGCGATGACGTTCTTCAACGCCCCACCGCACTCGACCCCCACCACGTCGTCGCTCGCGTAGGTCCGCAGATAGGGCGTGTGAAACCGCTTCATCACGTGCGCGCACACGTCGGCGTTGCGCGCCGCGATGACCACGGCGGTCGGCAGCCGATTCGCCAGTTCCTTCGCGAAGCTGGGACCCGACAGGAACGCCATGTGCTCGTGCGCCTGCCCCGGCAGCTCCTGGGCGAGCACCTCGTCCATGAACATGAGCGATTCGTTCTCGATGCCCTTCGTCGCGCTCACGATGGGAACGCTCTTCAGGCGTTGCACGTACGGTGCCGCCTCCCGGGCCACCTCGCGCGTCGCGTGGCTCGGGACCACGAAGAGCACCATGCGCGCGCCGTGGAGCGACGCTTCCAGGTCGTCCGAGCACGTGAGCGTGTCCGGCAGCGGCACCCCCGGCAGATAACGCGCGTTCTCGCGGCTCGCGTTGACGGCGTCACACAGGTCCCGCCGGCGCGACCATAGGGTCACCTCGTCGCCCTTGTCGGCGAGGAGCCACGCGAGCGCCGTACCCCACGCGCCGGCACCGAGCACGGCGACCTTGGAGGCCATGCTCCTCAAGCTATCATGCCTGTCGCCATGCGCGCTTGGCTTGCCGCAGCACTCCTCTCGTCACTTGGCGCGATCGCCCCCATCGTCGCCTGCAGCCCGAACTCGGTCTGCAAGCTCATGGCCGGCATCAACGACCCGTCCAACCGGACGATGCGTCGCAACATCATGAGCTTCGGCCTCGGTCAGTTCTGCAAGCAGCTGACCTCGCACAACGCGCCGCTCAAGCTCACGCCGGACGCGAACGTCATCGGCCGCTTCTACCCGCAGCACTGCACCCAGCAGACGCTCGACAACGGCGACCTCTGGGTCCAGTTCGACGGCATGGGGTACGCGTACACGAGCATGTCGCGCAAGGTGACGTTCACGTCGGGCGCCACCATCCAGTACAACGACGACTTCAAGTGCGCCGACGACAACTCGATCTACGCGTACTTCGACACGCGCACCGTGTCGCCGCCGCAGTTCAACGTGCTGCAGATCGAGCAGCCGGTCGCGAACCTGATGCAGAACTTGATTGCCCCCTTCGCGAACACGTTCGGCACGCAGATGGTGTCCGGACAGCTCGGTCAGGGCTTCACGGTCATCCAGGGCGACGACAACAGCACCGACTTCGCCGTGGGCCACCTGCCGGTCGGTCAGAAGCCGCCGCACCCCTTCGACGCGCACGGCTCCAATCGCATCATGGTCGAGAGCCTGCGCACCGAGGTCTGGCCCGGTGAGCGCGACTTCATCGGCCCCATCGAGGTGCAGGACTCCGGGCGCGCGCTCTACCTCCTCCTGCAGCTCGACGGGCAGCAGTCGGTGAACGTGATGCTCTTCCCGAAGGTCGCAGGCGACCAGGCGCTCCAGCTCTACGTCAACTACGGCCCGGTCGGGCCCATGCCCGCGATGCCGCAGTTCAGCGACGTCCTGCAATATGGGGTTCAATACCAGCGTGCAGTCCCCGTTCCCCCGGGTATGTACTATGTGGTGATCGACGACACGACGACTGCGCCGGGCGGGCAGCCAGCCCCGTCCGCCGCGCTTCCTTTCGGTGCGGGCGCCCAGGCCGCCGTCGTGAGCTACGCGATCCAGATTGGTGACGCGCCTTGAAGACGGAAGAGCCCAAACGCGAGGACGAGCCGAAGAGCTCCCCCGTGAAGGAGGCGCGCGCGGAAGAGTCGGTCAACGGGGCCGGGGCGAAGGAGCCGTACCGCGAGGGTGCGCGCATCGTGCCCGAGCTCATGCCGGCCCGGCCCTCGCGCGTCCTGCGCCTCGTCTACTGGGGGATCTGGTTCGTCCTGCTCCCCATCGTGCTCGCGTGCATGCTGGTCTGGGCGCTCACGCCGCCTAGCGGCGCCGAGGTGGGCGGGGTGCTCGGGTGGGTCGAGTCGCTCGTGCGCGCGCAGCCGGTCCCCGTCGGCATCGTGCTCTTCACGGTGTTCGAGATCGTGCTCTGGGCGGCGCGCCACCAGCTGCCCCTCTCCAAGCACGCGCACCCGCCGCTGCGGAGCGACCTGGCGCAGCACCTGCGCGGCCCCTTCGAGCGCGCCCGCGCGCTGCTCGACGAGGCCGAGATGATCCTCAACAAGCACGAGAAGGCCGTCGTGCGCGAGCTCACCGCCAAGGAGCGCGAACGTCTGCGCGGCGAGCTCGACGTGCTGCGCGAGGCGATGGAGCGCGTCCCGTTCGACGAGGAGGGCTTCATGGACGCCCTCTCCAAGGCCGACGGCGAGATCGACGTGCGTCTCGGGCGCTGGCGCAAGAGCGAGGTGCGCGAGTACGTGGAGGCGATCGCCATGGCCGTCGCCGTCGCCTTCGCGCTGCGCGCGTTCGTCATCGAGGCGTTCAAGATCCCGAGCGGCTCGATGATCCCGACGCTGATGGTCGGTGACCACATCTTCGTGAACAAGTTCAGCTACGGGCCGGCCATCCCGTACACGCACTCGCGCGTGTGGACCAGCATGCCGCCCAGGCGGGCCGACGTGATGGTGTTCGCGTTTCCCGAGCACCCCGAGCAGGACTTCATCAAGCGCGTCATCGCGTTGCCGGGCGACAAGCTCGAGGCGCGCAACGGACACCCCATCATCAACGGGTGGGAAGTGCCGAGCTGCAAGATCGGGCAGTGGTCGTACAACGACTTCGACTCGCCCATCACGCGCCACGAGGGCGACCTCTACGTCGAGTACCTCGGGGACGACTCGTACCTGACCTTCTACGACCGCGCCTCGGGCGCGTTCCTCGAGAATCAGGGCCCATACCTCGCCAAGCCCGGCGAGGTCTGGGTCATGGGCGACAACCGCAACAACAGCCACGACTCGCGCATGTGGTTCGGCGGGCAGGGCGGGGGCGTGCCCTACGAGAACATCCGTGGGCGTGCGCTCTTCGTCTGGCTGAGCGTGAGCGACAACGGGATCGACTGGTCGCGCGAGGGCGCGCCGGTCATGGGACGGCCGCGGCTGCCGCCCTCGGCGAAGGACCTCGAGCCGCAGCTCGAGAAGTGTCTGAAGGGCCGACCGTCGGTGACGAATCCGCCGCCTCCCCCTGCGGGATAGGCGCGCGCTGCCCCATGTAGGGAGGAGGGAAGCAGCCATGCCTACGTACGTGCTCATGACGAAGCTCAGCCCGACGGCGATGAAGGACCCGCGAGGGCGCAGGCGCGCCGGTCAGGAGTGGAAAGCCAAGGTGGAGAAGCTCGTCCCGGGCATCCGGTGGAAGTCGCACTACGCCCTGCTGGGGCCCTACGACTTCATGGATCTCTACGAGGCACCGGACGACGCTGCGGCGATGCGCGTGTCTCTCCTGTCGCGCGAGCTCGGGGCTGCGTCGGCCGAGAGCTGGCCGGCGGTGGAGTACGAGAGCTTCCTGCCGCTGGCGGAACAGGTGGAGAAGGCATGAGCCGCATGGGCGTCGCCGCGGCGGTCGCGATCGCGACCATCGTGGGGAGCGCCGCGTGCGGCGCGGCCGAGAGGGCCGCCGCCAAGGACCCGATGAAGTGCGAGCGGGACCCCTCGTGCGCGAAGGCGCGCGGGGCGTACCCCGATTGCGCGAGGCAATGCGCCGACGACCCGGCGTGCATGGACCGGTGCCGCCAGGTGCAGGAGGGGACGGACAGCCTGGGGCACCCGCAATAGTTGAAGCGCGACGGCCCGGCGTGCATCAGAATCAGCGGAGCCATCCGCGATGCGTGCCGCCGCCATCTTCTTCGTCGCAGCTTGGGGAGTCGTTTCGCTTGCCGTCGCTTGCTCGTCGAGCAACGAACAGAGCCCCGTGCAGGGCGACGGGGGCAGCCCGGGCGAGGGCGGCGTCCAGCCGCCGCCGCCACACTGGGCGTGCAGCGGGGAGGCGGGCGCGTGCCTGTCGGGTACGGCGACCACCAAGGGCTTCGGGACGCAGCCGCACTACCTCTACGCCGAGCTCTATCGGTTGTTCCCGCTGGGCAGCGCGACGCCCCAGGCGCAGGAGACCGTGGCGACCGACGGAACCTGGGCCTTCGACGACGTGCCGGCGTGGGGGCACTACTACGTCCAGATCGTGGCAGACTTCGGCAAGACTCCCGCGATCGGGAGCCTCGCGGGTCCGCTGACGGTGCCGAGCACGGGCGGACCCGTGGCGGTGACGGTGAAGCCGGTCCAGGCCGTCGCGTCGCAGCACGCCGCGAGCGGCTCGGTCCTCCTCGACTGGGCCTCGGCCCACGTGTTCGACCCGTCCGACGGGTCCGAGGTGCAGAGCAGCGCGGCGACCGTCTCGATCGACGTCGGTGGCACGTCGACGCCGATGCCGTGGACGACGACCGGCAACCAGAGCCTGTACTTCGTCGAGTTCGCATCGCCGCCGGCGGCGCAGGCCTCGTACACGATCACCGCCTCGGGTCAGGTCATCGGGTCGATGCCCGCATCCTGGACGCTGGTGCCCTCTCCGCCGACCTTCGTGCCGACGATCACGTCGCCCGCGAACAACGCCACGGTGAGCGCGAGCCAGCTGACGGTGTCGTGGCCCGCGCAGACCTCGGCGGACTACGTGACCGTCGCGCTCTTCCAGGTCACCGATGGGGGGGTCACCGCGGCGGGCGCGAACCCGCCGCCCGAGCTGCCGCCGGACACGACGACGCAGACGCTCTCGCTGACCGGCCCTGGCTCGTACGTGGTGGACGTCTACTTCGTGACGGCGGCGTGCCCGACGACGGCGGACGGTTGTGTCCTGTCGAGCGCCGTGGCCGCGGCGCAGTTCACTGCGCAGTGAGGCTCGCGCTCACCAGGCGAGGCGGAAGTGCACCGCCTTGGGGCGCGTGAGCGCGTCCAGTCCCAGCGCGCTCAGGCTCACGCCGTGGCCCGAGTCCTTCCACCCCGACCAGGGGAGCGCGGGATCGAGGTAGTCGCACCGATTCATGTAGACGGTGCCGCACTCGAGAGAGTGCGCAAAACGCATCGCGCGCTCGCGGTCCTTCGTCCAGACGCTCGCGGTGAGGCCGAGACGCGAGTCGTTCATCTTCGCCAGG
>DATJYG010000868.1:0-2872 GCA_035499695.1 Polyangiaceae bacterium
TTGCCCCGCGCCGGGTTCACAGCATATTTGCAGGCCTGCCATGCCGCCGCAGTTGGAGCTGGAGCCTAGGGAGGAGCTCCGGACAGTCCCCGTGCTGGCCGAGCTTTCGCGCGACCAGATCGCGGAGCTGGTCGTCACGAGCACGCAGCGCCGCGTGCAGGCGAGCGCCATGCTCGTCGAGCAAGGCGCGACGGCGAGCCATCTCGAGGTCCTCGTCCGCGGCGCGGCGAAGGTGGTGCGCACAACGCGCCACGCGCTCGGCGAGTCGACCGTGGTGCTCGAGGTCTCGCGCGCGCCGACGATCCTCGCGGGCGCGTCGCTCTTCGACGGCCTGCCGGAGCCGGCGAGCGTCATCGCCCTCCGGGCGTCGCAGGTCATCTCGATCGATCGCCGCGTCGTGCTGCGCATGGTGGCGACGCACCCGGCGTTCAGCCGCGCGATCTTCGGACACCTCGCGCAGAGCGTGCGGCGTCACGTGCGGCGCATCGACGAAGTCGCCTCGGGCTCGGTCGACGAGCGGGTGCGACACCTGCTCGACGGGCTCGCCAACGAGCACGGCACGCCGTTCGGTGGCGGACGCTTCATCGCGATCCCGCTGCGCAGGCGCGACATCGCGTGCATGGTGAACGCGACGACCGAGACGGTGAGCCGCGTGCTCGCGCGCTTCGAGCGCGAGGGGGTTACGCGGAGCACCCGCGATGGCATATGGTTGCGCGTGCAAGCGAACTCCGCTCGCACCGCGACGCAGGATGGCCACCTCACTCACCCGACTCCTCCGCACGGCATCCCTGCTGCTGCCGCTGGCGATATCGGCTCCCGCCGCGGCGGATGACACCATCAAGCGCCCGGGGGACCACCCCCAGTACAGCGTGGAGCTCGAGCCCCACGTGCTCCTGGGCTTCGGCGACGTCTACGGCGCGTCGACGCTAGGCCTCGGCGGTCGCGCGTCGATCCCGGTCGTGCAGAACGGGTTCATCTCGTCGATCAACAACAGCATCGCGATCACGTTCGGGCTGGACCTGCTCTGGTACCAGTCCTGCTACTACCACGGGAACTGCTCGGCGAACTCCCTCGAGCTGCCCATCGCGATGCAGTGGAACTTCTTCGTCGCGGAGCGCTGGAGCGTCTTCGGCGAGCCGGGGCTCTACATCTTCCACGGCTTCCTGCCGGACTGCCCCGCCGGCATCCCGTGCCCGAGCGCGACGGGCGTCCTTCCCGCCTTCTACGCTGGCGGCCGCTTCCACATCAACGACACGATCTCGCTCACGATGCGCGTCGGCTACCCCACGTTTTCGTTCGGGGTCTCCTTCTTCCTGTGACAATTGCCCCAATGGCGGGCCGGTCGCGCCCGTCTTAGAGTGATGGTTACAGAGAGATGACGGTCGCGCTCTACCTCGTCGCCATCCTGGGCCTGGCGGTCCTGATGATCGTGCACGAGGCCGGCCACTACTTCGCGGCGCGACGGTTCGGCATGCGCGTCGTGCGGTTCAGCATCGGCTTCGGGCCGACGCTGTGGAAGCACAAGCCGAAGGACAGCCCGACCGTGTACCAGGTCGCGCTCATCCCGTTCCTCGCGTACGTCCAGATCGCGGGGATGAACCCGTACGAGGAGAGCGACCCGAACGACAAGGGGAGCTACGCCAACGCCGGGCTCTGGGCGCGCATCGTGACCATCGCGGCCGGGCCGCTCACCAACTACTTCTTCGCGTCGGTGCTCATCTTCTTCGGCCTGCTCATCGGCGGGAAGGAAGTGCCCGACGAGACGAGCATGCGCGTCGACGTCGACCCGGGGCCGGCTCAGGTCGCGGGCGTCGAGTCGGGCGACAAGATCGACGCCGTGAACGACCAGGTCGTCCACAACTGGGAGGAGCTCCGGAAGGCCGTGAGCGTGCACCCGGGCGAGCCGGTCGACCTCACGATCGAGCGGCAGCGCGACGGCTCCATCGCTCACGTGAGCGTCACCCCGGCCCCCAAGGGCGACAAGGACGAGGGCCTGATCCACGTCCGCATGCCGACCCACATGGAGCCGGTGCGCCTCGGCGAGGCGGCGGAGATGAGCGTCATCGCGCCTCCGCTCTTCGTCTACGAGAACATCCGCGCCATCGGGCGGGTCATCGCGCACAAGGAGAAGCTGCAGCTGAGCGGCCCGGTCGGCATCGTCAAGGAGACGGCCAAGCAGGCGAAGACCGGCCCCGGGATGCTCCTCTACTTCCTCGGCATGCTGAGCGCCTACCTGGGCGCGTTCAACCTGCTGCCGGTGCCGGCGCTCGACGGCGGGCGCCTGCTCTTCCTGGGCGCCGAGGCCGTGTCGCGCCGCAAGCCGGACGCCAAGCTCGAAGCGCGGATCCACGCCGTCGGCCTGCTCATGTTGTTGACGCTCATCGCGTTCGTGACGTACGGAGACGTCATCGCGAAGTGACCCGTCCGACTCTGAGCCTCGTCCTCCCCATCTACAACGAGGAAGAGGTCATCCCCGAGCTGCACACCCGGCTGCAGGAATTCCTGCGCGCGCTGGGCCTGCCCGGCGAGGGCGGAGGGGTCTCGGCCGAGGTCCTGTTCGTCAACGACGGCTCGCGCGACCGCTCGATGGAGCTATTGCGCGGGATCGCGCAGGGCGAGCCGCGGTATCGCATCCTGTCCTTCGCGCGCAACTTCGGGCACCAGACGGCGATCACCGCGGGCGTCGACTACGCGCGCGGGCAGGCGGTCGTCGTGATGGATGCGGACCTGCAGGACCCGCCCGAGGTCGTGCTCGAGATGGTCGAGAAGTGGCGCGCCGGCTTCGACGTCGTCTACGGCCGCCGCCGCAAGCGGGAAGGGGAGACCTGGTTCAAGCTGCTGACGGCGCGCTGGTTCTACCGCGTCTTTGCCG
>DATJYG010000869.1:0-16129 GCA_035499695.1 Polyangiaceae bacterium
GCGGCATCAGAGTGACGCGATATACCCCCGTATTCGGGGCAGGATACGCGCCTTTGCCGTCGATATTGTAGAGACCCGTGTTGTGGTACGGCTCATCGAAGAACGCTTTGCCCGCCCAGTTGGTGTGATCGGTCAGATCGAAGTCGACGTGGCAGTGGAAGCACTCCATCGTCTCGGAGTTGAAGAGGTTGTATCCGCGCTTGGCCGAGTCGCTGAGGGCGCTGTCGTCGCCGAAGAGGTACTGATCGTACGGGCTCCGGCCGGAGATGATGGTCCGCTCGAAGGACGCGAGCGCCTGGACGATGTGGATGAACGTCAGGGGAGCCGGGTCGCCCGGCCATGCGGCCGCGAACAGCGAACCATACACGGGGACCTGCGAGAGGCGCTGCACCAGCGCGTCGCGCGAGGTGAGCCCGAGCTCGACGGGATCGTCGCCGAACATGGGGATGAGCGCCTGATCCTCGAGCTCTAGCTCGAGGGGATCCGCCCAGGTCAAGGTCGACGCGTAGGCGACGTTCGCCAGGCTCATGGCGCTGCGGGGGTGCTGCACGCCGGTGGAGCCGATCGCCCGCGCGAGCCCGTCAGTGAAGGCCTTCGCCTGCTGGTGGCAGGAGGCGCAAGACTCGGTGTAATTGCCCGAGAGGCGCGTGTCGTAGAAGAGGTGGCGGCCGAGGTTCACCTTGGGGGCGCTCATCGGGTTGTCCGCCGGTACGACGGGAACGGGGAAACCCGGGGGCAGGTTCCACACGTAGGTCGCGGCGTCCCCTGCGTCATCTCCGCCGTCGTCCGGCGCTCCTGCGTCTCCTGCGTCTGCAGCGGGAAGCGCGGAGGCGGCGTCCATGCTGGACGCGGCTTCGAGAACGGTTCCGGCGTCGACAATCGACGACGCGTCAGGCTTCAGGCTGGCTCCGTCCCCGGCGGCCGCCGAGCAGGCGGCGGCGGCCAGCAGGACCGCCGCGCCGAGCAAGCTCCGAGGACACCCCATTTGCGGACTACTCGAGCCGGTAGATCGCCTGGGTCGCCAGCGACTGGCCCGTCGTGAGATCGACGCCTGCCGCCGCGAACATCGGCGGGCATGCGGGACCGCCCGAGTGGCACTGGTTGTCCTGACTCAGGTCGGTGCCCTGGAAGATCGAGGCGATGTCGGCGACGATGATGCTGCTCCCGAGCTGGTAGCCCGTGAGACGGACCTCGTTCCGGTCGGGGATGGAGCAACTGATCCCCGCGTCCCCGCCGTCGCCGTCCATTTCGCAGCCCACGCTGCCGAGGTGCAGCAGCCCGTAGCCCGGAGCGGCATCCCCCGTCGGGGCGCCTGTGGCCGCGAGCTCGGCCTTGATGAACTTGTATCCATAGAGCCAACCCCACGTCATGGGAGCGGGCTGGAGCGGCGGGGGCACGGTCAAGGGATCCGAGTGGTTGAGCGCGTCCGGCACTCCGTTCTCGAAGACGATTCCCGTGTAGGTGCCGGGTGGCACCGTTCCGGTCACGGTCGCGTTCATCTCGGGGTTCCCGTCTGTGGCGCAGGCCCCCGTTCCGTTCTCGAAGTCGAGCAGGGCCACGTCCGGCGTTTGCCATGGCGAGCGGGTGTCGAGCGTGACGGGGACGTCTTTGCCCGTCGCGTCCACGAGGCGAACGCTTTGCACGTAGAAGCGGAAGTCGGCCGGCTGCACGCTGATCCCCGTCGCGCCAACACCCGTGTACGTCGTGTTGCACGCGAAGTCCTGCGTGCCGACCTTCGCCTTGAAGACGATGGTGACCGCCATGGGCCCACCGTCGGAGGTCGTACCGGCGTCCCCGGCGTCGCGAGTGGTAGAAGGCGAGCCGGAGTCGGGCGTGACGGAGCTGCCCGTGTCCGGTACGGAGCTGCCCGTGTCGGGGAACGTCCCACTGTCCGGAGTCGTGCTCGCGTCGTCTCCGATGGGGGCGGTTGCCGGAGTGCTACTGGAGCTGCACGACGCGGTTCCGAGCGCCATGGCGCCGGCGAGCAAACCGCCACATGCGAGAATCGACACCGTCCAATCGCGACTCCGAGTCCTTCGTTGCATCGTGCGCTCTTCTTCTCTCTTCTTCTTGGTCCCTAGCCCGGGAGCTTTGTAACGCATCGCGCTCCGAGGAGAATGCGGTCAATTGTCGCATCGACGCCCGAGCCCGGTGAGCATCCCTGCACCGTACAGAGCGCGCAGGCGCGCATCGTGCTGGCTTCTGATGCTACGAGGCGCGGCCCCTGCGTCGCTTCACCAGCGCCGCGACGGCGAAGAGCGAGAGAGCGCCGCCGGCGAGCGGCGGCGTCGCCATGAGCGCGCACCCGCATCCGGATGGCGACTTCGGCAGGGTTCCCTCGGGGATCGTGGAGCCCGCCCCGCCGGAGCTCGAGCTGCTCACGCCCGCGTCGCCGACGCCTGCGCCGGAGCTCGAGCCGCCCGAGCCACTGCCGCTCGAGCCGCCCGAACCGCTCCCACCGGCGCCGATCGAGATGTCCATGCAGTGGTGATAGAGAAAGCCGTCCGGGTTCGGCGCGCCGTCGGGCAGGTTACCGAGGTTGCTCGGATGATCGAGCATGATCTGGATGATCTGGATCGTGCACTTCGCACACGGCGTCGTCGGAAGGGTGATCGTGTACGGTGGCCAGGTCTTCGGCGAGCCGATGGCATGCTTGTAAACGCCGTCGGCGAGGACCGGCAGAATCGGCGGATCTTCGATGCCTGCGTCGGCGGAGTTGCCGTTCGAGTCGATCTGGACGGGCGGATCGACGAAGTCCTTGCGGTCGGCCGCCAGTGCGATGCGAAACCATCCAGCGTGCGAGATCACCTCGGTCCACTGCAAGGTGATCGTCTGACCGGGCGCAAACGGCGTGACGACGTTGGTGGGCCCTCCGCCGGCGTCCGTTCCGTCGAGCTCGTCGCCGCAGGGCCCGAGCTTCTGCGGGCTCCCGAGAGAGTCTTGGTTCCACCAGGGAGCTGGCGACGGGCCCGGGTAGTAGGCGGCGTCGGGATAGTCGATGTAGAAATGCGCGCGCGCCGTCGCGGGCGATAGAAGGAGCCACGCCATCGAGCCCAGCGCGACGATGCGGGAGCGCATGCACATCGGTGTACGGGCAGAGCGGGGCAGACGCCATGCGGAACTTCGCCGCCGATGGGGCCTGCGACGATTCGCCGCAGGAGCGACTCGCGCGCCCGACCTTAAGCTACCGGTGACTCGACGTGTCAGTGATCTGCCTTCATCGTCATGCCCGCCACCGGCTCCGAGGAGTACCGGGCCGGATTCTTCGCGAACGCGTCGCGGCACGTGTCCGAGCAGAAGTAGATTTCTTTCCCCTGAAACGTCGTGTGGGGCTCCTCGGGGATGGCGCGAACCTTCATCCCGCAGACCGGATCGACGACGACCGCCACGTTGGCCTGTCCCGGACCGGCGTCGGCGGTCCGCGTCCCGAGCTCGGCAACCACGGCTTCCACCTGCGCGTCGTTCAGGTAGTGCCGGTAGCTGGGCATGAGCGGCGCGTAGCCGCTCACGAGATCCGCGCCCGGCTCCAGGATCGCGCGGCGCAAGTAGGCGGCATCGATCGTCACCTTGGAGCCGTCCTGGAGCATCCGCTCGGCACCGAGGAGGTTCACCAGCGGCGGCGCGAGCTTCGGGTTGTCGTGGCATCCGCCGCAGCCCAGAGCCGAGTAGAAATCCTTCGACAGGGAAGCGGAGGCATCGAGAGCGGGCGCCATGCTGGACAGCCGGCGGGCGTCCGTGACCAGCCGCTCCATCGCCAGTCCGGCGTCGCTCGCGTAGACGCCGCGCACGAAACCATCGCCGTCCGCCAGGATGAACACGTCCGAGTGCAGGATGGGGCTCTTCGGATCTGCGGTCTTCTGCGTCGCCACGCGAAATCCGGCGCTCAGGTCCGCGAGGCTCTCGTCGGTCGTCGCGAGGAGCACCCACCGCGCCTCGCCCGCGTTCCACTGCGTCGCGTAGGCGGCGAGGGCGTCGGGCGTGTCGTGCGCCGGATCCACGGAGAAGGAGACGAAGTGAACATCGACCCCCGCCAGGCTGCGCTGCAGCATGACCATTCGCGAGGTCAGCATCGGGCAGGCGCTCGTGCACTGCGTGTAGATGAAGTCGGCGATGAAGGGCTCACCCCGGAGCGAAGCCTGCGTCACCAGGTGACTGTGCTGGTCGGTGAGCGAGAAGGAGGGGACCTGCCACAGCTTGGGCAAGTCACCCGCGTCTCGCCTGTCGATGGCGAAATCCTCGGCGCTCCTCTCGTGCCGCCGCCGGTGCTCCGTGTCCCACAGCAGCGCGAGCATCGCGACCGACGCGATCACGAGCGACAGCAACGTCGACAAGACCACGCGTCGTCCCCAGGGGCGATCGAACCAGGGCGCAGGACCAGTCACGGCGGGACGGTGGCACACCGACGCGCCGTCTGCCAGTGAGCCCGACATGCCCCTGCGCCGCGCTCGGCTCGCCATCGTATCGACGTCCTTGTTCGTCGGTGGCGCGTTTCTCGTTCTCGCGCCGCGACCGTCGGTCGGCGTCGTGGCCGCTCACGCGGCCCAGAGCTACTCGGCCCGCGGAACGGTCGCGTCGGTTGCCCGCGATCGCTCGGCGATCACCGTTGCACACGAGGCGATCCCCGGGTTCATGCCTGCGATGACCATGTCCTTCGAGGCGAGGTCGCCGCAACAACTCGATGGAATCCAGCAGGGCGATCGCGTGAGCTTCTCGTTCACGGTGACCGATGAGGGGCGCAGGTTGATCGATTCGATCCGCCGTGCGGCGAAACCGCGTTGAGCCACACTGTCCGTACGGTGCAGGTGAAGCGTGACCTCGCGTTCGCCGTCGTCGCCGGAGCGGCGCTCCTCGTCAGCTGCGGCTCCAGCACGACCGTTCCGGCCGGATCCACATTCCCTACGACGGCCGATCTTCGTGCGGTCTGGGGGAGCGGTCCGGGCGACGTGTGGTCGGTCGGCAGCGGCGGAACGATCGTCCACTTCGACGGTCGCACCTGGACGCTCAGGGCGACCGGCACCACCGAGAATCTCACGGGCATCTCGGGCTCGAGTCCGGCCGACGTCTGGGCGACCGGGGACGCAGGGACGATCCTGCACTGGAATGGCAAGTCGTGGTCGAAGGCGTGGACAACCCCGGACACCGAGCTCCTCGCAGTCTGGGCGAACACACCGACCGATGCATGGGCCGTGGGCATCGACTGGGCAGGAGGACTGGGCGGTAGCACCGGATACGTCGTGCACTGGAACGGCTCCTCGTGGCAGGACGCGGACGCCCTGGCGTCGAGCAGTTTGTGGTCCGTCTGGGCCTCGGGCCCCGACGACGTGTGGATGGTCGGCGACCGTCCGCAGGATGACGGGTTGGTCCTGCGCGGTGCGGGCACGTCCGCGAACCCCTTCGACGCGAGCATCTACACGGGGCCCGAGCTCCGCGGGATCTGGGGCGCCAGCGCCACCGACGTCTGGGTGTCGCCCTACCAACGTGCCGTCCAGCACTGGGATGGATCCACGTGGACGACGCGGCCTGGCTCCTCGATGCCGACAGGCGCGCAGATCTTCGGAATCGGTGGCACCGCTGCGAACGACGCGTGGGCGGTGGGCACCGACGGAACCGCCTTCCATTACGACGGAGACGCATGGTCGACGGTGCCAACGGGAACGACGAATCCGCTCGCCGCCGTCTGGGCGGATTCTCCCGACGATGTCTGGGCTGTCGGGTCTGGCGGCACCGTCCTCAGGTGGGATGGCAGCGCGTGGCGGCACTGAGCCTTCGCCGCTCTACATCCACGACCGAATCACTCCGGCCGTGAGGCCCAGGTCCACGGTCTCGTTCGTCCCGAACTCGTCGAAGGGCGGGTTCGCGAACGTCGATCCGATGATTCGCCACTCGCCCCCGATGGGCCACAGCCCCGAGAGCGCCAGCGTCGTCTCGCCCTTCGAGCTGTTGGGCACGTCGGCGCCCTGCGCGTCGGTCGCGTCTCCCTCGAAGATGTACGATGCCGACAGGGCGAGCGCCGACGCGTTCGGGAACGTGTAGGCGAGCGCCGCCAGGAACGTGAACTGCGTGCCCAGCGTCTGCTGGTTGCGCTCGGTCCGCTTGGCGACCATCGCTGTGGCGTTGACGAGCCACGGGCCGAACGCACGCTCGAGCGCGAGCGCCGCGTTCAGCTGGTACGTCCCGACGCCAGTCGCGTCCACCGCCAGCGGCGGCGCCGCCTCGTCGGCCGGCTTGCCGGTAGGAAACGTCACGCCGGCGAGCAGGGCGATGCCCGGGATCCACTCGTGCTCGTCGGCGCCCAGGAAGTCCCAACGGGCGGAGAGGTTCACGTCGCCGATGCCGCCGCCGAAGGCGGAACCGGTCGACAGGGTCTGGCGCCACGTCTCGTTGATCGGCACGAGCACCGCGACCTGCCCGCGGCCCAGGACCCGCACCGCTCCGAACACGTCCTGCTCGAAGTCGTATTCGCCCTGCCCGCGCGTGTTCGCGATCGCCTTCGAGGACGTCGTGTACTGGGCGACGACTCCGTCCATCTTCGCCTGCACCCCCACGAGCTCGTTCTCCATGGCCTCGAGCCGGGCGGGTGTGATCACGCTGCCCCCCGCGCAGCACGCTTGGCCGCGCGCGACGCCCGGCCAGCATGCAACCAGCACGATCACGGCCCAAGGGGCCGCGAGCGCCGTCTGCGCCCTGAGCTCAGGGAATCTGAATCTCCGGCTCGACATGATCGCCGGCAGCCCCCGCGAACGCGATCTGGAGCTGCCAGACGCCCGACATGTAGAGATACACGTCCGTCACGAGGTACTTGCCACCGCCCTCTGGAGTAATGGTGGTCCCGGAAGTGCCGTGATTCATCGCGGGCATCCACGGCTTGACCGAGACGCTGAGTCCGTCGCGAGGGTTGCCCGAGGCGTCCGTCACCGTGAGCTCCACGTCGACGTTGCCGACTTCAGGGGGCTGAGGGGAGGTGCGGAGCTCGACCTGGAGCCCATCCGCGCTCTTGACGGTCATGTAGGGATCGGCCGGGAACGTGGCGCTCGGAGGCTGCGCTGCGCTCGAGCAGGCCAGCAGACCGGCCAGAGCCGGAACGAGCAAGAACGGGTGCTTCATGGAGATTGCCTGGTTCCCCGCGAAGAGTAGCCAGACTCCGGAGCTTAGACGCTGCGGCTTGTTGTCGCATGCCATGCCCAAGCCAGGGACGCTCACGGCAGGGTGAGCGCGGCCGTGCATGCCGAGGCATCGGCGTGGCCCTGGAGCCACGTCGTGATGCAGACGTCCCGCGGGTCGCCGTGAACGACCACCGCTCCCCCCTTGTGGTTCTCGAGTCCCAGCGCTTTCCGATAGAAGGTCAGGCGCTCGGGATTCGCGCCGCCCGCCGCGACCACTTCGCTCGTGATCTCCGGCTCCAGTCCGACCACGCTCTCGTAGTCTTGTGTGACCTCGTCGGCGGTGGTCGGGACGAGCGTGCTCGGTACGTCGGTCGGGCTGTAACGGAGGCCCGTGTCGCCGTACAAGCGGAGGTTGCGCCCGATGGTCCCGTGGCAATCGAGGGTGCCGCACGCCTGGACGAGCATCGACGCGACCGGCGGGAACCCTGCCGAGTCGGGGGTCTGTTCGTCGAAGCGCGCGCCGGACGACGGTACGGAGCAGGCGACCGCCACCGCGCCCAGCATCGCCGCCAAGAGATGCGAGACGAGCTTGCTGCTCGTCATGGCGAGATCCCCGAGTTGCTGAAATAGACATGGCCCGGCGAGGCTGGCCCGGGGGGATCGGTGTGGCACGCGGCGCACGAGCCGTTTCCCCCGATGTGCGAGTGCATCGTGACCGAGGCACCTCCCTGCACGATGCTGATCACGCGGATCGGGTACTTGGGCGCGTACGTGTCGGGCGTGAGGTAGAAGTTCCCCGCGGCGTTCGTGGTCGCGGTCACCTTCGTGCCGTCCGCGCTTTGGAGCGTGACCGTCGCTCCGACCGACGGCTCGAGGGTGTTCCCGCCGGAGAAGACCGTTCCCGCGATGCTGAGCGCGGAGGCGTCTCCCGCCGACCCGTCGTGACAGAGGAGGCAGGGTTGTCCGGGCCGATGGAGCGGCCCTGGAGGTACACCGGGCGCCTCACCGCCCAGCGCGGATATCGCGTCGTCGCGCACAGGGTCGCACGAGCCGACCGCGCTCGCGGTGCCGAGGGCGACGAGCAGGGAGAGCAAGCGCCTCATGGCTCCCCCGCGATCCGCAGGGTCGTTTTCACTGGCGAGAAGACTAGGGGGAGCCTAAGCACGGAGGCAACCTGGTCGGATCGATGATTCGGCGGCTTTTGCTCCTTCTTTCTTTCGTGCCCTCGGCAGCTTGTGCGCACGTGCCGGCTTTCGAGCGCGGGAAGCTGGCGCATCCCTCGATGACGACCAGCGACATCGCGGCTCCGAGCGAGGTGCATGTCCGTGCGGTCCAGGAGGGGGCGGTGGGCGGCGGTGACTCCGCCGGTGGCGGGTGCGGCTGCAATTAGGCGCACGGCTCTGGCTCGGCTCGATCGTCGGCGCACTCGCGCTCTCGACGGCGCAGGCGCAGGCGCAGTCACGGGACGATTCGCACGCGTCGAACCTCACGGCGCATCTCATCGCGGGATACGGCGAGTACGCGGACACCGACCACGTCTTCGTCGAGACGCCGTCCATCGGTGGAAGGGTGTCCAATCCCACGGCGGGGTGGAGCGTCGGCGGCCAGTACCTGGTGGACGTCATTTCTGCGGCTTCCGTCGATATCGTCTCCACCGCCTCGCAGAACTGGAGGGAAGTCAGGCAGGAGGGGATCGTCGACGCGTCGTACAAGCCGCACACGTTCGGGGTGCAGGCGAGCGGACGAGTGTCCGACGAGCCGGACTACCTCTCGTGGTCCGCAGCCGGCGCGGTCACCCAGGACCTGCTGGACAAGAACGTGACGTGGCTGCTCGGCTACGCGCACGAGCACGACATCGCCGGGCGTACAGGCACGCCGTTCTCGGTTTTCGCCAACGTACTCGATCGCAATGCGATGGACGCCTCGCTGACGCTCGTCTTGAGCCCGACCACGATCGCTTCTTTCATCGGCGACGCGATCTTCGAGAACGGCGACCAGTCGAAGCCTTACCGATACATCCCGCTGTTTTCGCCCGGCACCGATGTCCCGCGCGGCGCACCGATCGACGTCGTGAACAGCCTGCGGACATCGGCGCGACCGCTGGAGCAGCTTCCGCTGTCGCGTCAACGCTACGCGGTCACGGGACGACTGGCCCACCGCTACGATCGCGCGACCCTGCGGCTCGACGAGCGCCTCTACGTGGACTCGTGGCTCATGAAGGCGACGACCACCGATGCGCGCTACCTCTTCGATCTGAGCCGCCGCGTCGAGCTCGGGCCCCATGCACGGCTCCACGCGCAGACCTCGGTCGACTTCTGGCAACGGGCCTACGTCTACGGACCTGGGTCTCAGGTTCCGGCGCTGCGAACAGGCGACCGAGAGCTCGGCCCGCTCGTGGGCGTCACCGGGGGTTGGAGCGTACGGCTGGGCCTCGGCACCGACGCGAGCCCGACCTCGTGGGTCCTGGGGGTCGATCTCAACGCCACCTCCACGCAGTTCCTCGACGATCTCTATCTGACGCGTCGGATCGCGGGGCTGGCGGGGATCACCCTCGAGACGGACCTTTGACTCGGATTACTGGACTTCGAACTGAGGATCGACGCTGTCGGTTTTCGCACCCGAGACCGTCGTCTTCAGCTGCCAGAGGCCGGGCATGAAGAGGTACAAGTTGGTGACGAGGTACTTGCCGCCACCCTGGGCCATCACCTCCGGGGTGACGCTGGTGCCGTGGTGCATCTGGGGCATGTAAGGCACCATCTGCAACGTGAGTCCGTCGATCGGCACGTTGTCGGACATGCTCGTGATTGTCAGCTGGGCCTCGAGGTTGCCTGCTGCCGGAGGCTGCTCCGAAAGTCGGACTGCGACCTGGAGAGTGCCGGACATGCTCGTGGCCGTCGCGAACGCCGGCCCCGCGTACGGGCTCGCTTGAGCGCCCGTCGAGCCGCTCGAGCTCGAGCACGCCGCGACCACGAGCCCGATGCCGGCGGCGAGGGCGATTCGACCGATACCAGGCACGCCGTTCAATGTGGAACGAGGGACTACTGCGGTCAAGACGGCCCCGTCAGTTGTTCGGTGCGCCACATTCCAGCCATCCCGTCAGTGCGACGCGCTGCGCGTCGCTCATCACCGGGCCGTTCAACGGAGGCATCTGGCATATGGCGACCTGACTGAGAATGGGGCCACGTTGGCTGTACACCTCCGCGTACGTGTCCTCCGGAAACCCAGCCGTGCCGGTCGAGGAATGGCACCCGACGATGCACGTGGTCTGCAGGATCGGCGCGATCGTCGCCTTGTAGCTGGGCACGTCCGCGGGACACGAGTGCGCGCTGACACATGGGGACTGGCTCCCACCGTCGCCGCCGGAGCCGCTCGATGGGTTGCTGCTGCACGCGATTGCGATTGCCGCCCACAGCGAAGCGAGGAGCGTCGTCGCGGCGCGAGCCTGCATCGGCCTCACGGCACGGTGATGTGGAAGGCGGCGTGCCCGTGGGGTGAATTGTCCGTGCCGTCGCAGCAGAACTCGTTGAAGTGGAAGCGTACGGTCCAATTGCCGGGCGCGTCGAACTGGACCGGCCCGATGGTGTACGTGCCGGGCGGCCCTTCGACGACCTGCTGGCTGCCATTCGGCGGCCTCGCGTCGATGGCAGGCGCCGGGTGCGTGTCGCTCAGACACAGCTCCGCGAAGGTGGCCGCCCCCGTGAGCGGTCCGCCACTTCCGGCGAGGTAGTCGGCCTTCACGACGAAGTACGTCCCGTTGTTCTCGCAGATCGGAGACGCCGTGTAGGTCACGTGGTACTTGCAATCGTCGTCGTCCCCCGCGGTGCCGTACATGGTGGCGCCGTAATCGGGGCCGTTCTCGCCGCAGGGTCCAGGCGTCGGCGCCCCACCGCCATCGTCGCCCATCATGCCGGCGTCCCCGCCCGATCCACCGCCGTCGTCCCCGCCTGATCCGCCACCGTCATCCCCACCACCATCGTCCCCGCCCATGACGTTGCAGTCCGAGCCCTTGACGGTCGTCGGCGGCATCCCGGCGCAGTGCGTGTCGGCGGCCCCGGAGGTCGGCATCCCGGCCGAGGAGCACGACTTCGTCGTGGGCTCCGTGTAGGCCCCGCCGCTCGTCGTCGTGAACGCCCCCTGCTCGAGGGCCGTGCACACGGGGTAAGGCGCCATCGTCTGTGGCGTCGTGCCGGAGGGGGTCGTCGAGCCCCCATCGCCCGACGAGTTCGAGCTCGAGCTGCTGCAGGCCAGGACGAGCGTGCACGCTGCGGCTCCGACGATCGTCCGCGTCAAAATAGTCTTTCGCTGTGTCATGAAGGATCTCCGCCGTCTGCTTCGTGACTACGACGACGGATACTGGCCTGCGACCCCGCTGGCGAGCAACCGCTATTCGGAGTGTGGAGTGCGGCTTTTTGACGCACCCCAAACGAACTCGCCTACGGAACGTCGATCCAGAAAGCCGCATGGTCGTGCAGCGATTCAGGGACGAGGTCGCAGCAATCCGGGTAGAAGTGAAAGCGCACGATCCATCGGCCTGGCTTGTCGAACACGATGGGCCCGACCTCGTACGTTCCCGGTGGGCCTTCCGAAGTCGGCCCGGGTGCCTTCGAGATCGCGTGGTCGCAATCGAGCGTCACGTCCGGTTCGAGACTTGCTCCGGTGACCGGCGTTCCGTCGCTCAGATGCTTCCCGATGACGGTGAAGTAGACAGGGGCATTCTCGCAGATCGTCGTCGACTTCCAGGTGACGGCGTATTTGCATCCCTGCGTGTTCGCCGCCTTGCCGTACGAAGGTGGCCCGTACCCCTCGGCTGCCCAGCAGCCGGCGTCCGGCCCGGCGTCCTCCGTCGAGTAGTAGCCACCGTCCCCGCTGCAATTGCTGCACGCGGCCATGTCGGTCGACTGGACGAACAGCCCACCGTCGATCGTGCAATGAGTATCGGGTGGTCCCGAGACTTCGCCTCCGGCTGGGTTACATGTCACGGCGGCATCGGGGGCATCCGCGGCCTTGCTCGTGCAAGACGCCAAGACGACGGCTCCGAGGCCGACCGCCATCGCTCTCGAGAGCTTTGTCGAGGCTCGCGTAGGCATCGGAAGCGCACTGTGGGCCCATGCGCGCATCGAGGCAAGCGCGCAGGCTGCGCTCGAGAGTCCGACGCACGGGCGAGCCAAATGGCCGATACCGCCTACAATCCGGGCCATGGTGGCGCTTCACCCCGGGCCCAGTCGCGCACGACCCCCTGAGCCCGGGGTCTGGTCCGCGCCTGCCATTCCCGCGACCTGGATCGTCCGACTCCGCTGGGGCTCCCTGCTGGCCCAGGTCGTGACGGTGCTCGTGGGCGTAGTCGCGGTTGGAGCGCCCATGCGCCTTCCGGCCCTCGCCGTGGTTGCACTCACGTTCGGCAGCAACGCGTTCCTCCAGACATGGGGCAGGAGCCGCCCGCCGGTTCCGCGCGGCGCCGTCGGCGCGCTGTTCACGCTCGACACCGTTTCGCTGACGGCACTCCTCTTCCTGTGCGGCGGTCCCTCCAACCCGTTCAGCACGCTCTACCTCGTCTACGTGACGCTCGCGGCGCTCGCACTCGGCGTGCGCTGGGCCCTCGTCGTGGTGGCCCTCTCGGCCACCGGCTACGCGCTGCTCTTTCTCGCGCAGGCTCCCGAGATGGGCGAGCACGTTCACCACGGGGGCTCGGCGTACTCGGCGCACCTCCAAGCCATGTGGGTCGCCTTCACGCTGACCGCAGTCCTCGTGGCCTACTTCGTGGCAAGAGTCGCCACGGCTCTCAGAGAGCGCGACCAGCAGCTTGCCGAGGCGCATCGCGTCGCGGCGCGGGCCGAGAAGCTTGCATCCCTGTCGACGCTCGCCGCGGGAGCCGCGCACGAGTTCGGAACCCCACTCGCGACGATCGCGGTGGCCTCGAAGGAGCTCGAGCTCGCCCTCGGGCGCGCCGGGGCTCTCGAGCCGCTGGCCGAAGATGCACGGCTCATTCGCGCGCAGGTGGACCGATGCCAGCGCATCTTGCGGGAGATGAGCGGACGGTCGGGGGAGCCGATGGGCGAGGTCCCGGAGACCGTGACGCTCGAGCACCTCGTGCACGAAGTGCAGGAACGTGCCGGTGCGACGTCTTTGTCTGTCGATGTCGACGCCGACGTCCCCGCCCAGATGGTCGTGCCCGCGCGAGGGCTCGTGCAGTCGCTCGAGAGCCTCGTTCGCAATGCTTTCGATGCGGGCGGACGTCCTGATGCGGTTCGACTCCGCGTCCGTCGAAGCGATGCTTGCGTCCGCTTCGAGGTCGAGGATCACGGCGAGGGCATCCCCAGGGAAGTTCTGGTACGCATCGGTGAGCCGTTCATGACGACGAAGCCCGCAGGCCAGGGAATGGGGCTCGGGCTGTTCCTCGCGAGTGCGTTCGCGCAGCGCTGGCGAGGACGCCTCGCGCTGGATTCGGAGCTCGGGAGCGGGACGACAGCAGTGCTGGAGCTGCCCCTCCGTACCGAGGAGGGCGTCGATGTCCCCTGAGGAAAAGCGCACGATCCTCGTCGTCGACGACGACGACGTGTTTCGCAATCGACTCGTGCGCGCCCTTTCCGAGCGGGGCCTCGAAGCGCGAGGCGCCGCGAGCGCGGCCGAGGCCATTGCCGTCGCGTCCGCCGACAGTCCCGAGCTCGCCGTCGTGGATCTCCGCATGCCGGACCGCTCGGGGCTCGAGGTGGTGCGCGAGCTCAAGGCCATGGACCCGGCCACGAACGTCGTCGTCTTGACTGGTTACGGCAGCATCGCGACCGCCCTGGAAGCGGTGCGACTCGGAGCGGCGCACTACCTGACGAAGCCCGCCGACGCTGACGAGATTCTCCGTGCCTTCGAGCGCCAGGCCGGTGTGCCGGGGGAGAGCCCGCCGCTCGAGCAGACCCCGTCGCTCGCGCGTGCCGAGTGGGAGCACATCCAGCGCGTGCTGACAGATTGCCAGGGCAACGTATCGAAGGCCGCGCGGGTCCTCGGTGTCCATCGTAGGAGCCTCCAGCGGAAGCTCTCGAAGCGCCCTGCACTGCGATAGGGCATTGCGTCGAAGTCCTCCGATGCCTACCGCGCGATGAGGTGAAGTCTGCGTGCGTCGCGAGCGCGCATCCCGCCGATGGGTCTCTCGGGGGGAACGGGGGGAGGCCGCCAGGCGCCAAAGTCTTCCGGCAAGGGGCCTGGAAGCGCGGGCTGGGCAGTCCTTTCCAGGAGCTGGAATTCGTGGCGAGCCACGAGGTCGCCCATGCGTCCCTCGCGGGCGGCGAGCACGTTCTGCACCAGCACCCAGTGCTGCGGGTCGCGGGCCGTCGCCTCGGCGAGCAGGTCCTTGGCTCGCGCGGGGTCGCCGCGACGGGCCGCCACGCAGGCCAGGTAGTTGAGGGCGAGCCCCGGCAGCGGGTACCCGAGCTCCATGGCGCGCCTGGCGTGCGCCTCGGCCTCGTCGAGCTTGCCCTCGCGGAAGCACGCGCCTGCCATGTCCATGTGCGCCGGGGGATGGTCCCCGAGGCGCTCGAGGATGGCGCGGCAGTCGTCCGAGCTCTCGCGATAGACCTCGTGCAGCCCCTTGTTGCGATTGAACCAGTCGCGGAAGTAGGCCGTGTCCTCGTCGCTCGCGTCGAACGTCGTCTTGAGCTCCTGGAAGTCGGCCTCGAAGTAGAAGTCGGGGTCGAGCCACCCGGCCTCGCAGGCGAGATCGTAGTCCCGCGTGCCGGGGTACACCGAGAGCGCGGCGAAGATGTACTGATGCGGCTTGGCGCGCTCGAGGAAGCGCAGGGTCTCGGCGAAGGTCTCGCGCGTCTCTCCGCGGTTGCCGACCATCATGTAGTAGCGGAGCTTGATGCCGTACTTCTTCGCGATCTCGGTCGAGCCGACGATCTCGTCGACCGTGATCTTCTTGTCGATCGCGTCGAGGATCGTCTGCGAGCCCGACTCGACGCCGAGGCTCAGCCTCTCGCATCCCGCGAGGCGCATCTCGCGGAGCAGCTCGTCGCCGAGCACGTCGACGCGCGTGTCGCAGCTCCAGACGAACTTGAGGCCGCGCTCGCGGATGCCCCGGCATAGGTCGATGACGCGCTTGCGGTTCGTCGTGAACGTGTCGTCCTTGATCTGGATCATCTTGACCGGCGCGCGCGACACGGCGCGCTCCAGCGCATCGAGCACGTAGTTCGTGGACTGCGCGCGATAGCCGCGGCCCCAGCTCGTCTCGGCGCCGCAGAAGGTGCATCGCCAGGGGCAGCCACGCGAGGTCATCACGATGTGCGTGTCGAACCAGTCGTGCGGGGAGGCGAGCGAGTCGAGCTCCTCGATGGCGGTGCGCTCCGGCGCGAGCTCGACGCGGTCGCCGACGCGGTAGGCCGTGCCGGCGATGCCCTCCGTGGGCACCCCCGCGGCGACGCGGTCGACGAGCTCCATGAAGGTGTGCTCGCTCTCGCCGATGCTCACCGTGTCGATCGCCTCGTGGTGCGCGAGCATCTCGCGCGCGAGCGGCGTGGCGTGCGGCCCGCCGACGACCACGTGGGCGCGCGGGTGCACGCGCTTGATCTCCCGGGCGAGGAGGGCGACGCCGCGGCGGTTCGCGGTCCAGCAAGACAGGCCGAAGACCTCGGCGTCGAGCGCGCGCACCACCTCCTCGACGCGCCGCCACGCGAAGGCCGAGAGGTTCATGACCTTCACCTGGTGCCCGGCGCGGAGCGCCTGCGCCCCCAGGGAGAACAGGCCGTAGGGCGTCTGGTGGAAGTCGGCGTCGAGGTCGCCCTCGGCGTACTCCGTGGGAGGACCTTCACCGCCGATGTCGGCCGGCTCGCCGGGCATCGGGATCTTCCAGGGTGGTGCGTACAGCAGAGCGATGCGCATCTCGCAGGTCCGTTATTGTAGCCAAGATGGCCCGAAGAGAACGCCGCGCCAGTGCGCTGGCCGAGCGCAAGCGTCGGAAGAGGGGGGCCGGACTCCCGGGGGCCGAGGACTGGGCGTGGATGGCGGGGCTCCTTCCAGCCGAGGGTGGGACGGTGCTCGAG
>DATJYG010000870.1:0-8244 GCA_035499695.1 Polyangiaceae bacterium
GCCGGCGACCGAGCTCGCGCGCCTTCTCGGTCGCCGGGAGCTCTCGTCGGTCGAAGTCGTGCGGGCGCACCTGGATCGAATCGACCGTCTCGACGGCCGTGTTCACGCGTTCACCGAGGTGTTCCGCGAGCAGGCGCTGGCCGACGCCGCTGCGTCCGACGCACGGCGTGCCGGCGGGTCGGCGCGCGGGCCCCTCGAAGGGGTGCCGGTGTCGGTCAAGGAGTGCTTCGACGTGAAGGGCCGGGCGACGACGCTCGGCCTTCCTGCGTGGCGCGGGCGGATCGCGGACGCCGACTCGGCCATGGTCACGGCGCTGCGCGACGCGGGCGCCGTGGTGCTCGGGCGCACGAACCTGTCGCAGACGATGCTCTACGTCGAGGCGCGCAACCCGCTCTTCGGCCAGACGGCGAACCCGTGGTCGCTCGCGCACTCGCCCGGGGGCTCCTCCGGTGGGGAGGGCGCCGCCGTCGCTGCGGGCATGTCGCCGCTCGGCGTCGGCACGGACATCGGGGGCAGCATCCGGACGCCCGCGCACTTCTGCGGCGTGGTCGGGCTGAAGCCGACGCTCGATCGGCTGCCGATGAAGGGGTACCGCACCGTGCTCGCGGGTCAGGAGACGGTGCGCGGGATGGGAGGCCCCCTCGCGCGGACCGCCGCGGACGTCGCGCTCTTCTTTCGCGCGCTCGACCCCAGGCGTCTGGCGGCGCTCGACCCGCGCGTGCCCCCGGCCCCGTGGGAAGCGCCCGAATCCGTGCGCATCGATCGGCTGCGCGTCGGCATGTACGTCGACGACGGCGTGCTCACGGCGTCGCGTTCGATCGTGCGGGCGGTCGAGCGCGCGGCGCAGGCGCTGCGGACCCGCGGCGCTCGTGTCGAGTCCTTCGAGCCGCCCGACGTCCGTGCGTTGCTCGCCGCATACCTCGGCGCGCTGAGCGCAGACGGGGGCGCCGGGCTCGTGTCGGCGCTCCGAGGAGGGGCCGTCGACCCCGTGCTGCAGCCGCTGCGGCGGATGGCCGGCATCCCAGACCGGGCGCGCCGGGCGCTCGCCATGGCCGCGCGTCTCGGGCTGCAGCGAAACGTCGCGCTCATGCTCGAGTCGATGGGACGCAAGAGCGTGAGTGACCTGTGGCGGCTGACGGACCAGCTGCGCTCCTACCGCGCGCGGCTCCTCGAGGAGATGGATCGAGCCGGTGTCGACGTGCTGCTGTGCCCCCCCTTCGCGACGCCGGCGATGCTGCACGGCGGGTCGAAGAACTTCACCCTCGCCTCGAGCTACTCGATCCTCTTCAACGCGACGCAGATGCCCGCGGGCGTCGTCCCGGTGACGCGCGTGCGCGAGGAGGAGACGGAGCGGGCGCGGGACGCCGACCTGCTCGAGCGCCAGGCTGGGCGCGTGGACGCGCGCAGCACCGGCCTGCCGGTGGGGGTTCAGATCGCCGGAAGGCCGTGGCGTGACAACGAAGTTGTCGCCGCCATGCTCGCCGTCGAGAGCGAAGTCAGCCGCGACGAGGGTTTCCCGCGCACGCCTTTGCGCACCCTCTGATTAGAATGAGGGCGTGCGCGCTGCGACGCTTCTTTGCTTGGGCTTCCTCGTCGTCGCGCTCCCCGCGGCGGCGGCGGTGGCGGCGTGCAGCGAGAGCTTCCCGCAGCCGGAGGTGATCGGCGACGGGGGTTCGGACGCCGGAGTGCTCGAGAGCACCGACCCCGGCATCGTGGCCCCTGCACAGCGCATGAATGCGTCGTCCGCGCCCGTGGCGTTCGACCCGATCGGCGGCGGCGTGTGGACCGCGAACGGCGACGTCGGCACCATCAGCTACGTCGACCCGGCCGCGCGCAAGGTCGTGCAAGAGATCCACGTCGGGCACGACATGCGGTCGATCGCGGTAAGCCCCGACGGAGCGTGGGTCGCCGCCGTCGATCGCGCCGGCGCCGCCGTCGCGTTCGTGGACGCGCGCACGCGCGTGGTGCGCGCCACCTTGCCCGTGGGATCCAGCCCACGCGCCTGCGTGTGGGACTCGGCCAACCCGCGCTGGCTCTACGTCGTCGAAGAGGACGCGGGCGTCGTGGACGTGATCGATCGCACCGTGCCCTCGATTGTCGACACGATCGCGGTGGGGCGCATCCCCTCCGGCGTGAGCGTCTCGGGGACCCGTCGCGAGCTCTACGTGAGCCACCGCATCGACGCCGACCTGACGATCGTGGACCTGCACGACCGCTCCGTCGCGGTCGACATACCGCTGGCCGACGAGCCGTTCTCCGACGTGAAGACGCCCAACGGCAAGCCGCTGGGCTTCGAGACCGTCGCGGTGACCCCCGATGGCCTGCGCGCCTGGACGCCGCACGAGCTGCTCGCGTCGACGCACCCGTTCGTTTTCGACGAGACGCTCTTTCCCGCCATCAGCGTGTTCGACCTCGCGTCGCGAATCGAGCAGCAGACGGACCCCAACTCTCCGGACGGGACGATCGCCGGACGCAAGAACCTGTTCGACGCCATCGCCATCCAGGACACCAACGGCCAGCCAGC
The DNA here is from genome assembly GCA_035499695.1 of Polyangiaceae bacterium. GTDB lineage: Bacteria > Myxococcota_A > Polyangia > Polyangiales > Polyangiaceae > Palsa-1150. The sequence continues at coordinate 2,525 of DATJYG010000870.1, forward strand.
GGTCTTCTCGCAGTTCTGCGCGGTCGCGATGCACCCGAGCGGCGACGAGGCGTGGGCGCTCGCTTGCGGAAGCGAAGACCTGCTCTCGTTCGACGTCGGTCACGGAACGGCGATAGACGCGATCCGCAACCTGCAGCAGTGCGACCACCCTGCCGGCATGACGCTCGACGACAAGGGCGACCGGATCTTCGTCCTCTGCGACCAGTCGAAGACGCTGCTCACGTTCGACACCGGGGGCGGCAACCCGGCGGGGAACACCACGGAGTACGGGACGCCGATTCCCGTCGTCGCGAAAGACACCGTGGACCCGCAGCTCCGCGCAGGGCTCACGCTCTTCTTCCGCGCCAACCCCGACAAGGGAGCGCTCCCGACCACCGGCAACGACTGGATGTCCTGCGCCGGTTGCCACCTCGACGGATTCGTCTCCACCAACCAGCGTCTGTTCGAGGCGCTCGTCCCGCCGCCGAATCCGGCGCTCGACGCCGCGATCGGGCACATCGGCCTCACCGACAACTTCTCGAACGCGGTCTACGCGTCTCGGTCGAACGGGTTCGACGTCGGCGCAGCGCACGACATCGTCGTCGCGCTGCGCGACCAGGGAGGCCTCGCTGATCTGCGGGGCACGATGTCGGCCGGCGTGGATCCGTCGAATCCGCCCGATGGCTCGGTCACGATGGCGCAGCAGCTCGCGCTCGTCATCGCCCGCGATCTCCCCGGGCAGCCGACGTGGTTGCAGGCCGCCGGCGGTGCGCCCGACACGAGCTACGACGGAAAGTGGTGCGGCCAGTGCCACGCGCAGGAGTACGCCGCGTGGAACCAGAGCCTTCACGCGCACGCCGCGCAGGACCCGATGCTCCTCCACTGCGTCCAGATCGAGCGCGGGATCATCGGAGGCGACGCAGGAGCGGACGCCGGAGCCGGCGCTCACTACACCCAGCTCTGCGCGGGTTGCCACGACCCGGTGACGGCACGCACCGGCGACTACTCCCTTTCATCGGGGCGCGGCGTGACGTGCCTCGGCTGCCACGACGTGACACGCGAGATCCGCGCCGGCGGCAATGCCGACCTCGAGGCCACGAAGCACGACTGGACGCAGGAGCACGCGGCGTCGGCGAAGGCGTCGCTCGCGACCCTGACGCAGCCGGAGTTCTGCGGCGGATGCCACACGCAGTTCGTGCCCGGGAGCGGCCTGATCGCGATCGGCACGTTGCCCGAGTACCGTGCGAGCCCGTACTCGCCGTCGACCCGCTGCGTCGACTGCCACATGCCGCAGATGGGGCAATCTGGGGTCTTCGATCACCGGTTCCCCGGCGGCAACGTGTACATGTCGAATTTCATCGGCTCGCAGGACCTCACGACCGCGCAGATCCAGAACCTCACCCACGTGGTCACCCTCGCGGCGCAACGGGTGGACGGGGGCGTCCTCGTGACGATCACGAACGGCGGCGCAGGGCACTCCTTCCCCACGGGAGTGACCGACATCCGCGAGCCCTGGGTCGAGGTGCAGGCCTACGATGGCAGCGGGAGGCTGCTGGGCGAGTTCGGAGGACCGGGTGCGAACTCCACGAATCTCCTCCCGGAGAACGCCGCGCGCCTCGGCACCGACATCGCGCAGGCCGACGGGGGCATCCTGCTGCAGCACGAGCTGAGCCTCGCGACGCGCATCCCGTACGACGTTCGCGTGCCGGCCGGAGAATCGCAGACGCTCTTCGTGCCCGTGCCGTCGTCGCTTCCGGCTGGGACGGCGAGCCTGGACGCGGTGCTCTACTACCGCAACGTGCGAACGACCTACTTCCAGGCCGCCACCGGAGAGACGGACGGCGGCGCGGCCCCGACCACCGAGATGGCGCGGGTGACGGTGCCATGAGGACACGCTGCGTGCTCGTGCTCGCTTCGCTGCTCGCGGTCACGGGATGCCGGCTCGATCACGGCTCGTCGGCAGACGACGCAGGTGCCGCGCCGGACGTCGACGTCGACTCGCCCGCGGGGCAGGGGATGCTCGCCGTGCAGGCCAGACAGTGCGCGCAGTGTCACCAGTCGCCCAACCCCGACGACGGCGTGCTCTCCGGTCAGACGACGCCGGTGCCCCACACGCACGCGTACGGGTCGAATCTCACGCCGGATCCGGACACCGGCATGGACTCGTGGGACGCGGGGTCGATCGCGCTCGCCATCCTGTCGCGCCAGGGGGTAGACGGCGGAACCCTCTGCGGGACCATGCCCGCCTACACCGACGCGGGGATGGGCACGGCCGAGGCGATGTCGATCGCCGCCTATCTGCAGAGCCTCCCCCCGGTGTGGCGCCCGATCCCAGCGAGCACGTGCTCGCACTGAGGTCACGCCGAAAGCCACGTGCCTCGCGTGCTAGCCTCGGCCGAGGATGGCCGCGATTCCCCAGGCCGCACACGAGGACACGCTGCCCGAGCGGCTCGCGAGGCTCGCGAGGTCGCTGCAGGACCGCTACCTGGGCAAGGACGAAGTCATCCGCTTGCTGCTCGTCGCGGCCATCGCGGGCGAGCACGCGGTGCTCATCGGGCCGCCCGGTACGGCGAAGTCGGCGCTCATCCGCACCTTCGCCCGTTTGATGCACGCCAGGTACTTCGAGTACCTGCTGACGCGCTTCACCGAGCCGAACGAGATCTTCGGCCCCGTCGACATCGCCGCCTTCCGCGAGGGTCGCTACGAGCGGCGCACCGAGGGGATGCTCCCTGACGCCGAGGTCGTCTTCCTGGACGAGGTGTTCAAGAGCAACTCGGCGATCCTCAACGCGCTCCTCACGCTGCTCAACGAGCGGCGCTACACGAGCGGGGGACAGGTCATCAAGTGTCCCCTGCTCAGCGCCTTCGGGGCCTCCAACGAGGTGCCGACCGACGAGACGCTCACGGCGATCTACGACCGGTTCATCCTGCGCATCCGCAACGACAATCTCGACGCGTACCACTTCCAGGACTTGCTCCAGAAGGGCCTCGAGCACGAGGTGCTGCAGATGACCGACGCACCGGTGCAGCCGCTCGTCGCGGCGCGCGAGCTCGCCGAGCTGCAGCGGGGCCTCCTGCAGCGCACGCGCTTCGGCGAGGACTTCTTCTCGCAGTACAAGGGCATCGTCTTCCAGATCCGCGCCGAAGGCGTGAGCCTCAGCGACCGGCGCGTCGTGAAGATCCTCAAGCTCTTCGCGGCGAGCGCGTATCTCGACGGGCGCCCGCAGCCGGACGCGAGCGACTTCTTCGTGCTCAAGCACGTGTGGAACAACGAAGACCAGGCGCAGATCCTCGAGGCCATCGTGACGCCGGTGCTGGAGGCGCACTACCGCGAGCACCCGGACACACGGCGCGTCGGAGCCGCCGGCGTGGGCATCGAGGCGCTCGGCGCCGAGATCGACCGCGTTCGCCAGGTGCTGACCGGCGCGGGCGGTCTGAGCGACGTCCAGCTCTTCAGCCAGCTCAAGGTGCTCAGCGAGATCAAGTCGGCGCTCGCGTCGTCGACGGATCCGCGCGCCAAGGAGCTCATCGTGCGCGTCGATCAGCTCCTCGAGGCGGCGTTCCGGAGCGGCCGCTTCGCGCAGATCTGAGTAGGTCTCGGGGGATGCTGCGGCTCGTCACCAACGCGGGACACGACGACGAGCGCGCCGTCGACGTGCGCGTCGGAGAGACGACCATCGGCCGGACGAAGGACAACGACGTCTTCGTCCTTCACAAGAGCCTCTCGCGCCAGCACGCGCGGCTCGAGCACGATGGGAAGGCCACGTTCATCGTGGACCTCGACAGCAAGAACGGCACCTTCGTCAACGGCGCGCGCATCACGCGCGTCGAGGTGCGGCCCGGGGACGCGATCCGCTGCGGCGACGTGCCGCTGGAGCTTCGCGACGGCTCGCGCAGCAGCGGGGCCGCCTGGATGCCGAGCTCGATCGCCGACTCGAAGCGCGATGCATCGCAGCTCTCGATCGAGGAGATCCTCAGCGCGCGCCCTCCGTCGGCTGCGACGTCCCTGCGTCTCGCCGAGGCCGACGCCGCGACGCGCGCGCGCGACCGGCTGCAGGTGCTGCTCAAGGTGGGGCAGCTCCTGTCCGCTCCGCACGAGCTCGACGATCTGCTGGGCAACATCCTCGACTTGCTCATTCGCATCATGGACGTCGACCGCGTCGCCCTCCTCATGGTGGACGATGCGGGGGAGCTCGCGCCCCGCGTGCTCAAGTCGGCGCGCGGCGACGCGCCGGGCCGCTTCTACAGCGAGCACATCGTGCGCTGGGTGCGCGACAACGGGGTCGCTGCCCTCTTCGCCGACGCGAAGCTCGATGCGCGCGTCGGCGCGGCCGAGTCGATCCTGTCGCAGTCCATCTGCTCGTCGATGTGCGCCCCGCTACGCGCCAAGGACCGGTTGCTCGGCGTGCTCTACGTCGACAACCTGACGACGCCGAACCGTTTTGCCTCCGAGGATCTCGACTTCCTCGGCGCCTTCGCGGGGCAGGCGGCAGTCGCCATCGAGAACTCGATGCTCTGGAAGCGGATCGAGCAGGAGGCGGTCGTGCGCAGCACGCTGACACGATTCTTCGCGCCGGCGACGATCAAGAAGCTGACCGAGTCGGGCGCGTCGCTCGACGTCATCGAGACCGAGGTGACGGCGCTCTTCGCCGACGTGAGCGACTTCACGGCGATGTCGGCGCGCATGGAGCCGCGCGCCGTCGTCGACATGCTCAACGAGTACTTCCCGCACATGGCCGACGTGGTCTTTCGCAACGGCGGCACGCTCGAGAAGTACATCGGCGACGCCCTCATGGCGGTCTGGGGCGCGCCGTTCGCGGGGGCGGACGACGTGGACGACGCCGTGCGCGCGGCGGTCGAGATGCAGCGGGGCCTCGTGGAGCTCAACGCGCGCTGGGCCCAGGCGGGCCGCCCGGCCATCCGCATCCACGTGGGCCTCAACACGGGGCGCGTCGCCGCCGGCAACATCGGGTCCGACCGCTATCTCCAGTACGCGACCATCGGCGATGCGACCAACGTCGCCAGCCGCGTGTGCGGGGTCTCGGCACCGGGACAGATCGTCATCACCGAGGCGACGCGCTCGCGCCTGCGCAAGAACCTCTGGCCCCTCACGCCGCTGCCCGCGGTGTCGGTGAAGGGCAAGGACGAGCCGCTCCTGCTCCACGCCGTGGAGTGGAAGGATCAGAAGTAGAAGTAGAAGTTCAGGCCGAGCTTCGAGTCGAATCGGTACTCGCCGGCCATCGGGAGCTGGGCGCTGACCACGACCTTCCAGTACTCGCCGAGGAGCATCCCGAGGGCCACGCCGCCGTAGACGAAGGTGTCGCCCGCGTTGCTCGAGGTGAGCACGGTGATGCCCGTGATGGCCGCGTTCGCGTAGACGGGGCCGAACGCGTCGAGGATGGCACCCAGCGAGTAGCGCACCTCGTGGTCGCTGCTCGGGTCCACGTAGTCGAACGCCGGCGGCTTGCCCTGCGAGTGCAGCGCGACGACGTCGGCGACCGTGCCGTACACGACGAGCCCGCCGCTCCTCCAGCCCGCCGTGACGAAGGGGCTGAGCTGCGTCCCACCCTGGCCGACGCCGATGCCGTTGTTGCCGGTCGGAAGCTGGTCGGCGAGCCCCACGAACACGCGCCAGTCGTGGTCGTCGAGCACGAGGAAGCGCACGCGCAGCTCGGCGTCCCCGAGGCCGACGCGCGTGCTGCTGCCGTCGAGATCGAGCGCGTACACCGGGAGGAGCATCCG
>DATJYG010000871.1:0-8677 GCA_035499695.1 Polyangiaceae bacterium
ATGGTGGCGATCGTGTTGTTGATTATGGAGACGTTCTGCGGCGGCGTGCCGCCGTTCAGATAGCCGGGCCCGTCGGTGTGGTACTTCTGCGCCGCGGCGTCGGCGGCGTCGTGCATCCACGAGTTGCTGACGGTCATCTGCGCCGTGGTGTCCATGAAGGTCACGGCGTTGCCGAAGCCCCACACGTCGCAGTGATCGATGGTGACCGGTCCCCCGCTGTTGAGCGCGAAGCCGTACTCGTACCCGCTGTTGCCGTCGATCTGGTAGCCGGTTCCGTCGCCGGCGAGCTGCTTGCCCGCGCCGGCGGAGGGCCATGCCGCGTGAGGCGGCGCCGTCACGAGCGAGACGAGGGGCGTCACGCTGCAGTACTCGAACGTGACGTCCGAACCGGTGACCTGCACGTTGTAGTTCTCGACGTCGTTGCTCTGGAACCGACAGCCGACGAACTTGATGTGCGAGCCGGTGACGTACGTGCCGCCGCCCCCGGAGGGCACGAAATCCTGGAAGCTGTAGACGAGCGGGTTCGAGGCGGTGCCGCTCTGCGAGATCGTGAATCCTCCGGTCCACGTCGTGAGCTTGCCGGGATAACCCGGAGCCGCGGTGTAGCCGACGGGGTTCCCCGCCTGCCCCGGAAAGCCGCCGGGGGGAGGCGGCGATGCATCCGTGCCCCCCGAGGACGAACCGGACGAAGAGCCGGAAGAAGAAGAGGAGCCGCTCGAGCTTCCCGAGCCCGAGGACGACGAGGACGCCGAGCCACTGCTCGACCCGGAGCCGGAGGATCCTCCCGACGAGCCGCTGCCCGAGGAGCTGCCCGGAGCCGAGCCTCCGGAACTGCTGCTCCCGCACGCCGCGCCCGCGGCCAACCCGCCGAAGAGCAGCACGAGGCCGAGGACCGCATGCGTTCCGGGACGACTCACCAGCACCCCTCGATCGTACGCCGAATCAGTGCCGGTCGCGGCGTCCCTCTCGCGACCAGGTACGGATCGAGGCGATCTCGGAGGGCGGGATCCCGAGCGACTCGAGGAAGTCCTGGTGCGACTCCGGCGCCAGCGCCTCGAACTCGACGTGCCAGCGGTGCATCCCGGACTCGTCGAGCCCCGCCGCCGCGAGGATCTGGACCCAGCGCCGCTTGTCGAGCGCGCGCGCTCTCCCGAGGAGCGTGCGGTTCTCGAGGAGCCGCACGATGACGCGCTGCTGCTCGCGCAGCTGGGCGATCTCCTGGTTCAGCTGCTCCAGGCGGCTCGTGAGGATCGCGACGGTGCGCCCCCCGCGTGCCTCCAGGAGCGCGCGGATCTCGGCGAGGCCGAGCCCGACGCGCCTGTACGTGCAGATGGCCTCGAGCCGCGCACGTGCGTCCTCGCCGTAGAGCCGGTAGCGCGTCGCCGACCGCCGCGACGGCGGCAGCAACCCGATGCGGTCGTAATAGAGGAGGGTGCTGCGCGCGAGGCCGACGCTCCGCGCGAGCACCCCCACGGTGTAGCCGCCCATCGGCGCTACGGGTGATGGGCCGCGCCGCGCGCCGAGCTTCGGATCCGGGCGATGTCGGCCTTTTCCACGCCGAGCCACGCGAGGAAACTCTCGTGCGCCTCCGGCCACTTCGCCTCGAACTCGTGATGCCATCGGCCCATCGTCGCCTCATCGAGGCCCACCGCGCGAAACATCTCGACCCAGGCGTCCTTACCGAACTTCTTCATGTGTCACCTCCGGGTCGGAACCATGAGGTGTGAAGCCGTAGACAGGTCAAGGGGCGCTCAGAAGTGGCAGATGTCCGCCTGCCCCGCAGGCTGCGGCTGGCAGCCGTTCGGGCAAGGGATGTCCGTCAGGCAGCTCGTGACCGGATCGCAGAACTCGATGTGCTGCTTGTTCGTCGTGCTGCAGGTCCAGTAGGCCCCGTACGATCCGCACGGGACGCACGTGCTGCCCACCTTCGGCTCGAGCTCGGTCAGGAGCGGCTGCCACCGCTGGTACGAGGCGTCCTCGCTCGCCGTGCTGGCCGCGTACGCCTGCGCGTTCCACAGGTAGTCGGAGATCGGCCCGAGCACCTGGAAGAACTGCACGACCGGCAGCGCCGGCCCGTTGTACTCGTCGAGGACCGGGTTGGCGAAGTAGCCCTGGATGGCTCCGGGCATGTCGGCCGCACGGCCGTGAAAACCAGGGCTGCAGTAGCTGGCGCCCGCGCACGGCCAGTTGTCCCAGATGGTCACCTTGCGCCGGTACGAGCCGTCGATGCCCGCCAGGTCGGACGCGGCGATCGTGGTGGGCTCGACGCCCGGTCCCGTCCAGAAGATCTCGATGTCCGGGTGGAGGCCGCTCCCGAATGCGTCGGTCGTCGCGTCGGGCCCACTGCAGAACGAGCTGCCGGAGCAGTAGGGCTGACCGACCACCGTGAGGTGGTCGCTCGGGTCCTTGGACTTCACGTAGGCATCGACGTCGTTCATCAGCTGGATCTGCTGGGCGACCGATCCCGCGTAGTCGTAGCTGTCGTCCCAGAAGAGCGCGAAGTGCCGGACGTCGAGGGACCGCAGCTGGTCGAGCTTCGCCTCGAGCGCGGCGAGCTCGGTCGCGTAGCCGCCGTCGGAGAAGAAGGTCAGCGGGCGTATCGCCCACACGAAGCGCACGAGCTGCGCGTCGGCGAGGCGCGCGGTGGTCTGCACGAGCTCCGCGACGTCGGTGGGATAAGGCGTGCTCCAGGCGCCGGGCCCGGAGTAGTCGTCGCACTTGGGGCCGTACATGAACACGTTCATCCGAAGGCGAGAGAGAAGGCGCACGAGCTCGAGCCGGTCCTGCATCCGGTAGGGCAGCCAGTAGGACGTGGACCGCCCGCAGTCGGCGTTGGCGTTGCTGGGGCCGTAGATGCCCTCGACGACGCCGCGCTCGGCCACGGTGGACCAGTCGACGATCTCGCCGGATGCGACGCGGCCCGACTGCAGCGTGGCGACGGCGGCGCGGAGGGCATAGAGGCCAGCGGTCTCGGACGTCGCGTACAAAGTGGAGGTCGCGCGGCCGTCCGCACCCGTGACGTTGACCACCACGTGGCGATCGGGGTTGGAGCCCGCGCTGCTCCAGGCCGTCGACGCGGCCGGCGAGAGCGAAGGGAGGGCATGGGCGAAGGCGAGCGACCAGTCGCACGCGCAGGAGCCCGGAGTGCCCGCCTTCAGACCGGCCTCGGCCAGGATCGACCCCACGAGCGCGTCGAGCGCGTCGTGCGACGGGAGCGCGGCGGTGTCGACGCACGCCGTCGACGGTTTCGCTCCCAGCGTCGTGAGCGCCGAATATCTGGGCGCAGGGTACAGCGCGAGGGAAGCCGCCTTGCCGGCCGGCTGCACCGGGACGGAAGGGCAGCTCGGCGTCGGCGTGCCGTCCGACCCCGAACCATCGGAGGTGCCGCCCTCGAGTGCGCCGTCGGAAGAAGCAGCGTCGAGCGCGTTCACATCACCCGCGTCGTCGCTCGTGGGCGAGTTGCCGGAGGGGGCCGCGCTCGAGCAGTGCAAGAACGACGGCGTCACCAGCGATGCGAGGATCCAGCCGATGGTGCCCTTGCTGGCCATGCGAATCAGCGGTCAGCAAGGTCGGTGCCGTCGCGAGAATCACCGATCTGGAGGCCTCGCGGCGTGCTCTGGCAGCTCACGGTGTGCGTTCCGGGATCACTGTGGGAAGGGAGGACAGCGGCCCGTCGTATGCTCCGGCGTCATGAAGACCGGGGCCAAGACTGTCGCTTCGTATCTCGCTTCCCTGCCCGAGGATCGCCGCGCCGCCATCGCCGCGGTCCGCGACGTCATCCGGAAGAACCTCGACGCCGACTACGAGGAGGGCATCCAGTACGGCATGATTGGCTACTACGTGCCGCACAAGGTCTACCCGCGCGGCTACCACGTCGATCCGAAGCAGCCGCTGCCCTTCGCCGCGCTCGCCTCGCAGAAGAATCACATGTCGCTCTATCTCATGGGCGTCTACTGCGGATGCACCGAGGGCAAGGACGGCGAGACCGAAGAGGCTCGCTGGTTCCGCGAGGCGTGGTCGCGCACCGGCAAGAAGCTCGACATGGGCAGATCGTGCGTGCGCTTCAAGAAGCTCGAGAACGTGGCACTCGAGGTCGTCGGGGAGGCCATCCGTCGCATCCCTGCGAGCACGTACATCGCTCGCTACGAGAGCGTTCTCGGCGAGGTGGCACGAGGGAAGAAGAAGGCCGCGCCGAAGAAGGCCAGCAAGGCAGCTCCCCCGCGTCGGAAGGCCCGCAGCACCGCGTCCTAGCCGGTGCAGTACTCTCGCGACGCGATGGTACCCGCCGCGTTCGAAAGGATCGTGGACGCACGCGCGCCCGCCGCGACGGTGCTCGTGAGGGTGCTCGTGGGGGCGGTGTTCCTGTCGGAAGGCATCCAGAAGTTCCTCTATCCGGCGGCGCTCGGGGCGGGGCGCTTCGCGAAGATCGGGATCCCGGCGCCCGAGGTCATGGGCCCGTTCGTGGGCATCGTGGAGATCGCCTGCGGCCTGCTGCTCGTCGTCGGGCTCCTCACGCGACTGGCCGCAGTCCCGCTGGTCATCGACATGATCGTGGCGATCGCGACGACGAAGATCCCCATGCTCGTGAAGAGCGGCTTCTGGGCGATGGCGCACGAGGCGCGCACCGACTGGTGCATGCTGCTCGGCTGCGTCTTCCTCTTCATCGTGGGATCCGGGCCTCTCTCTCTCGATGGGCGCATCGGTGGACGAAAACGCACCGCCTGAGCGCTGGCCGGCGCCGTCGCGCTCATCCGCTTCGAGGTGAACACGACATGGCTCGTCGCCGGCGGCGCCCTGCTCGGCGCCGCCGTGCGCGCCATCTAGTCACTGGCAGATGCCGTAGGTCACGCCGTTGATGACGGGCCCGTTGCTCAGCATCTGGCACGTGGTGCCGGAGGGGCACGTCCCGCCCGGCGTGGCGCACCACGCGTAGCACTTGGTGGGGCCGCCCGACGGGCCGGCGCACGCAAAGCCGGGCGCGCACTGCTCCGTGTTGCTCATCGAGCACGTGCCGCCCTGCGTGACGGTGCCGAGCACGCACATGCACACGGCGGCGTTGTTCATGATGCAGCACTCGGTCATCGATGCGCACGCGCTCATCGAGGTGATGTCGCAGCTGCCGCCCCCCGAGTCGCCCACGGTGCCGCCGGTATCCATCATGCCGCCGCTGTCGAAGCCACCGCCGGAAGAAGACGACGAGCCGCTGCTGCCGCCGGAGCTTCCCCCGCTGCTCGACGAGCTGCCCGAGGAGCTCCCGGTGGCCGAGTCCATCGATTGCGACGTGTCCATCATGCCGCCGCCGCCACCGTCGTCGCCGCCGCCGAAGCCTCCGCTGCTGCCGGCCGTCGCGCAGGCGAGCGGCACGAACGTGCACGAGAGCACCACCAGCACCCCACGCGTCCCCGTCATCCCCATGGCGGACATTGTGCGCCCGCGCGCGCGCCAGGGCGAGCGTTTCGGACAGCTCAAGGGAGACTCTGCGGCCCGACGTGCTCTGCCTTCCAGCGCATGGCCATCTCGATGCGATGGCGTCCGCTCGGGTGGTCGAAGAACACGAATTCCTCGACGGGGCCAGGGTCGAGCTTGCGGTACTCGCCGAGCTTGAGGGCGGCCTGGGCGGCGCCGTCCGGTTGCCGCGCGGCGTTGAGGCCGAAGAGGTCGGCCTCGGCCTCGTTCGTGCGGATGATCGTGTTCGTCACCGGCGTCGTCAGCAGGCTGTACACCGAGAAGAGGAGCAGGAAGAGCGGGAAGCCCGCCGGATCGTCGACGCCGTCGACGCGCCACCGTTGCTCGAATCGCCTGCGCAGCCGCTCGAACCCGGTGCGCACGAAGAGGAAGCCGAGGAGGATCACGACGCCGATCGCGAGCAGACTCTTCTCGATGTGGTGCAGGACGTAGTGCCCCATCTCGTGCCCCATGACGGCCTGGATCTCGGGGAGCGAGCAGCGGTTGAGCAGGTTGTCGTTGAGCGAGATGCGCTCGGTGCCGGCGAAGCCGCTGACGTTCGCGCTCACGCGCTTGCTCTGCTTGGAGGCGTCGAACTGCCAGACGTCGTGCGCCTCGATCCCGTTGGCGCGCGCGAGCGCGAGGATCGGGTCGCGCACCTTCGGGTCCTCGAGGCGCGTGTACGAGTTGAAGACGGGCGCGACGAACACCGGCGCGATGGCGACGACGAAGACGGCGAAGCCCATCGTCGCGATCGCGCCCCAGACCCACCACGTGCGACGCGCCTTGCGCAGAATCGCGTACAGCAGGGGCACGGCGATGCCGCCGAGGACGAGGCCGATGGCGAGCCCCTTCGCCTCCTCGCCGAGCCACCCGCCGAAGCTCAGGTTCGACAGGCCGTACGCGTGCTCGCGGAAGTAGCCCTCGTACAGCTGCAGCGGGAAGCCGAGGACCGTCGTCACCACGACGTAGAGCGCCCAGTAGAGCGCCACGTGCACGAAGCGCGACCGCGTGACGCGCGCCGCGAGGTCCCTGATGCGCGCCGAGGCACCCGTGTGCAGAAGGGCGACGCCGATGCCGCCGCCGACGAGGAAGTCCACGAGCTGCAGCACGTAGCCGCCCTCGAAGTACGCGTCGGACGAGGCGCGCGCCGCCGGCGACACCGTGTCGAGGTACGCGCGCGTCGCCGCGTCCACGTCGAGCGGGACGGCGGCGGCGGCCTCGGGAATGCTCTGGAGCGCGACGAGCAGCGGCGTCATGACGCCGCGATGCTAGGGCTCAGGCCTTCTTCGCGTCGAGTGCCATGCGGCAGATCCAGAGGCAGACGAGGGCGTTCACGACCGCCCAGATGCGCAGGAGGAAGGAGCCGCCCACGTAGGCGACATCCGCGGACCAGGCGATCTGCGCGAGGAGCGCCGCCGAGCCGAGCGCGACGCCGCCGATGAACGGACGCAGCCGCTTGCTGGCGAAGCCGAACAGCGTGAGGACGACCGCCGGGATGGCGCTCGCGAGGAGGAGCCACCGGTGCGTGCCGGCGCCCATGAGGACGAGGTCCCACTCGCCGATGGGACGCATCGCGAGCTCGAGCGCCGTGCGCAGCTTGCCCGCGTGCGACGCGAGGCCGAAGAGCGGCACGATGGGCAGCAGGCCGATGCCCGCCGCGAGTGCGCCGATCATGGAGCCGAGGGTGCGCGCAGGCTTGCCGCCCTGCTTGCGGATGCGCCGCCGCACGAGCCACCCGAGCGCCAGGAGCGCGCCGAGGCGCACCATGAGATGGCGCCAGAAGACGTGCGACGCCGCGGCGCCGCCGTCGAGGATGCCGGCGCCGTAGAGGTTCTTGCCCTCCTTGGGCCGCGCAGTGCTCTCGAGCGCGTCACGCACGGCCGCCGGATCGGTCACGCCGAGCGACTCGACCATCGCGGCGACGCCCGCCACGTGCGGCGAGGCCATGCTCGTGCCGTTGAAGGTGCCGAACACCTCGCACTTGTCCTTGCCGCCGTTGCACACCGTCTGCTGCGTCACGGCGACGCCCGGCGCGCCGATGGCCACCTGCGGCCCGCGCGAGGAGAAGCGCGCGATGTTGTCCTTGTCGTCGGTCGCGCTCACGGCGATGACACCCGGGTACGCCGCCGGGTAGCCGACGCTTCGGCCGCTGTTGCCCGCGGCCGCGACGATGACGACGCCCTTGGCGAGCGCGTGGTTCACCGCGTCCTCGAGGATCTGGCTCTTGATGGGCCCACCGAGCGACATGTTGATGACCTGCGCGCCCTCGTCGGCCGCGTAGCGGATGCCCTCGGCGACGTTCGCGGTGCTGCCGAACCCCTGGCGGCTCAGCACCTTGATGGGCATGAGCGTCGCGCAGTACGCGAGGCCCGCCGTGCCCATCCCGTTGTTCGTGGTCTGCGCGATGGTGCCGGCGACGTGCGTGCCGTGCCCGTGGTCGTCCGCGGCGCGCGCGTTGTCGTCGACGAAGTTCCACCCGCCCCCGCAGCGCGTGCCCGAGAGGTCCGTGCCGCGCGAGAAGGGCCCGTCGTTGAAGCAGGCGATCCCGGTGTCGATGACGGCGACGGTCACGCCCTGCCCGCACGTGTACTCCCACGCCTTCTCGGCGCCCACGCGCTTGAGGTGCCACTGCTTGCTCGCGTAGAGCGGGTCGTTCGGCACGAAGCTCGCGCGGTAGAGCGCCATCGGCTCGGCGTGCTCGACGCGCGGGTCGCGCGACAGCAGGTCGATGATCGCGGACTCGCGCGCCGGGTCGACGTCGGCGACCTCGATCTTGTCGTGCGTGGCGCTCCAGGCGCTCGCCGGGTGCATCGCGATGCCCGCCTCGGCGTCGATCGCCGTCACGTCGGCTTCCGTGTCGTCGTCACGCAGGTCGATCGCGATCTCGCCCGGGATCGTGTCGGCGCTCTCGGCGCTCTCCACCTCGGCGCCGTCGGCCTCGTCCCCGAACGTCGCCGCCTCCTCCTGAGCCTGCACCGGGTGAACCCCGAGCAGGAGCGAGCAGGACGCGACCGCCCCGAGCACCGCAGTCAGTCGAAGACGCATGGCCCTACCTCTTCTTCCCTTCGCCCTCGAGCAACCCGGCACACCGGCCCAGAAGTGCCGCGTGCAACAGACACACCGCAGCGTACGCCGCGACGGGCCGCAGCGCCGTGAAGACCAGCGCCGCGCGCAGCCACGGATGCACGAAGCTCGGGATGGTCGCGATGGCCCAGCCGAGCGCCAGCAT
>DATJYG010000872.1:0-4259 GCA_035499695.1 Polyangiaceae bacterium
TTGAACGCCGCGATCGCGACGTCGGTGATGTAGAGCGTGTACGGCGACGGCACTGTGAACGCGAAGAGCGCGTAATCGGTCTCCGCGCCAGCCACGGCCGCGAACTGCCACTGCCCGCCGAGCGTCGTGTAGCCCGCCGCCGTGTTCGAGAGCGTCGCGCTCGACGGCCCGGCGCTGTTCGCGTAGTTCGCGAGCTGCGTATACGCCGTCGGTGAGACGAGGTTGCCGTTCTGCGCGACGATCTGGTGCGCGTACGGCTTGTTCGGCTGGTAGTCGCTCGACCAGACCGAGATGTCGTCCTGGAACGTCTGGACAGCGGTGCCGGTCGACGCCGAGTTATAGATGCGCACCATCGCCTGGAGGTGCGTCTGCTGGAAACTCGTCGAGCTGGCCGGGAAGTCGATCGTTTGGAAACTGACGACAGCGCCCGTCGTCGTGAGAATCGTGAAGAGCGCGTGGTTGTTGAAGAGCACGATCTCGAAGACCGCGTACTGCCCCGCCGGGACGCTCGCCGTGAACGTCGCGTTCGAGATGCCCGTGCCGAGGTACTCCGAGCCGTTGATCGAGATCACCGGGATGTACTGACCGGTGCCGTCTTTGCGCCACACCGCGCCGTTGACGAGCGATGCGCTCGTCGCGCTCGCGGGCGACGCGAAGCCGCGCTCGATGAGGTTGTTCGCGAAGTGCGCGCCGTCCGCGCCGCGCTGCCTGAAGACGAGCGCCGTCCTGTTCGGGAACGGCAGCCAGCGGTGCGACGTCTGCATCGCGCCGACCGTCGTCGCGAACGAGCTGCCGGCGTTGAACGTGATGATGCCACCCGCCTGGGTGATCGTCATCGTCGTCGTGGTCTGCACCCACTTGTTCGTGTCGACGGCCGAGCCCTCGGCGCGGTCGTAGAGCAAGAGCGTCTGGTCGCCCGTGATCATCGACCCGTCGCTGCGCGCGCGCAGCAGGACGGGCGTCTTGTAGTCGACACCGATGTTGGGGACGCCCTTTGTCGTGCCGAGCGTGACGCCGCCGCTCGCGCGGTCCGCGAGCGCGATCGGGTTGCCCGACGAGTCGTAGAGCACGACGCGCGCCGCTTTGGACGCGTCGACTTCTTGCTGGACGCTGCCGCCGCCGGCGGTGCCGATGATCCCAAAAGGCATGTTCTAGTTCCAGACCCAGATGATGTTGAATTGCCCGTACGCGTTGCCGCTGCGCGAGACCGCGTTGACCGTGAAGCCCGTGCCGGCCACGATCGCCGAGCACGTGAAGTCGAGGTCCGCCGCCGCCATGATGTGCTCGTCGACGGAGTGGTCAGACGTGCCCGTGCCCGTCGCATCGAGGTACGCTTCGCACGCGCTCGACGAGAGGATCGCGCTCTGCCCGGTGATCGCGACGCTCGCCGAATCGCCGCCCGGCGCAGCGCCGAAAGTGATGGTCGTGCGGCCGCTGGCGCCCATCAGACCACGAAGAGCTTGTTCGGCCCGGAGTCGGGCACGAAGATGAGGTTGTTGTTGCCCGTCGGCGTGACCGGGAAGCCGGCCGAGAGCGTCGACACGTCGGCCGTCGACTTCGCGTGGACCGTCGCCGCGAGCGACGAGACCGAGAGGCTCGTGTCGCCCACGTTCGCCTGCGCCGTCAGCGTTGCGGTCGTGCCGTCCGAGAACGTGATCACACTGCCGTTCGGGAGCGCGGCGCCGAGGCGCGCGACGGCGATGCTCGTCGCCGAGCTGCTCGCCTGCGTGATGACGTAGACCTGGTAAGTCCCGTCGTACCAGGCGATGAGGTCGTTCGACGCGGTGCTGTCGTAGATGGCGCAACCCCAGACCTTCGTCGCGGGCGGGTTCGTCCACGTGAAGTTCGCGCTGTTGATCACGCCGCCGGTGTTCGTCACCGACGTCAGCGTCGGGTCCGTGCCGCTGCTATTCGCGCTGACGTCCGAGAGCGTCGACGCGCTGGTGATGTCCATCATCCAGCCGCCGCTCGTATACGCCGCGCTGCCGATGCTGTTGCCGCCGTCGAGGCGCGTGAGCAGCTGGACGGTGGTGCCCGTGACGGTGCCGGCCTGCCACGTGCCGTTGGCGGCGAGGTTGCCGCCGACGCCGCCCACCACGATGATGTCGCCCGCCGTGATGCCCGCCGTGCTGCTGGTGGTGACCACGATCGGGGTCGCGTTCGTCGCGTTCGAGAGCGTGTAGACCTTGCCCGCGGTGCTCGTCATCGAGAGCAGCGTCGCCTTGAGCGTGTCGGCCGTGAGCGCGATGTTCTTGTTGCCGAGGTTCTGCCGGCCGTTGGCGAAGAGGATGTTCATGCGGAGGTCCCTTCAGTAGACGGAAAGCACGCGCCCCTCGGAGCGCTTGCCGTCCCAGCGCAGCGTGTGCTCGGAGAGCCCGCGCAGCGAGATGGTGGTCATGTCGATCGCGGCGACGAGCGTCCCGTCGTCCTGGAAGACCACCGCCCAGCGGTACTGCGCGTCGGTGTAGAGCCGGTTGAACGTCACCGGCTTCGCGACGTAGTCGACGCGGTGCTCCAGCGGGTCGACGCGCAGCGAGCGCCCCTCGATCTGCCTGCGCTCGTAGCCGCTGCCCGAAAGCTCGTGCGCTTTGACTTGGTCGATGGTCTTGTGCTCGGGCTTCGGCTCGTAGCTCGCCTTGGCGAGCAGCACCCAGAACTTTGCTTTCGCGTCGTCCCAGCGCGGGCCGAGCCCGGCGAGCATCGTTCGGCCGCTGTCGTACGTGAGAGATGCCATCAGGTCTTCTTCCGCTTCGGGACCGGCACGCCGTGTCGGCGCGCGAGGTCGGCGAGGTTCACTTCAAAGCCGCCGGCCTCCAGCTCGCGCACGTCGGCGAGGAACGCGGCGTGGCGCTGCGCGAACGTGAGCTTGCTCTCCGGGTCGCCGAGGTCGGTGGCGGTTTGGGAGATCTTGTCCGCCGCGTCTTTGAGCTTGTCAGCCGCCTTCGAGAGCTTGTCCGCCTTGTCCTTGCCCTCGTCGCGCGCATCGTCCGCGTCGTCGCTGGCGTCGTCCGCTTTGCCGGTACCCTTGTCGGCGTGGTCGTCGGCCTTCTTCGCGCCCGCGTCGTGGTGGTCCTGCGCGTCGTCGCTCGCCTTGTCGGCGTGCCCCTTCGCCTCGTCGCGTTTCTTGTCGAGCGCGCCGCCGACGTCGGGGTGCTCGTCGTCCTGCTTCGCGTCTTTCTTCGCGGGCTGCTTGGCCACGGGCTTCGCAGGCGGCTGTTGGGCAGGGGCTTGCTTTTGCGCGGGCGCTGCGGGCGTCGCGCCCTGAAGCGCGCCCTTCTGCACGATCGGACCGCCTGCGCCGGCCGCGGGCGCGCCATTGCCACCCTCTTCTTTCTCGGCCGCGACTTCGCCCTTGTCCTGCCCGGTCGCGCGCGCGAGCTGGGCCTCGATCTGGACGGGCGGGACGGGCACGAGGTCGAGCCCGACGAGCCCGAAGCGCTTCGCGAACTTCTCGGGGCTCTTCAGCGCGAAGCCGGCCTGGCGCAGCTGCTGGATGGCCGACGCGAACTTCGAGAAAGTGTCCGCCTTCTGGACAAGGTCCTCTTGCGGGCGGACGTCCCACTCTACGCGCGGCGCGAGGCGCGCGTCGCCGTAGTTGAGCGCGGCCCACGGACGCAGGACTTGGGTGTGGAGCACCTTCGAGATGGCGCGCGCGTCGGCTTCGAGGATCGCCTGGCGCACGTCGGCGTGGACGCGCGCAGCGGCGAGCGAGCCTTCTTTGACCTGGCTCGTGAGGTTCTGCCCGAGCAGCGCGAGGGTGATCTCCGTGTTGCACTGCTCGATGAGCTGCTGGAACCCCTCCCAGCTGCGGTCGCGCGGCTCCAGGTACCGGAGGTCGTACTTGCCGAACTGCCCAAGCTCGGCGCTGCCAGGCAGCTGCAGGATGGACTCCTGGCCGAGCGTCGCGAGCTGCGACTGGTACGAAGCGACGTCGTCCGGGTCGGCCCCGAACGGCGTGTCCGCGATGATGATCGGGAAGCCGTGCCGCTCGCTGTAGCGCGCCCAATCCCTGAGCGCGTACATGCGCGCGAGCCACCACTGGGCCAGCGCCCACATCGCGCCGCGCATCCAGCCGCGGTACTCGCCATAAGGCGCGTACATCACCCAGTGGCCGTCGCCGCCGGTGATCGGGAATTGTCCGTCGAGCGTCACCGCGACGTGGCAACGCAGCTCCCAGTGGTACCAGCTGTAGCGCGACGCGAACGTCTTGAGGTACGGCTTCCAGCGCTTGCCGCCGACGTCCCACACGATCTGCGAGT
>DATJYG010000873.1:0-3245 GCA_035499695.1 Polyangiaceae bacterium
TAACCCTCGTGGCATGAGCGCCATCATTGCCTTTCGCCGCTGGATGCTCTCGCTCACGGCCCGCCGCCGCCACCCGCGCATCGACTCCATGGTGCCGGTCGAGTGGCACGTCTTCGGGAGCGCCGTCCGCCATCTCTCGCGCCTCGGTGATCTCTCGATCGGCGGCGCATTCCTGCGCACGCCTGCGCCGAAGCCCGTCGGCAGCCCGATCGTGCTCGACCTCGCCGCTCCGCGCGGCACCGTGACGGTACACGCCCGCGTCGCCTGGACGGATTCGACCGGCATGGGCCTCCGCTTCACGACGACCTGAGTCGCCGCGCGTCAGCCGCCGGGGTGGCCCTCGGAGCCGAGGTAGTTCTCGAGCGACCGCGCGCGGTCCTGCAGGCGGTCGATCTGGTGGCGCATCAGGTAGCGCATCGAGAGGATGCCCACGACGCGACGCTGCACGTCCACCAGGGGCAGGTGGCGGATGTGCTTGTCGAGCATGAGCTCGAGCGCCGCGGCTGGCTCCGCCTCCGCAGGAATGGTGTGCACCGGACTCGTCATCACGGTGGCCACCTTCGTGGTCTCCGGATCGAGTCGGTCGGCGACCACCTTGCCCATGATGTCGCGCTCGGTGAACACCCCGACGGCGCGCCCATCTTCGAGCACCAATGCAGCGCCGACCTGGTTCTCGAGCATCACGCGGACCGCCTCCAGCACCGTCGCATCACGACGGATCGTCACCGGCGGCCTCCGCGCCAGACGGAGCAGCACGCTATCCATGGTGCACCCCCTTTCCACGGTGAAACGTAACACGCTACGTCCGCGGAGCCAGCCCATGTGGAGGCGTCACCCGTCTCGTCGGGTAGGGCTCACTTGCGCGCGGACACGAGCGTGCTCACGAGGCGCAGGCGCTCTGCGAGCTTCGGTTCCGCCGCGTAGCGCGCCTTGACGTCGACCGGCGTCGGCAGGTTCGCGATCGCGGTGTTCGCGAGATGATCGGGCGGCGCCTGGTCCACCAGCGCGACGAGCCGGGCGGCGTCGGGGAAGGAACCGACCAGATCCCGCATGCGCGCGCGCAGGGGCGCCGTCAGCGCCTCGACCTCGGAGGGGTCGCTCTCCTCGCGCGCCACCGGAGTGACGCGGGCGACGAGGTGATGGGCCGGTCCCGTCGTCGAGAGCGACTCGAGCGCGATCCACCGGATGCCCTCGACGACGAGCCACGAGCGATCGTCGCCGTCCGGGATGTGCGCGTGGATCACCGCCTCGCAGCCGACGGGGTGAAGACCCGCGGCGTCCACTTCCTCTTGTTCTGCCTTGCGCTGCGCGAAGATGGCGAGCGTCTGCGGTGTGCGTGCGAGTGCCGCGTCGATGGCGGCGCGCGTCGACGGGCGTCCGACGTGGATTGGACCGACCGCGCCGGGCACGAAGAGAGCGTCGCGCATCGGGATGACCGGCAGTGACTCGGGGAACGGTGCCTTCGCAGCGTTCATCCGAACACCCTTGCGCTCGGGGCTCGCGACGTCGCGCATCACCGCCCCTACCTCTGCCGGGAACGGCAGCGGCATGAGCGCGCGCAAAAGGTCGTCGGACAGCCCCTGATCTGCGCCCGCCGCAGCCTGCGCTTCGACCGCTGCGCGCAGGTCGTTCCAGCTCTTCTGCCCGTACTCGCGCGCGACGGCCGACTGCGCATCGTGCAGCGCGAAGGGGGCGCGCGCGATTTCGTCGTCGCTCTTGCCGCGGAACGAGGGCACGGCGTCGCGGATTCGCCCGAGGGCCTCCGCGTCGGCCCGCTTGTGGGCGTCGAGCAGGTCCTTCGCCTGCTTCTTCAGGTGCTCGAGATTGGCCCGGGGAGGGAGCTCACGTGACATGGCAACTCCTTGCTTTCGCCCGCGATCCGCAAGTCGGGCAGCAAAGAGTTGGTTGCCGGACGAAACATCAGGGGGGTTCGACCCTTCCCGCGGATCCGGGGGCGTCCCGAGCGCCTGCAGGAGAGCATGATGAGCGGCAGGCGTGTCGTCAAGGCGGGGGACGTTCGATACCGCCTGAACCGTCACCGCAGCGTGGGTGCCACGCAGACCTCCTGGGCCGCTCCGGGGAGCGAGGGGTAGGTCGTCTGCGAGCTTCGGTAGCCGCTCTTCACGGCGGTGAGCGTCAACGCAGAGCCCTTCGCCTCGCGCGGTACGTCGAAGGCGAAGCTGCCGTCGCCCGCGGTCTGCACGGCGCTCCACGAGGCGCCGCTGGCCGGGGAGGTGAGCTGCACGTCGGCGCCCTCGACGGGCGATTGTGTCTGGCAGTCGATGACGCGTCCGTGGAGGCGCGACGTGTTCATGCACGCCGGGAGTGCGACGAGGATCAGGATGGCGAGCCGTCCGCGCATGGGCCGATGCTACATCCCGCCGCCGCTGGCGAAGCGTTCGCGCACGAGCGACTGGAACTTGGGGAGGCCGAGGCGGTCGAGCAGCGGGAGGAGCGAGCGCTCGACGCGGTCTTCGCGCGTGACGTCGGCGAAGGAGCGGACGCCCGCGTCGCCCGCGGCGATGACGTACGGCATGATCTCGGTGTGGCCTTCCTCGAAGGCGGCGAAGAGGATGACCGCCTTGAGGAACGCCGCGGAGACGTCGAGGAACGCGGGGCGCACGCCGCGGATGTAGCGGGTGAAGGGCTCGGCGATGACGCGCTTGGCGGAGGAGTCCTTCAGGCCTGCCTCGGCGAGCTGGCGGCGGAGGAACTCGCTCGCCGAGACGGGATCGCCGCCGAGGCTCTTGCGCCGGTCGGCCTCGTAGCCCTCTGCGACGATGACGAGGGCGTACTCGGTGCGCGCGAGGGACTCGGCGATCTCGGCGAGCACTTCGTCGGTGAACCGGAAGAAGGGGAGGATGACGAGGTGGGCGCGGACGCCGACGGCGCAGTGAAGCGCGTGCCGGCCGCTCCGGTTGCCCATCATCTCGAGGAGGTAGACGCGCTTGTGCGTGTACGCGTCCTCGGCGAGGCCGCGCGCGATCTGGGAGCCCGCCTCGACGCCGGAGAGGAAGCCGATGGCGCGGTCGCCGGCGAGATCGTTGTCGATCGAGACGTTGATGAACCCCGTGGGCGGATGCGGCGCGGAGAGCTCGGCCAGCAGCGCCTTGGTGCCCTCGAACGTGCCGTTGCCGCCGACGCACACGAGGTGGGTGAAGCCCTGGGCGCGGATCGTCTCGGCCGCCTCGGCGCGCCTCGGACGATCGAGGAAGCCCCTGTAGCGCTCACTCCGGAAGTCGCTG
>DATJYG010000874.1:0-3980 GCA_035499695.1 Polyangiaceae bacterium
ACGCCGATCCCCGGGTTCGGGCATCCCGTGCACAAGCCGGACGATCCGCGGCCGGCGGTGATCCTCGGGGTCCTGGCGGCGCAGAAGGTGGCGGGCGAGCACGCGGCGGCGCTGAAGGCGCTGGCGACCTCCGTCGACGCCGTCTACGGCCGCCACATCACCGTCAACGCCACGGGCGCGATCGCGGCGGCGCTGGCCGACGTGGGCGTGCCGATCGAGATCATGCGCGGGTTCGCCGTGCTCGCACGGTGCGCGGGGCTCGTCGGGCACCTCTACGAGGAGAAGCGCCAGCCTGCGATGCGCGCCATCCACGAGGCGGCCGAGCGCGCCGTCCCGTACGAACCGCGCTAGTCTGCGGTCCTCATGAAAGCTCGCGCGGCAGTGGCTCACGGGGCAGGCAAGCCGCTCACGATCGAGACCATCGACGTCGAGGGGCCGAAGCAGGGCGAGGTGCTCGTCGAGATCAAGGCGACGGGCGTCTGCCACACGGACGCGTACACGCTCTCGGGCAAGGATCCGGAGGGGCTCTTCCCGGCGATCCTCGGCCACGAGGGCGCGGGCGTCGTGGTCGACGTGGGGCCCGGCGTGCGCAGCGTGAAGAAGGGCGACCACGTGATCCCGCTCTACACGCCGGAGTGCCGCGAGTGCTCCTACTGCACGAGCGGCAAGACGAACCTGTGCCAGGCGATCCGGGCCACGCAGGGCAAGGGGCTCATGCCCGACTCGACGAGCCGCTTCTCGGTCGGCGGGGAGAGGCTCCTCCATTACATGGGGACCTCCACGTTCTCGAACTACACGGTGCTGCCCGAGATCGCGGTCGCGAAGATCCGCGAGGACGCGCCGTTCGACAGGGTCTGCTACATCGGCTGCGGCGTCACGACCGGCATCGGCGCGGTGATCAACACCGCCAAGGTGCATCCGGGCGACAACGTCGTCGTCTTCGGCCTCGGCGGCATCGGCCTGAACGTGGTGCAGGGCGCGCGCATGGCCGGCGCCGCGATGATCGTCGGCGTCGACATCAACCCTCGACGCAAGGCGCTCGCCGAGTCGTTCGGCATGACGCACTTCGTGAACCCGCGCGAGGTCGGCGGCGATCTCGTGGCGCACCTCGTCGATCTGACGAAGGGCGGCGCCGAGTACAGCTTCGAGTGCATCGGCGACGTGCGCGTCATGCGCCAGGCGCTCGAGTGCTGCCACAAGGGGTGGGGGACGAGCGTCATCATCGGCGTCGCCGGGGCAGGGGAGGAGATCGCGACGCGTCCCTTCCAGCTCGTCACCGGGCGCGTGTGGAAGGGCACGGCCTTCGGCGGCGCGCGCGGCCGCACCGACGTGCCGAAGATCGTCGACTGGTACATGGACGGCAAGATCCGGATCGACGAGATGATCACGCACACGATGCCGCTCGATCGCATCAACGACGCGTTCGAGCTGATGCACCACGGCGAATCGATCCGCAGCGTCGTGACGTTCTAGTGAGACGATCCCTCGGCGCCGCCGTCCACCCCGGCGCCGCTGTCAGCGCCGCCGCTGGGGCAGGTCACGCCGCTCTGGATGGGCAGACAGCCGCTGCACACATCGGTTTCCGTGACGACCTCGTGCGCTTGAAACACGGTTTCGGTGCATGCGGAGTGTGACCAATACGCTGCGCAACCTCCGGCTGCGGCACAGAAGTCCTGCGGCCAAGCCTGGCGCGCTGCCGCGACGCACTGTTGGAGCGATCCAATCGTTGCATCGCAGGGGCTGTGCCGAAGATTGGCAGTGCAGTCGCTGACATCGAGCAAGGCCCAATTGAACTCGCTCATGTTGTTGGGGCTGCCCATTTCGCAACCGATCATGCGGCCGGACACATGGCCGGGGACGGAGCTGCCGCACTCGGGGTTGTCCACGGGCGGCACCGTCTTGTTCGGATCAGGGAACTCCTCGATGAGCCAGTTGCACAGAGTCGCCGCCTGCGTGTCCGTCAGTGCCTCGATCGTCGTGCTCGAGGGGATGTCGAGCGCCGACCCGACACCCCCGTCTCCGAACGCCAGCACCTGCGCGTTGCACGACGTCACGGCGAGGGCGCAGGCAGACGCCGTGATGACGGTGGAAACCAGCATGCGTTGATTCATGGATGGTTCGTTCCCGGGGGGGGGCGATCCGCGCTGTCCCCGGGAATCGCTCGAAACATCTCGGCGGCCCTGGAGCGAACCAGCGGCGTCGCGCCGCTCTTCGCGAGGCTACCCAGCTCCGAGCGGGCCTCAACCCTTCGTCCTTGGGCCACCCACACCTGGGCGCGCGCCAGTCGGGCCTCGTCGCGTGTTCGAGGATCGCTCGATGCGGCAAGACTCGCGAACGCTAGATCGGCGCCAGCGTAATCGGCCTTGCGCAGCGCTTCTGCAGCAGCAGCCCACGTCTCGCGCGGGGTGGGCGCGCCGACTGGGACGGGCACTTCGCTCGGGGTGGGCGTGCCAGAAGTCGAAGCCGGAGCGATGGCCGACGGCACGATGCGCGCGGCATGGGTCGGATCCGGTGCGATGGGCGGCGCTTCCCGGTCCACCTGCGGAGGCTCGGCAGGCACGGACCCGGATGGAGACCGGACGCTGCGAGGTGCCGCGGCGGGGGATGGCGGCGAGGTCACCTGCGGAGCTGCCGTCGTCGCCTGGTGCATCAGCACACGATCCAGCGCACCCGTTTTCCACCCTGCGAACGCAGCGCTTCCGGCAAGCACGATCGCGATGCCCACGGCGCCTGGCAGGACGCGACCCCGCTTCGGATCGCGCTTCGCGCGCAGCATGCGTGCGCGCGCCGCTGCGATCTCGCCGGGAGCCGGCTCGAGCTGCCGCCAGGCCTCCGCCATGCGGCGCCCGCGCTCTTCCAGCAAACGTGTCTCTTCTTCGGGTTCGATGTACTTGGCCGTCATCGCCGCCGCTCCTTTGCGCGACACGCCTCGTCGCCGAAGTAGTCGTCGTTTCGCAGCCGCTCGGCCAACGCCTTGCGTCCGTCGCGTAGCCGCGAGCGCACAGCCACCGGGGTGGCCCCGACGATGACGGCTATCTCCTCCACGGGCAGCCCGTCGATGTCGTGGAGGATCACGACCGTCCGCCTCACGGGAGACAGCGCATCGAGCGCCGCACGCAGGCGCGCCAGCCTCTCCCGGGCGAGCAACTGTTCGTCACTCGCCACGGTGCGGGCCGGAAGCTCCGGGAGCTCGCCTTCGGAGGTGAGCGTGAAGCGCCGGAGCCAGCGGCGATACCACCGATCGTGCTTGCGAACGGTGAGGTAGCAGATGCGATACGTCCAGGTCGCGAGCTGCGATCGTCCCTCGAAGCGCGGCAGCCCTCGGATTGCGTGCTCCGCCGCTGCCTGCGCGAGCTCGTCGACGTCCCGGTGCCCGGCGAGCGTCCGCATCTGGCGGTACACGAGCTCGAAGATCTCCTCCGTCGAGGCGCGCGGGGGGTGTTCCTCCGCCTCGATGGCCATGACCGGGGGCCTCGACGCATGCTCCACCACGGGTGTTGGTTCCCGCAGGGGGCCGACTTGCGCTGTCGATTCGACCGGCACGGTGTGGTTATCGTAGCGAGGTGCGGCGCTCCCGGGTCGTAGCGCTGGTCGCGGCCGGTCTCGTGGTGGCCGCGGCCTCTCAGCGCGCGCACGCCCAGCCGATCGAGACGGACCTCGACATCGATTGCCCTGGGCTAGGCGATTCCGGCGGGGCGGCTCTCGAAGCACGGGCGCGCGCCGAGATCGCCGGCTCTCACGGCGTCGGTGACCGTGTGTCCATCACGTGCGCCGCCAGCTCCGCCACGCTTTCGCGGGCCCACTCGGGATCGGTGGTGAACAAGCGCGTCGTGCAGCTCGGAGACGATGTGAGTGCGAACGTGGACGCCGTGCTCGATGCGCTGCACACGCTGCTCACCGAAGAGCCCCCGGAGACGGTGGTCCCGCCTCCGCCCGTTCGGGAGGTGGCGCCGTCTGACCATGTCGAGACCGAGGTACAG
>DATJYG010000875.1:0-2282 GCA_035499695.1 Polyangiaceae bacterium
TGGCCGTCGTGAACGAGAGTTACGTGCAGGTCCAGGTCTCGCGCACGGCGCTGGTCGGACTGCAGAACACCGTCGTCGCTGCGCGCGCCAACTACGACCAGGCGGACGCGCGCTTCAAGGCCGGCATCGGCAACGCCGTAGAGCTCGCGGACGCCGAAGCAGTGCGCACCGACGCGGAGATCCAGCTCGCTCTCGGTCAGTTCGAGCTCGCGCGCGCTCGAGCTGCGTTCGGTCGCGCAATCGCGGAAGGACTATGAGGACAGACTCCGACACGGCCAGCAGAACGAGCGACTCGATTGCACCTACACTCGGAGACAAACCGATGACCGCCAGACGCTCGGCCATGATCCCCGCTCTCGTCACGGCGGGCGTGCTCGGGGTCATCGCCTTGGGATGGGCCCTGGTCTTGAGAGCCGAGGGCAAGGTGAACAAGGTTGCGCTCGCGGAAGCGCCGCGCCCGGTCACCGTCATCCCCGCGAGCGACACGACGTTCCGCGACTCGCGAAGCTACGTCGGGACGCTCAGACCCTGGATCGAGGCCAGCGTCGGTCCGCAGTTCATCTCGGCGTACGTCGACACGGTGCTCGTCCGTCCGGGCGCCGTCGTGAGGCGCGGCGAGGTGCTTGCGACGCTCGACTGTCGCAACGCCAGCGCGCAGAACCAGGCCGTGGCCGCCGAGGCGCGCGCCATCGAGACGCGCCAGCGCGCGGTCGCCGACCAGGCGGCGCGCATGCAGAGCCTCCTCGACGGCGGGTTCATCGATCCGAACACCGTGCAGCAGAACCAGGCGCAGAGCGTCTCCGAGGAAGCGCAGCTCGCCGCGCAGCGCGCGAAGCTCACCGCGCAGACCCTAGAGGTCAACGACTGCATCTTGCGCTCTCCCTTCGACGGCGAGATAGCGACGCGAACGATCGACCCGGGCGCCTTCGTGCGGCCAGGCAACCCCATCGTGTCGGTGGTCGACCGCAACACGGTCCGCATGAACTTCGACGTCCCGGAGAGCGACTTCGACGCCGTCGCGGTGGGCACGCCTGCGAGCATCCACGTCGTGGCCACCGACAAGACGCTCACGGGCGCCATCTCGCGGCGTTCGCCGAGCGCCGATCCCGATACGCGCACGGTGCACGTGGAGTGCGACCTGGCCGACCCCAATCGCGAGATCCCGGTCAACACGACCGGAGAGGCGCGCATCGAGGTGGGCCAGCCCATCCACGCGACGGCGGTGCCGCTCTACGCGGCCTCGATCACCGGGACGAGGGCTGCGCTCTTCGTCGTCGACGACGGCGTGGCGCGCAAGAGCACGTACCCGGTGCTCGGTGAGCGCGGGAGCGACCTGTTTCTCGACACGTCCCTCAAGGCCGGCACACTCGTGGTCACCGAAGGCCGGACCGCTCTGTCCAACGGAGAGAAGGTCGCGGCAAACCAGATCGCGTACACGGTGGCCCCCATCGCCTCGGCGTCGCCGGCGACGGCAGGAGGCAAGCCGTGACCGGCCTGTCCCTGCGAAACCCGATCGCGATCCTGATGATCTGCGTCGGGCTCGTGGTCTTCGCGGGCGTGGTCACGCCTCGCATGCCGGTCGATACGTTCCCGGAGCTCACGCCGCCCGTGCTCATCATCGGCACGGCCGCCCCGGGCCTCGCCGCGAAGGACATCGAGAAGACGATCAGCTGGCGTCTCGAGAAGTACGTGAGCGCCACGCCGGGCGTCGATCACGTCGAGAGCCTCTCGCGCAACAACTTCAGCGTCATCTACGTGTGGCTCAAGTGGGGGACCGACCTGAGCTCCGCGCAAACCCTCGTGCAGTCGATGGCGGGCTTCGCGATGGCGGCGGTCCCCAAGTCGCTCGGGGTGCTGCCGCCGTTCGTGCTCCAGTACGACCCTTCGAACGCCCCCGTCTGTCAGGTGGTAGTCAGCGGGGCGGGCTACACCGGCCCGCAGCTCTACGATTACGCATTCAACAACGTCGAGCCGCTCCTCGAGGGCATCTCCGGCGTCGCCAGCGCCGCGCCCGACGGCGGACAACAGCGGCAGATCAACGTCGTGGTCGACCCGCTCAAGGCGCAGGCGCGCGGCGTGACCTCCGAGCAGATCGCTGCGGCCGTCCACCAGTCGAACGCGCTACTGCCGTCGGGCGAGTTCATCGCGCCGAGCTTCGATGCCAACGTCTACACGAACGCGATCCCCACGCGCGTCAAGACCATCGGCGAGGCGACCGTCAAGGTCGTCGACGGCAAGCCCGTGCTCATCAGGGACGTCGCCCGCGTCGAGGACGGGGGCAC
>DATJYG010000876.1:0-7594 GCA_035499695.1 Polyangiaceae bacterium
GATCGAGAGATCTTCGGGAGCGATCGAAAGATCCTCGAAAGCGAAGCAATCGTGCCGCCAACACGAGCGACCGCGTTTTCTCGCGTTGCGATCGCGCCGTCAATCGATGCAATCGGGCCGGCGAGGGAAGCTCACGCCTGAGCAAGCGAGGGAAGATCGCCAGCAAGCGAACAGAACGCGTCAGCAAGACGAGCAAAGAGGACTGAGAGCGAAGCTCACGCGCTAGCAAGCGACGAAGGCTCATCAACGAGCGACGAGAGCTCGGGAGCGAGCGAAGTGGACACGTCCTCCACGAGAAAGAGGATCTTCTCGAGCGAAGAGATCACGTGAGCAAGCGTTGCCGTCACATTTGCGCTACCGACGCAGACAGCCCGTCCGCCCCAGCTCGGGCTCGGCCCTGTTGCATGCCGGCCCGTTCGGCCTCACGTTGTGTGTCATGAGCAAGACCCGGACGGAAGTGCTGGAAGAGTCGCGCCGCAAGGGCGTCCTGGCGGGCGGCGCAGCTGCCGTCACGGTCGTGCTGGGTGCAACGGTTGGGCTGCCGGTGGCCGTCGTGGCCGCGGTGCCGAGTGCGTGGCTCGGCTACCGGTGGTGGAAGCACCGCGCGCAGAACGGCATCAAGTTCTGACGCCGGGACTCAGCGAGAGACGCCGATTTCGCCGCCGCACGGCACGTCGACGGAGTGCGTGCGACCGTGGCCGACCTTGATGCGGTGCGTGCCGCAGCTCACGAGCGCCGACGCGGAGGTGAGCTTCTGGCCGTCGAGCCAGACGTGGCCTGACTTCGCGGGCTTGTCGAGGCGCACCGTCCCGGTGCTGTTGGCGTCGGGCGCCGCCGCCGCGACGGGCGAGGGCGCGGGCGCCGGAGCGCTGGTGGGAGCGGTCGCGGCCGGGGAGGGCGCCCGCGTCGTCGTGAGGGGTGCGGGAGCCGAGGCGCGCGAGGCGCTCGACGGCTCGTCGCTCGCGTGAACGACGCGCGCGACGCCGGCGGCAACCAGGATGAGCGCGCAGCAGGAGACGATGCTGACGACGAGTCCCTTGAAACGCTTGCGCGGGGGCGCCAGGAGCACCTTCCCGGTCGCTCCGCGGTAATCGTCGTCGTCGCCCGCGTCGTCAGGCACGGCGAGATCGAGCCCCACCGGGGCGATCGACGACTGCGATCCGAGCGGCCTGCGTGCGGCGCCGGCCGGGGCGAGGCCCTTGGTGCCGAGAACCTCGAGCACGTCCGCTGCCTGAAGCTCCTGCGTCGCTTCGGCGGGGACGACTGGTTTGCGGACCGGTGCGTTCATGGAAAGCGTCCCTTCTTCTGGGAGCGGTAGCCATGCTGCGGTGTGCGCGTCTTCCGGGCAAGGACAGGACCCATCTAAAAAGCGTCCCCATCGTCAGGAGCGGAAGATCACGATCGCCGGGGACGGAAGATCACGACGTGTGTGCACCGGATGGCCTGTGACGGGTCTGTCCCGGGGTGGCCATGAGGTAGTCACCGGAGTTGACGAGAGGGCGCCATGGCGCTTGCGTTAAGGGGGATGGCGGGCCAGATGCCGATGTCAGACAAGTTGGCTATCCCATCCGTCGCCGGGGAGGTTTCCTGGCGCAAGGTGGAGAAGGTCGGGGAGGGGGCAACCTCGGTCGTCTGGCGCGCGGAGCAGCCGGGTGGCGCGCAGATCGTGGCCCTCAAGCTCGCCAAGGGGGACGCCGTCGCGCGGGATGCGATCGCCCGCGAGGCGATGCTCCTGGCGCGCGTGCGGCGGCGGTGGGGACCGGCTCTCGTCGACGCCGGGCCCGGATTCCTGGCCGCCGAGTGGACGAGCGGTGCGGCGATTGATCCGCGTCAGCTCAAGGGCAAGCGCGAGGAGATCGCGGCGATCGTGGCGCATGCCGTGGCGCGGGCTCTCGAGGAGCTGCACGCGGCAGGGGTGCGTCACGGCGACGTGAAGCCGGAGAACGTGGTGGGCGGGTCGCACGTGCCGAAGCGAGATGCGGCGGTCGATCGGGGCGCAACGCTGATCGACCTCGGCCTCGCGGCGGACGTCGCGTCGGCGCCGAGAGGAGGCACTCCACGTTACGCGGCGCCGGAGGTGCGCGAGGGAGGCGAGGTCGGCCCGGCCAGCGACATGTGGTCTCTCGGCGTGCTCATCGCCGAGCTCCTCGACCGGCGCATCGCCGCTGCCGCCGACCCGATCGCGGCCATCGCCTCGTGGTCCGCCGGCTCGTCCGAGCCGGGGCGATGGGTCGAGGCATTGCTCTCGAGGTCTCCGGGTGGAAGGCCGAGCGCATCCTGGATCGCCGCGCGCGCCGCACGCTGGCTGGGGCTGTCACGGGAGGAGGACGAGGCCAGCCAGGAGCGAATCGACCGTGTTCGTCGCACGTACCTCGCGGTGCGCGCCCACGACGTGCACGCGGCGGCGAGCGTCCCGCGCAACCTCGGCGAGCCAGCCGGCGGCTGGCTGAAGGAATCGATCCGCTGGGCCTCGAAGCTCGGTGGTCCCGCGCCGGCGGGAGCCCCTCGCGAGCTCGGTTCCATGAGCTCCATTCGCAGGGCGCAGTGGCTCGTCTCCCTCGTCGGGCCCAGCGCTGCCTCGTGGGCGCTGCGGGAGAGCGACGCGAGCGAGACCGAGATCGTCGCGCGTGCGGTGGCGCTCGCGAAGGACCGAGATCCGCGGGCGTGGACGCTGGACGATCTGCTCGGGCGCGCCCGCGGGCGAGTCGCGTGGGCTGCCGGCGAGGGCGACGACGGACTCGTGCGCCTCGTGCGCGAGCTGTCTCGACCCAAGCCTGCGCAGGAAGCGATCGATCACGCCGAGGACATGCTCGCGGGCAAGCCGGGGCAGACCGCGCTCGCGCTCTCGCTGGCGACGGCGCTCCTGCGATCCGGCGAGACCGGCCGCGCGTGGGCAGCGCTGTCGGGCGTGAGCGGGCACGAGCCCGACGCCCTGCGTGCCGAGATCGCACGCCGCAGGGGAGACAGCGCCGGCGCCGCTGCCGCCGCGGCGCGTGCGATCGCAACCAAGGATGCGACGACGGCTTCGGCCGCTCGCGCCGTGCTTGCACGCGTCGCATGGGACAGTGGGGATCTAGAGACCGCCGAGCGGCACCTGGACGGAGCCGCCGGTCCTGCGGTCGAGGAGGTGCGAGCGCTCGTGGCCTGGCGCCGGGGCGCTCTCGAGCACGGGCTGCGCGATCTGGATCGCGCGATCGCCGAGCCGCTCGAGGCCGATGCGCTCGCGCGCCTCGAAGCAGCACGGGGGTTGCTCGAGATGGCGCGAGGAGCGTCGGAGGCCGCCCAGCGGTCCTTCGGACGAGCCGTCGAACAGGCGACACGAGCCGGGGCGATGCTCGAGGAGGCCACGTACCTCACGAGCCAGGCCGCAGCGGCGACCGACGTGGGAGACATGGCCACGGCGCTCGATGGGTCGACCCGCGCAGCGCTCCTGTGGGAGAGGCTCGACAGACCCGCGCGTGCCGCGCGCGCATGGCTCGCCCGGGCCGGATCCCTGGCCACCATCGGCGTCGCGCACGCGGCGGACGAGGCCGCGGAGGAAGCCATTGCGCGAGCCACCGCGAGCGGTGACGCCCAGGCCGCCGCCTATGCGCGATGGGCGCGCGTCGAGACGAGGCCCGCGGGGGACGACGACGCACGCCGCTGGGCCATCGAGGCCGACGAGTCGTTGCGTGCCGCTCCGGAGGACGCCGCGCGATCGGCTGCCCGGCTTCTCGTGTGGGCGCCGGATGCCATCGACGACGCGCGCATTGCGGCGACCGACGACATGGCGGCCAAGCTGCCCGCGCCTGCACGATGGGAATGGTGGGGAGCACGCGCCGCGGGCATCGTGGCCGGGCGCGAGACGGCTCGCGATCCGGCCGTGCTCGCGGCTCTTGCGGCGCTCGTCGACGTGCCCGCGCCTCTTTCGTCTCGTGGGCCTGCGCTCGATGCGGGCGTGAGGCTCGCGACCGAGCGCGGTGACGGAGACCTCGCGCGCCGCTTCGAGACGGCGCGCCAGAGCGCGGCGCGCCTGCTTCGCGAGGGCACGCCGCCCGAGCATCGCGCCGCGCTCGCATCCGTCGCGTGGGCCCGCATCGCCGCCGTCGACGCCCCCGACGTGACGTTCGCGCCCGCCCAGGTGGCCCAGCTCGAGTCGATCGTGCGTGCTCTCTCGGGGCGCGACCGCCTGCGTCCGCTGCTCGAGCAGGTGCTCGACACGATGGTCCTCTGGACCGGCGTCGAGCGCGGCCTGCTCCTCCTGCGTGCTCCCGATGGGCGCCTCGTGCCGCGGGCGGCGCGCAACCTGGCGCGTCGCGATCTGTCCGGCGAGCAGCTCGTGCTCTCGCAGACGATCGCCCGTCGCGCCGCGGAAGAGGGGGACGCCGTCGTCGCGACGGACGCCTTCTCGACGCTGGGTGACGTCCACGCCAGCGTGCACGCCCTCAAGCTGCGCAGCGTCCTGGCGGTACCGCTGGTCGCCCGCGGCGAGACCCTCGGCGTCGTCTACCTCGACGACCGTGTCCGCAAGGGCGCCTTCGGTCCCCGCGAGCTCGCGTGGGTCCGCGTCGTTGCATCTCAGGCCGCCATGGCCATCGCCGATGCACGCGACGCCGTGCTCCTTCGACGAGCCGCGCGCCATGCCCAGCGTGCACGCGCTCGCGTGGAGACGATGCTCGCCGAGCGCGATGCGGAGCTCGACGTCACGCGCACCCAGCTCGAGCTCGCGCGCGACGGCCGCGAGACGCGTTACGCCTACGACGAGATCGCCGGTCGCAGCGAGCCGATGCGCGATCTCCTGCGCCTCGTCGATCGCGTGACGGCGAGCGACGTGCCCGTGCTCATCGTGGGCGAGAGCGGCACCGGCAAGGAGCTGGTCGCTCGTGCCATGCACGCCAACGGACCGCGCGCGCGCCGGGCCTTCGTCAGCGAGAACTGCGCGAGCGTGCCCGAGACGCTGCTCGAGTCCACGCTCTTCGGCCACGTCCGCGGCGCCTTCACGGGGGCGTCGACGACGCGGGCGGGCCTCTTCGACGTGGCGGACGGCGGCACCCTCTTCCTCGACGAGATCGGCGAGATGTCGCTCGGCATGCAGTCCAAGCTGCTACGCGTGCTGCAGGACGGAGAGGTGCGCGCCGTCGGCAGCGAGCGCGCGCGCAAGGTGGACGTGCGCGTCATCGGCGCCACGCACAGGGATCTCGCGGCGATGGCCGCGGCGGGCACCTTCCGGCAGGACCTGCTCTACCGCCTCGACGTCGTCACCCTGCGCGTGCCCCCGCTGCGCGAGCGCCCCGAGGACATCCCCCTGCTCGTCGAGCACTTCGTGAAGAAGCACGCGCCCGACCGCAAGGTGAAGGTGACGCGCGCCGCGATGACCAAGCTCGCGGGCTTCCCCTGGCCGGGCAACGTCCGTCAGCTCGAGAACGAGGTGCGCCGGGCGCTCGTCATGAGCGACGGCGTCATCGACGTGACCGAGCTCTCGGCGGACCTCGTGCGCGGCGCCCCGGGAGCCGCGCGCGGCACGGGTCTCGATCTCCGCACGCGCGTCGACGCGCTGGAGACGGAGCTCGTGAACGAGGCGCTCCAGAAGACGCGCGGCAATCAGACGCGCGCGGCGCAGATGCTCGGCCTCTCGCGCTTCGGCCTCCAGAAGATGATGAAGCGCCTCGGGATCAAGAGCCCGACGGCTTGACCTCTTCCATGTGGATGGCGCGGACCCCCTCGCGCCACCGGATCTGCATCTCGGACAGGTCCTGCCCGATCTGGATGTTCTGCGCCGTGAGGGTCTCCTGGCGCGCGGCGATCGCGGCGATGCGCGCCGTGAGCGTCTTGCGGAGCGTCTCGGCCTGCTTCGTCGTGTTCTTCTCGATGGCGCGCAGGTCCGCCCGCTTCTCGTTCGCCTCGCTCGCGAGCTGCGCGAGCTCCGACTGGATCTTGGCGCGCTCGTCGTTCTTGCTCACGATCTGCGCCCGCAGCGGCCAGAGCGCCGTGAGCTTCTGCACGACGTCCTGGTCCGACTTGGGGTCCGAGACGAACGTCTTCATGGCGTTGTCGGCGGCGGGGGAGAACCAGTCGGTGTACTCCTTCCACGCCGCGCGCTCGTCCACCACGAGCTCGTGCTTGGCGTGGGGCTGCACCTCGGTGGGCACGAGGGCGCTGCCGGCGCCGGTGTTGTCCTCGGTGCCGGGCGGCGGATCGTGCAGCTTGGTCCCGTTCTGGCGCGGGTGCTTCACCAGGACCTTGGCGGCGAGCGCGCTGCCGTTCTCGATGGCGTAGATCGTCTTCATCACCGAGTCGTGCTCGAGCCAGAGCTGGCCGTTCTCGATCTTGGCCACGCGCGAGCCCTGCACGTCGGTCTTCGTGTGTGAAGCGATCCCGATGGACCGCTCGAGGGCGAAGGGCACCGTGGCCGTGGCGCCGGCGGGGAGGGGGTCGAGCAGCCCCTGACCCACGAAGGAGCCCTGCTCGAAGACCGCGATGGGCCCGCGCTCGAGCACGCCGGCCGTGCCGTTCTCGAAGCGCACGACGTGGAAGGGGTGCTCCGTCGACTCCGCCACGCCTCCCTCGGGCGCGTAGAGGTAGATCGACTCTCCGTGCACCGGCTTGTCGAGCAGCATCACCATGGTGGCGCTCTTGTCGGGCACCGTGACGGGGTTGGGGATGTCGTAGCGCGTGGTTCCCCCCTGAACGGCGACTGCAGCGAGCGAGCGAATGTCGCGCGGCCCCGAGGGCGCCTCGCGCCGCGGGCTGTCGCCCCTCGCGGCGCCACCGCCTCCTCCGGGGCCGTTCTCGCTCTTGCGCAGCGCGGGAGGAGCAGGAGCAGCAGGCGCGGGGGCAGAGGCAGCAGCTTCCTGCGCCGGCATGTCGGCCGGCGGTGGCGGCGGAGCGGGACGAGGCGGCGACTTGGAGGCGCCCTTCTTCTGATCCTCGGCGGCGTCCTCGTCCTTCTCCTGCTCGACGCTCGTCTCCGACTTGGGCATCGCGGCGATCACTTCGCCCTCGTCGGTGACGACGGGCCGCTCCGGGATGACCGGCGTCCCGAGCTGCGCCTCGAACGCGAGCGGCGCTCCCGCCACGAGCGAGAGGGCGACCCCGGTCCAGTCCTCCCCCGAGAGGTTCTGCACGATCCCCCACGCCTGGAGCTCGGCCTGCCCGTTCGGCAGGACGACGACGCGATACGACGGCCGCCACACGGGCGACGCCGCCACGTACCCGATCCGCAGGTCGTGCTCGCGCCCGTCGAGCGCGAGGGCCACCGTGCGCATCGCCAGCTCGTCGTGCTTCGCGTCCGGCTTGGCCTCCTCGTTGTTGCGGTCCATGTCGAGCGGGAACGCGGCGGATCGCACGCTGCTGCCCCCTTGCTCCATGACGGCGAGGGTGGCGAGGAAGTCGCCCACCTCGGACTGCCGCATCTTGAAGGTGACCCGCTCGGCCTCGATGTGGCCCGCGCGCTCGAAGTAGGCGACGCCGTTCCGGTAGACGACCACGCGCCGGATCGGCAGGTCGGACTGCACCACCGGCTGCCTGGCGCAGCCGAGCGACGAGCACGCCGCGATCGAGGCGAGCACCACCGTGACGAGACGATCGCGCATCGCCGAACCCGGATGCATACTAT
>DATJYG010000877.1:0-2404 GCA_035499695.1 Polyangiaceae bacterium
CGCTCGAGTCGAGCAGCCCGTCGCCCGCGTCCCAGATCATGAATTCCAGCGTGAACTGTTCTCCCGGATTGATCGGAGCGGTCGTCGTGAGCCAGCCCGTCGACGCGCCCAGCGTCGCCGTCACGTTGCTGGTGGTGCTCGGATCGCACTGGGTCATGTCTGTGTCGCCGAATCCCGTTCCGAGCAGCTCCTGCGTCCCGGCCCCGCACATCGACGTGTAGAGCGGAGGGTCGGCGGCCGTGGGACTGTTGGAACGCAGGCATCCCACGGGTACGCCGGGCGTGCAGCGGTCGAGGAAGCTGATGTTGACGGCGACGGGGTTGTGCTTCGAGTCGAACGAGATGTTGTCGGTCGTCTGCGACGACGTGAGATACGCGATGAACGCGTCGTTGAAATTCGAGCAGACGTAGTTGGGCCACTCGCTCGAGAAGAAGTCGAAGTCGAACTGGAACCCGCTCGCATCGGGCGGCGCCTTGAGCACGAGCTTCACGTCGACCATGTCGTTGACGAGGTTGTCCTGCGGGCAGCCCTGCGCTGCCTTCGGGAAGCCGGGCGGGGCGCCGCCCGTCGGGTAGCTCATGCCGTCCATGGGGTTGCCGGCCACGAAGTCCGACATCGGTCCGCTGTTGGTCCCGGCGGCGTCGTCCCACTCGCGCCCGTAGCCGGAGCTGATGGTGCCGAGCATCGATCCCTCGCGCGGCTTGATCGTGCTGCCGAAGGCGGGGAGGAGCCCCCACTGGCCGGCAGCGGGAGGATTCGAGGAGCCGAACGCGTTCTGGTAGCTGGCGCTGACGATGCCGTAGCCGTCCTTCAGGGCGCTCGTGCAGATGCCGATGGTCTTGGCGAAGAGAAATGCGTCGCCGTCGACGGCGAGCCCCGAGTCGCACGGCGGAGACACGTCGACCGGGCCGATCGGGCCGCCGTCGCCGGTCACGCCCCCGCTGCTGCTGCCGCTCCCCGAGCTGCTCCCGAAGGTGCCGGGCGAGCCGCCGCTTCCATTGCCACCGCCCCCGTTCCCGCCACCGGAC
Organism: Polyangiaceae bacterium; assembly: GCA_035499695.1. Lineage (GTDB taxonomy): Bacteria > Myxococcota_A > Polyangia > Polyangiales > Polyangiaceae > Palsa-1150. The sequence continues at coordinate 1,029 of DATJYG010000877.1, forward strand.
GAGCCGCCCCCACCGCCGCCGTTGCCCCCCGACGAGCCGTCGTGACCGAAACCGGACGCCGGGGAGCTGCCCGCGCACGCGACGAAGAGCGCGCCGGCTGCGACCAGTGCGAGACCACCGCGGATCGATGACAAGTGCATGTCCGGCCCACACTGCAACGGCGCGGCCAGTCATGGGACCGTCTCTCCGGCCTCGTCCCGCGGATTTCCCGCGGATTCACGCCGCCGGGCGCGACGGTGGTGTCGCGCCGGATCGACGGCGACCGCGACGCGCTTGTCTCAATCCTCGTCGTCCAGGTCGCCCGGGTCGACGCCCAGATCGGCCCCGCGCGACGCGAGGCGCGACACGATGCGTTGCATGAAGCGCCGGTTGACCCCCGCGAGCTCCGCGGCGCGCGTCAGGTTGCCGCGCGTCTTGCGGAGCATGCCGCGGACGTAGACCGTCTCGAAGCGCTCGGTCCACGCCTGGCGCGCGTCCTTGAGCGGCACCTCGAGCTCGACCAGCCGTTCGAGCGCCTCGGCGGCCACGTCTTCCTCCGGAGGAAGCTTGCCGCTCGGGGCGCCTCCCTGGTCGACCAGACCGAGGGACACCGAGCGCTCGATGAAGTTGCGCAGCTCGCGCACGTTGCCCGGCCAGCTGCGCGCGGCGAGCATCGCCAGGTACTCCGGAGCGAGCTCCCCCCGGCCGCCGAGGCGTGCGTAGAAGTGCTTGGCGAGCGTCGCGATGTCCTCGCGGCGCGACCGCAACGGCGGGATCGTCACGTCGATGACGGCGAGGCGGTAGTACAGGTCCTCGCGGAAGGTCCCCTCGTTCACGCACTGGGCGAGCGACCGGTTCGTGGCGGCGATGATGCGCACGTCCACGGGTCGCTCGGTGTTGCTGCCGACGCGGCGGATGGCGCGCTGCTCGATCGCTCGCAGCAGCTTGGGCTGGACCTGCATCGGCAGCTCGCCGATCTCGTCGAGGAACACGGTCCCGCCCGCGGCTTCCTCGAAGACACCGCGGCGGTCGGACACCGCGCCGCTGAAGGCGCCGCGCACGTGACCGAACAGCTCGCTCTCGATGAGCGTGAGGGGGATGGCCCCGCAGTCGATGGGAACGAAGGGCCCCGCGGCTCTCGGCGAGTTCGCGTGCAGCGATCGCGCCGCCACGTCCTTGCCCGTGCCGGTCTCCCCTTCGATGAGCACCGTGGACGTCGTCGGCGCGGCGCGCTCCAGCGTCGCGTACACGCGACGCATCTCGAGGCTCGAGCCGACGCACTCGCCGAAGGACGTCCGGTCCGAGAGCGGCAGGTACGTGGCCCCGGCGGTCTCCTCGATGCGGAAGGCGCTCGATCCCACGCGGACCAGCGCCCCGGGCCGGACCTCGCCTTCCCG
>DATJYG010000878.1:0-4015 GCA_035499695.1 Polyangiaceae bacterium
CTTCATCGACGGCCAATACATCATCACCGAGCCCGACATCGCCCGGCTCATGACCGGCTGGGAGACGCTCGTCGTCTACGACCCCACGTTCAAGATCGTGTTCAGCGGGCTGGCAGAGGAGATCACCCCGAACAAGGCCGCGACCGTCTGGACGATCCGCGTTCGCGACGGGATCGAGTTCCACAACGGCAAGACGCTCACGTCCGCAGATGTCCGCTATTCGCTGCAGCGCTTCATCAACCCGAAGGTCGGCCTCGGCGGGGACGCGTTCCTCGGCTCGCTCGACCCACGGCAGATGAAGATCATGGACAAGCGCACCCTCCGCTGCACGCTCAAGCAGGCCGACGCCACGATCCTCGACGCGCTCGCGCAGTACACGGCCGCCATGGTGCCGGTCGGCTACAGCCCGACCACCTACGGCAAGGCAAACCCGAACGTCGGCACGGGTGCGTACAAGATCAAGAGCTTCACGCCGGGCCAGCAGAGCGTGCACGTCCGCAACCCCAACTACTGGCGGTCGGGTCAGCCGTACTTCGACCAGGTCGTGATCATCGACTTCCCCGACGACACCGCGCGGGTCAACGCGCTGCTCGGCGGCCAGGTCGACGCGGTCACGTCGGTGCCACCGTCACAGGTGGCCGTCGTCAACGGGCACTCCGGCACGAAGATCCTCGAGTCGCCGAGTGCCGCCTGGACCCCGATCTGCATGCGCGTCGATGTGGCTCCGTTCAACGACGCGCGGGTGCGTCAGGCGATGCGGCTGATCGCGAACCGGCCGCAGATGGTCGCCCAGGCGCTCGCCGGCCACGGGTACGTCGGCAACGACCTCTACTCGCCGTTCGACGTGGACTACGCCAAGGCGCTGCCGCAACGCCACCAGGACATCGACCAGGCGAAGTCGCTGCTCAAGGCTGCAGGGCAGTCGAACCTGACCGTCGACCTCAACTCGACCAACGGCGCTCTCGGCATGAACGAGGGGGCGCAGGTCTTCGCTCAGCAGGCCAAGGCGGCCGGCGTGACGGTCAACGTGAAAGCCCTCGACAGCGGCACGTTCTACGGCAGCCAGTACCTGAAGTGGCCGTTCTCGACCGACTTCTGGAACACGCGCAACTATCTCGCGCAGGTCGCCTCCGGGAGCATCCCGAGCTCGCCGTACAACGAGTGTCACTGGCCGGACGCGGCACACAAGAAGTTCGTCTCGCTCTACAACGAGGCCAAGAAGACCGTCGACCCGAAGAAGCGGGCGCAGATCATGCTCGCGATGCAGACGATGGAGTACCAGTCCGGCGGCTACATCGTCTGGGGCTTCCACACGACGCTCGACGGCTACAGCTCCAAGGTTCAGGGCCTGAAGAAGGGCTACAAGAGCATCCTTGCGCTCAACGAGTTCGGCAACGGGTACCGGAGCATCTGGTTCGGCTAGTCACACGAGGCGGTCGGCGCGTCGGGAGCGGCGCGCCGACCTCCCTCGAAGCGGCAAGGCTGGACGGGGCATGGGTCGCGGCGTAGCGTCACCGACGTGACCGCCGCGGCCGCCCCGCATCCGCACGTCCTGTCACGACTGAAGCCGCACGGCATCTGGGGCTTCATCATCAGGCGCGCGCTGCTCGGCGTGCTGACGCTCTTCCTCATCTCGATCATCGTCTTCGCGGCGACGGAGGCACTGCCCGGCGATCCGGCCCGCGCCATCCTCGGCCGCTCGGCGACGCCGGAGGCGCTCGCGAACCTGCGCAGCCAGCTCCACCTCGACCAGCCGCTGCTGCAGCAATACACGCACTGGCTCGGAGGCTTCGTCCGCGGCAATCCCGGGACGTCGATCGCCGCCGGTGAGCCGGTCACGACCGTGATCGGCACCCGCCTCCGGAACTCCGCGGTGCTCTGGCTGCTCGCCGCCCTGATCAGCACGCCGCTGGCAATCGCCCTCGGCGTGGTCAGCGCGAGACGCAGAGACCGACCGTTCGACCACGCGGCCTCGATCATCATGCTCGCGCTCGCCGCGCTGCCCGAGTTCGTGGTCGCGATTGCACTCGTTCTGTTGTTCGGGACGACCGTGTTCACGATCCTGCCGGCGGTGTCGCTGATCCCGCCCGGCGACCTGCCGTGGCAGCACCTGAATGCGCTCGTCCTTCCGACCCTGACGCTCGTGATCGCCGTCGTCCCCTACACCGGCCGGATCATGCGCGCGTCGATGGTCGAGGTGCTCGAGAGCGACTACGTGGAGATGGCGCGCCTCAAGGGCGTCGCCGAAAAGCGCGTGGTCTGGCGGCACGCCGTACCCAACGCGATCGCCCCGACGATCCAGGTCACCGCCCTGAACCTCGCGTATCTCGCCGGTGGCATCGTCGTGGTCGAATACGTCTTCGGCTACGCCGGCATCGGCTCCGCGCTCGTCGACGCAGTCCACAACCGCGACATCCCCGTCGTCCAGGCACTCGCGATGCTCATCGCCGGCGTGTACGTCGTGCTCAACGTCCTCGCCGACGTGACGGCGATTCTCGTCAGCCCGCGCGCGAGGACGGCACTGAAGTGAGCGGCACCGCGGTCGAGGTCGCCGCGCCACAGACACTCGCAGCGCCTGTCGGCCGTCGCCCCCTGGTCGTCCTGACGAGCAGGGCCTGGCGCCAGTGGCGAACGAGGATCGGCGTCGTCCTCGTGCTCTTCATCGTCGGCGTGGCGCTCATCGGCCCGTACCTTGCGCCGCACTCGCCGACCGACTTCGTCGGCGCGCCGTACTCGGGACGCACCGCGACGGCGCGCTTCGGGGCGGATAACCTCGGGCGCGACGTCTTCAGCCGCTTCCTCTGGGGCGGGCGGTCGATCCTCGGCCTGTCGATCGCCGCCACGTTCTTCGGTCTGCTGTTCGGCGTCACGATCGGTCTGCTCGCCGCCTACTCCCGCTCGTGGCTGGACGACGTCCTCATGCGCAGCATGGATGTGATCCTTGCCTTCCCGTCGATCGTGCTCGGACTCGTCGCGGTCGCCACCGTCGGCCCCAAGCTGTGGTTGCTCGTCCTCGCGGTCGCCATCACGACCGTGCCCCGCGTCGCGCGCGTCACACGCGGTGCATCGGTCGACATCGTCGAGCGCGACTTCGTGAACGCCGCGGCCGCGATCGGCGAGCCACGGCGAAAGATCCTCCTCGGCGAGGTACTGCCGAACATCAGCGGCACGCTCTCCGTCGAGGCCAGCCTCCGGCTGACCTATTCGATCGGGTTGATCGCCGGCCTCAGCTTCCTCGGGTTCGGCCTGCAGCCGCCGAACGCCGACTGGGGCCTGATGATCAACGAGAACCGCCAGGGGCTCACCGTGCAACCGTGGGGCGTCATCCTGCCGGTGATCGCCATCGCACTCCTGACGATCGGGACGAGCCTCATCGGCGACGGGCTGTCGCGCGCCTCGGCCGGCATCGAGCGGGGCGAGGACGGATGAGCGACCCGGTTCTGCAGGTCGAAGGGCTGCGCATCGAGGTCGAGGGCCGCGGCGTCGACATCGTCGACGACGTCGGGTTCCACATCCACGGCGGCGAGGTGCTCGGGCTCGTCGGCGAGTCGGGGTCGGGGAAGACGACCGTCGGGCTGGCGCTCCTCGGACATACTCGGCGCGGCGCGGAGATCGCCGGTGGCCGCGTCGTCGTCGACGGTCGCGAGCTTCTCGAAGAGTCCGAGGCCGCCCTCCGGGCGATGCGCGGCAAGACCGTCTCGTACGTTCCTCAGGACCCGGGGGCCGCGCTCAATCCCGCCCTGCGCATCGGAACGCAACTCGAAGAGACGCTCGAGGCGCACAATTTCGGCGCCTCGGCGGCCGAGCGGGGCACCCGCCTCGCCGAGATGATGGAGGAGGTCCTGCTCCCCAGCGACCGCGCGTTCCTGCGCCGCTACCCGCATCAGCTCTCGGGCGGCCAGCAGCAACGCGTCGGTCTGGCGATGGCATTTGCGTGCCGTCCGCGCGTGATCGTGCTCGACGAGCCGACGACCGGGCTCGACGTGACGACACAGGCGCACGTCCTGCGCACGGT
>DATJYG010000879.1:0-16378 GCA_035499695.1 Polyangiaceae bacterium
GCCTGGGGTACGACGAGCTCCTCGTCCCCCTGCATCGCGACGACGCGCTCGCCCTGCGGCGCCGCCCCGGCGATCGCGGCCAGCGTCGACGACACCGCGCCCGCGCCCGATCCCACGACGAGCACGTTCGCCCGCGCGGCGGCGCACCCTTCGAGCAGCTGCGCCATCGCCCGCGACATCGCGCCTCCGCGGACCAGGTCCTCGAGCGAGGACTCGACGCGGCGCCGCTTGCGTATCGTGACGACCCAGTTGGTGGCGGCCGGCGGCGCGATGGCCACGAGCTGCGCGCCGCGCGCGAGGCGCCGCTCGATCACCAGCTCCCCGGCGCGCCAGGGTTCTCCCGCCTGCTGCGCCAGCCGCGACACGATGCGTGCGAGCGCGTCCTCACTGGTGAACGACGGATCGGCGAGCACCACCTGTCCGCCCTTGACCGCGAGCACGTAGTCCGGCCGCGCGACGTGGATCTCGCTGGTCTCCTCGTCCTCGAGCAGGGGCCCGATCGACCCGAGGCCCACGAGCTCCCGCAGCGCATCCCGCGCGAGTAGCTCGAGGTCGATGCCCTCGGGCGCCTCGCCCTCCTCGCGCATCGACTTGGCCTGCTCGCGCACGGCGCGGTCGATCTGCTGCGACACCGCCTCGCTCACGATCGGCGACTGCTTGAGCGGCGCGAGGTCCACCACGTCCGCGACGCGATCGACCAGCGTGATGAGCGCGAGCCGGCGCGCCGCCTGCTGAGGCGTCTCGCGCGGCAGCGGCTTGCCCGTGGGCGGCGGCACCGCCGAACCTGCGCGCGGCGCCGCCTGGGCCGACGTCGCCGTTCCACGCTGCTGCACCGCGCTCGGACGCGCCTTGGGCTCGGCGCCCCCCGCCGGCATTCGCGGCGGACCCGGCACCTTCGGCACAGGCGCACCACGAAGCTCGGGCGCGCTCTCGCTGTCGTCCGGGTCGCGCTCGAGCGGGTAGTGGCTCACGCTCTGATCCGCGAGGCTGCGCGCGGCGGCAGCGCCCCCACCCATGGCGACACCGGGCTGCGGCGACGGCTGCGGCGCCGGCACGAACCCAGGCCCCGCCTGAGGCGCCTGCTGCATCATGGGCGTCGCCCCCATCGCCTGAGCCGCGACCCCGGGCGGGAGCGGTGGCGGCCCCGCTGGAGGCGCTGGCATCGCTGCAGCCTGCCCCGCCCCCGCTGCGCCCGGCCCCATGGCCTCGCGCGGCAGCGGCCCCTGGCGCGCCGGGGTGCGGCCCTGCGAGTCCTCGCCGGGCGGCGAGTAGCTCGCGTCGGCCGAGGCTCCCGCCTGCGCCGTCTCGAGGCGGAGCACGAAGTCGCCGATGTAGATCTTGTCGCCCTCGCGGACGATGGTGGCCTGCGAGATCTTGCGTCCGTTGACGTAGGTCCCGTTGGTGCTCTTCAGGTCTGTGACGATGAACCGGCCGTCGCGGAAGAGGAGGCGAGCGTGATGCTTCGAGACGTTCCCCTTCGGGAGCATGAGGTCGTTGCCCTGCACGCGCCCGACGTTGATCTCGTTCTTGTCGAATGCCTCGCGACGCTCGGCGCCACCCTTTTCGCTGATGATGATCGTGAACATTCAGGTCCCTCGGAGGGGCGCCGCAGCCGTCCTCCCGCCCGGCGGGCAGGAAACGTTCACGAGGGATTGTCGAAGCTCGACACGCGCTGTGTCAACTGCGTCGCAAGTGGAGCCTCAGCTTTGCTTTTCGCCGCCGGCCTGGGCGCCGCCCTTGGGCGCTCGCATCTCGCGCGTCACCTGGGCCAGGAGCTCGCCAGCCAGCGCCATCACATCCCGCATCTGGAACCCGCTCGCCCGAAGCTCGCGGTAGATCGTCTTTGCCAGGATGCTCAGGGCGCGCGGGTCGCGCGCGCCGGGGGTCTCGCCGAAGGGTAGAGCCATCGCCGAAGGCCCGCAGTGTACAAGGCTCGTGCCATGCTTGCGAGCGCTCGTACACGCGGGATTTCACGCAATTTGCTCTGGCGTGCGAACGCTCATGCGCGTCCAAAGCGCTCGAGCTCGCGAAATCGCGTTCGCGTCTCGATGCGTCAGCGGGTCTGATGGTAGGTTGCGCCGCCGATATGGCGGAGAAGGCGGGAACGCTCGCAAAGTGGATGCGTCCCGACTCGCGCTCGCGCCGCCTCATCCTCGCGGCGCTCGTCTACGTCATCGCCGCCGGGGTGTTCGCGGCCGTCGCCGGGCCGCAACGGCTGGGCGAGCACACCCAGTACAACCACTACGCGCTGCTGGCCGACGCGTGGCTGCACGGGCGCTGGGACCTGCCGACCGGCCCGCCGCCCTACGCGATGAACAACGACTTCGTGTCGTTCGAGGGCAAGACGTACATCAGCTTCCCTCCCCTGCCGGCGATGCTGATGTTGCCCCTCGTGAAGCTCTCGGGGAACCCCGAGAACTTCAGGGACGGGCAGTTCGTCATCTGGCTGGCGGCGCTGTGCCCGGCCTTCGTCTTCCTGGTGCTCGAGAAGCTCCGGCGCACCGGACGCTCGCCCCGCAGCGAGGTGCAGAACTCGCTCCTGTCGCTCCTCTTCGCCTTCGGGACGGTCTACTTCTTCGCGGCCGTCGAGGGCACCGTCTGGTTCGCGGCCCTGGTCGTCGCCGCGGCCGCGTCCGCCCTGTACGTCCTCTTCGCGCTCGACGCCGAGCACCCCGTGCTCGCGGGCGCGATGATCGGCTGCCTCTACCTGAGTCGCCCACCGGCAGTCTGGATGGCCCTGCTCTTCGCGCTCGAGGCCCTGCGCGTGTCGATCGACGGCGAGCTTCCCACGGAGGGGACCTGGCTGGCCCGCGCGCGGAGCATCCTCGAGCGCCTGAAGTGGCGCGACCTCGCCCGGCGTTACGCCCTCTTCTGGGTGCCCATCCTCTGCGCCTTCGCGTTCGTCGCCTGGGCGAACCACGTGCGCTACCACCGCGCGAGCCCCTTCTACTTCGACCACGAGTACCTGACGGTCGCGTGGCGCGCGCGCATGGAGAAGTGGGGGATGATCAACTACCACTTCCTCGCGAAGAACCTCGGCGTCGCGTTCACGAGCTTGCCGTGGCTCCCGGCGCGGGGGGAACGCATGGCGTTCGGCACACCGTTCAAGGTGAACGAGCACGGCCTGGCGCTCTGGTTCACCACGCCCGTCTTCATCTGGCTGCTCTGGCCGAAGCGATTCGACGGCGAGCCGCAGCGCAAGTGGCTCTACGTGGTGGCTGCGCTCTCGGCGGCGCTGCCCGCGCTCATGGATCTCCTCTACCAGAACACCGGCTGGCGCCAGTTCGGGTACCGCTTCTCGATCGACTACGCCGTTCTGCTCTTCGTGCTGCTCGCCATCTGCGCGCGCCCCATGAAGAAGCTCTTCTGGGCAGCCGCCGTGTGGGGCGTCGCGTGGAACCTCTTCGGCGCCCTCACGTTCGACCACTCGCAGTTCCAGCGCTTCTACTTCAGTGACGGATCGCAGACGATCGTCTATCAGCCTGACTGAGACCCATGCTTCCCCACGCCCGATGGCTCGCTGTCGCCGCGGTCCTGGCTTGCAGCGGGTGCACGCCGCCCACGGCCGCGGGGCACGCTTCGCCGCCACCCGGGGTGACGCTCGAGAAGCTGACCGTCACGAGCAAGTCGTTCCCGTCCAACGGGCAGATCCCGGTGGACTACACGTGCGATGGCGCAGACAAGTCGCCCCAGCTCACCTGGAGCGCGCCGCCGGCGGGGACCAAGGCGTTCGCCGTCATCGTCGACGATCCGGACGCCCCGGGGGGCGACTTCATCCACTGGGTCGCGTTCAACCTGCGCGGTGACACCAGCTCGCTGCCGGAGGCGGTGGACGTCGCCCAGCTCGACGGCGTGTCGGGCACCAACGGATTCAACCGCCCCGGCTACGCGGGGCCGTGTCCGCCCAAGATGGAGCTCCACAATTACGCGTTCCACGTCTTCGCGCTCGATGCGCCCGTCGCAGCGCAGCCAGGCGCGAGCGCCGACGACCTGGAGAGCGCGATGAGCGGCCACGTGCTCGGCGAGGGCATCCTCGTCGGCAACTTCTCGCACTGAGCGACGCCGCCTCTACGGACCCTTCGCCTCGGGCGGGAGGGTCATGACCTGGCCGGCGCGCACGTTGTGGCGCCGCGACCAGCCGGCGTTGACCTCGAGCACGTAGCGAGAGGGGCAGCCCACGCCGCGCGAGGTGTCGTCGAGCACCGGCGCGTTCTCGACGATGCCGACGATGAGCCCATCCTCGTCGACGTAGAGCAGGTCGAGCGGGATGCAGGTGTTGTGCATCCAGAACTGGTGGTCGTCGCGCACGCGCAGGTCGAAGAGCATCCCGCGGTCCTCCGCGAGGCTCGTCCGGTACATGAGGCCCCGCATCGTGTCGTGCTGGCTGCGGACGAGCTCCGCGTCGACGTGCACCGCGCTCTTGCCGGCGAAGGTGACGCGCACGATCGGCACGGAGGGCGGCCCGCTCTCCGGGTCAGCCGGGCACGTGCCGGGGGCCGCAGGGGCCACGGGAGACGGCGCCGTCGCCGGGGTCTGCTTCACGCACCGGCCCACCAGGGACACCGCAGAGGGGTTCGGCGGCGCCACGACGGCGCTCTGAGCGGCCGGCGGGATGGGCGCGGCTGACGTCGACGCGTGCGGGGCGAAGTCCTCCTGCGGCGTCCTCGTGCAGGCGGCAGCGGGCAGCAGCGAGAGGTACAGCGCGAGCACGTCACCGAATCGCATTCGCAACCGGCAATAGCGCGGCGCACGAACGCCAGCGCACAAAAAAAGAAAACGGCACCGCATAGGGGCCCGGGGGGGGAGAGCCGGCCTACGCGGTGCCGCGCGGGGTCTTTGCGACCCGCGTGCCATGACCGCCCGTGTAGCAATCCCGGGGACTTGCATGCATTGCGTCGTCGTTTTGGGCTTCAGGATCGCAAACGGGATGCAGGACGCCGTTTCAGAAGTGAAAGGTGCGCAACGGTGTGGAGAATCAACAGCCGAGCCTGCACGCATCAAGGGCCCCAGGCCGCCGCCCGAGTGCCTGCAACGCAGCGGTAAGATTCGGCATCGGACCCCTCGGTGGCCGCCTGCATGCGATACAAGGAAGCGCGGCCATGACGACGGGTGCGGCTCCCCTCCCCCTGCGCATGGCGGCGCCGGCACGGCCGCGCCCGAACAAGTGGCTCGTCACCATCTCGATCACGTTCGGCACGCTGATGGGCGCGATCGACTCGTCGATCGTGAGCGTCGCCCTGCCCCACATGATGGGCACGCTCGGCGCGACGGTGCAGGAGATCACCTGGATCAGCACCGGGTACATCATCGCCAACGTCGTCGTGATGCCCTTCACGGCGTTCCTCGGGCGCCTCTTCGGGCAGAAGCGCGTCTACATGGCGTGCCTGGTGCTCTTCCTCGCCGGCTCGATCCTCTGCGGCACGGCCCACTCGCTTTCGTCGCTCATCATCTACCGCGTGCTCCAAGGCTTCGGTGCGGGTGCCCTGCAACCCACCGAGCAGGCGATCCTGCGCCAGACCTTCCCCGCCAAGGAGCAAGGGATGGCGATGGCCGTCTTCGCGATGGCCGTCATGCTCGGCCCCGCGATCGGGCCCACGCTCGGCGGCTGGATCGTCGACAACTACTCGTGGCCCTGGATCTTCTACATCAACGTGCCCGTCGGCGTGCTGGGCCTCGCGATGGTCGCGGCCTTCGTGCACGAGGACGAGGAGATCGTCGCCAAGAACCGCCAGCTCGCGGAGGCGCAGCGCAAGGACGTCGACTGGTGGGGCATCGGCCTGCTCATCGCGGGGCTCTGCGCGCTCCAGTACACCCTCGAGGAGGGGCAGCAGAACGACTGGTTCGAGTCGAGCGCCATCACCGTCGCCTTCTTCGCGTCGCTCGTCTTCATCGCGGCGTTCGTCATCCGCGAGCTCACCTGCGAGGTGCCCGCGGTCAACATCCGGCTCTTCAAGGACCCGGTGTTCCTCTCGGGCACGCTCATCGGGTCGCTCATGTTCGCGCTGCTCATGGCGTCGATGTTCCTGCTGCCGCTCATGATGCAGGAGCTCCTCGGCTTCACCGCGACGCAGGCGGGCTTCGCCATGATGCCGCGCGTCTTCGTGATGATGATCACGACGCCCATCATCGGCCGCATCTACAACAGGGTGTCCCCGCGGGTCATCATCGCGCTCGGCGTCGGCTTCATCGCGTGGGGCGCGTGGGACATGAGCCGGCTCACGTTCGAGAGCACGCAGCGCGACGTCATCTGGGCCATCATGACGCAGGGCGTGGGGTTCTCCTGCCTCTTCGTCCCGCTGTCGACGGTGGCCCTCGCGTCCATCCCGCGCCACAAGATGGCCGACGCGACGGGGCTCAACTCCCTGTTCCGGCAGGTCGGCGGCTCGATCGGGCTCGCCGTCGGCGCGACGCTGCTCACGCGCTACGGGGACGAGGCGCGCGCGGCGCTCGTGCCGCACGTGGCGCCCACGAACCCGGCGGCCGTCGAGCGGGTGGCGCTCCTCCAGCGCACGTTCCTCGGCAAGGGGTTCGACCCCGTCGCGGCCAAGGAGATGGCGATGCGCGCGCTCGACGGCATCGTGTCGGGACAGTCCACGCTGCTCGCGTTCGACAAGGTCTTCCTCGTCGCCGGAATCTGCTTCCTCGCGGTGCTGCCGCTGCTCTTCTTCCTCAAGACGCCGGAGCAGCTGGGCCCTGCCGCCAAGGTCGACGTTCACATGGAGTGAATCTTCGGGACGCGCGGGGCGCTGGGGATCGTGTCGGGCACGGGCTCCTCCTCGCCGTCATCGCCGCCGTCGCGCCTGCGAATGGCGGACGTCTTCGGAGGCGGCGCGGGAGTGGTGTCGCGCCGGGTCTCCTCGTCCTGGCTCTCCTCGTCGTCGGGCGGCGGGAACGGCGTCGCCGCCCTCAACGCCTCCGCCGTCGGCGGCGCGGGAATGGTGATGCGCTCGTCGTGCGCCGTCTCGCAGGCACGGGCGATCTCGGACTCGAGCGACGAATCGGGTGCGTCTTCGTGAACCGAGAGCGGCGGGGCCGTCGGCTTCATGGTGTGCGCGTGTACCACACGGAGGCGCCACGGGCACCCGCGGTCGCGTCTCCTACGCGTCATTCCCGCCGAGCTGGAAACGTCCCCAGATTCACGCCTTGAGGCTGCGCACGCCCGCCTGGTGCACCTTGCCGGGCAGCGGCCGTCCCACGACGCTCTCGGCGACCTTGCCGGCCTCCCAGAGCCGCTCCAGGTCGACGCCCGTCTTCACGCCCATGCCGTGCAGCATGAACACGAGGTCCTCGGTCGCCAGGTTGCCCGCGGCGCCCGGCGCGTACGGACAGCCGCCGAGCCCCCCGACGCTCGCGTCGAAGTCGCGCACGCCGAGCTCGAGGCCCACGAGCACGTTGGCGAGCGCCGTCCCGCGCGTGTCGTGCATGTGCATCGCGATCTTCTCGCGCGGGATCTCGGCGAACACCATCTCGAGGATGCGCTCGGTCTGCCGCGGCGTGCCGACACCGACCGTGTCGCTGAGCGACACCTGGTACACGCCCATGTCGACGAGCTTGCGCGCGATCGCGAGCGCCCTCTTCGGGTCGACGTCGCCCTCGTACGGGCAGCCCCAGACCGTCGACAGGTAACCGCGCACGCGCATCCCCGCCTCGCGCGCCGGACCGATCGTGTCCTCGAACGCGGCGAGCGTGTCGGCGACCGTCTTGTTCACGTTCTTCCTGTTGTGCGTCTCGCTCACCGAGAGAAAGACCGCGATCTCCCCGATGCCCGCCGCCCGCGCCCGCTCCAGTCCCTTGGCATTCGGACAGAGAGCGCTGAACGACACGCCCGGCGGCGGCTTCACGTGCTCCGCGACGTGCTCCGCGAGCTCGTCGGCGTCGGCGAGCTGCGGGATCCACTTGGGCGACACGAAGCTCGTGATCTCGATGCGCTTCAGGCCCGACGCGACGAGCGCATCGAGCAGACGGATCTTGCCGCGGAGCGGCACGGTCGCTCGCTCGTTCTGGAGGCCGTCGCGCAGCGACACCTCGTACACCGACACATCGGCGGGACTGCGGTCGAAGAGCGCCACAAGGACAAGATAGTGCGTGGTATCCTCGCTGGCGATGGAGGATGCCCCCGAGCGCGGCGCACCTTCGAGCCTGCGAGGGTGGCTCTCGGAGGTCTACTTCCCGGCGCTCGTGTCGGCGGACGCGGAGCAGCTCGTGCGTCGCCTCGGCGAGCGCGCGACGGTGGACGACCCCATCTTCGGCCGCAAGACGGGGATGCCGGCGCTCGAGCAGTTCCTCCAGGAGATCGCGGCCTGGCTCCGCAAGCACGCGGCCTCGTTCGACAAGACCGCGTTCACGATGGGCTCGGACCGCGACGTCACCGAGGGCACCCTCGGGCTGACGTTCGAGGGCAAGCACGTCACCGTCCCGGTCGCGATCGTCTGCGAGCGGCGCCCCGAGCGCGAGGTCGAGGTGCGCCTCTACTACTCGACGAAGCCCATCAAGGGCACGCACGCCGTGCGGTCGCCGCTGCTCCCGAAGGACGACCAGGTGGTCGTACCTCCTCCAGTCGCCTCCCACCTCGAGGCACTCGCGCGCGGCAACGTCGCCGCGGTCGTGGCGAGCTTCGAGAACGGCGGCAGCGTGCGCGACCCGGAGGGCGGGAGCCATCACAAGACCGAGGACGGCGGCACGTTGCACCGCTTCTACGAGCAGCTGCTCGGCGCGGGGAGCGGGGCGGACGGCGCCGGCATCGAGCTCCTCAAGGGCGCGCGCGCCGACGACGGGCGCACCTGCGCGCTCGAGTACACGGTGGTGCGGGTGCACGGCAAGGGCGTCGCCCCTCAGGCGGGCCTCGCCGTCTACGAGCGCGGCGAGAGCGGCCTTCTCCGGGCGGCGCGGATCTACGAGGACGTCGACATCGGCCCGGGATAAGCTCGACCGCTCCGGGGAAAGCGAGGCGACGATGCGTGCATCCCATGGCTTGTGGCTCCTGGCGGCTGCGTTCGCGGTGGCCGCGTGCTCGTCCTGCTCCAGCTCGAGCTCGGGCAACGGCGGTTCGAGCAGCAGCAGCAGCGGTGGCGGTAGCGGCGGAAGCAGCGGCGGGGGCAGCGGGAGCAGCAGCGGCGGCGTGGACGCCGGCCCGTCGGCGACGCAGGCCTGCGACGACTTCGCGACGGCGTTCTGCTCGCAGCTCTCCAAGTGCACGCCCTTCGCCTTCCAGACCACCTACGGCGACATGACGACATGCACGACGCGAGCGGCCATCCCGTGCCCGAACGCGCTCGCCGCCAGCGGGACGAAGACGACGCCGTCCGACCTCGAGCAGTGCGTCGCGGCCATCAACGCCGAGACCTGCGACGAGGCGCTCGACAACCCGCAGCCGTCGGCCTGCTCGATTCCGGGGACGGTCGCGGCGGGCGCGGCGTGCGGCTCGGACTGGCAGTGCACGACCGGTTTCTGCCAGCTCACCGCCGGCACGCTCTGCGGCACCTGCGCGACGCGCGCGATGCCCGGACAGACGGGGCCGGACGGAGGACCCGTGTGCCTCGTGGACGCGCAGTGCGCGGCGACGAGCATCTGCGCGGGCGGAAAGTGCGCCACCCCTGGGATGTCGGGGGCGACGTGCAGCAACACGGCGCCGTGCCTGCGCACGCTCGCGTGCATCGGGGGCACCTGCAAGACCCCGCTGGCGGCCGGGGCGACGTGCGCCGCGGCGACCGACTGCGACGGCTCGAAGGGACTCTACTGCGACTCGAAGACCAAGACGTGCACGCAGACCGGTACGGCGGCGGTGGGCGGGATGTGCGGCGTCGTCAACGGCGTTCTCGTCGCGTGCACCGGCGCCGCCGCGTGCGCCAACATCAGCATGCAGGGCGAGGGCACCTGCCACCAGGCCGCCACCGACGGCGCACCGTGCGGCACCGGCGTGAGCTGCCAGGCGCCGGCGGTGTGCATCAAGTCGACGAGCTTCGCATGCGAGGTCCCCAACGCGGGGAACTGCCACTAGAGCTTCACACGAGCGCGGACGTCACGACCTTCGCGGTGTTGCCGGGGGACGTGAGGACCGTCGGGTCTGCACCGACGGCGGAGAGCATGGTCATCGCAAAGGCCGACAGGGTGTCGACGGCCTGGATGTCGCCGCCCGAGCCGCCGGCGCCCGTCTTCGAGTTGATCGTGGTGGCCCCGTAATCGCTTCCGACCGGCGTGACGCCGCCGATGACGGCGCCCTTGAAGGGGCTGCCGATGACGAGCGACGCCTGATGGTTCTGGTTGTGCTGCCGGCCGTCGGTGTTGCCCGGGCCGATGGTGCGGCCGAACACGTTGAGGGACATGAAGGACACCGCGTCCTGCAGGCCCGCGGTCTGGAGCTGCGACATGAGCGACGCGATGGTCGCCACGCCGGACACGGTCTGCGTCGTCTCGGTGGCGAGCGCGACGTCGCGGTGGTTGTCGCCTCCGAACGGGATGTGAATCGAGATGACCGGCGCCACCTGCATCTGGATGAGCGTGATGGCGGCGAGCACCTGCGAGTCGGCCGAGTTGTCCTTGATGGAGGTGAGCGCGTTGAGCATGCTCTGCTTGATGTTGCGCACCTGCTGCTGCGACGTCACGAGCGAGTCGATGTACGCCTTCTGCGCCGGGGACGCGGCGTTCTTGTACAGGTCGTAGAGCGAGTCGAGCGTCTGGTCGCGCAGCGGCTGGAGCGTCGTCAGCGGCCCCGTGGGATTCGCGAGCGTCGCCTTGAGCGCCGTCGGCGGCACGATCGGCTGCACCGCGCCCGCGAAGCTCAGCGCCTCGGAGGGACTCGCCGCGCCGATGCAGATGGGCTGCTGCTGGATCGTCCCCAGGCACGGCGCGAGCGCCTTCGCGAGCAGCGAGGGGAACATCTCGTTCGACTCGTTCTGCGTCGCTCCCATGAGCTGCAGCACCTGCGGCTCCTTGGGATGGATCGGCGTGTCGGTCATGATGTGCCAGAACTGCATGCGCGCGAGGACGCTCGCCGGCAGCGTCGCCCACGGCGCGGCCGCCTGGTACGTCTGCCCGCCGACGGTGATGCTCGTGGGCGCCATCGTCGGATCCGAGCTGTGCACGATCTTCGAGTCCTCGTAGGTGCCCGGCACGCTCGCGTTGATCGGATCGCCGGAGCCCGAGGTCTGGAAGATGACGTACTGCGCCTTGCTCTTGTTGGCGCACGTCATCGAGCCGTCGGCCATGGCCTTGCGCGGGTTGAGCAGGAACGACACCGGCAGGCCCGTGGCCAGCGCCCTCAGGCCGACGTAGCCGGCGCCGAAGAGCGTCGTGAGGAGCGTGGAGCGACGAGAGACGATCATGGCTGGCATTCTCCTCGTTTCACATCCCGATAGAGACCGCCGAGGGCGCGAGGCACGCGGCGACGAAGGTGGACTGCAGCGCGGCGGTGGGCGTGATGCCCGACTGGCCCTTGGCCTGGTTGAAGTGGTCCGTGAGGATCGTCTGCGCCTGCGCGTAGCGCGGGTCGGAGGGCACGAGGCCCATGACGATGCCGACGAAGTCCGTGATCGCCGAGGTCGGGTCGGAGCTCGACCAGGTCTTGGTGCCCGTGATCTGGGCGCCGCTCTTGACGTCGATGGTCTCCGCCGCGAGCGCCTCGCAGATGTTCTCGGTGCCGGCGCGGAAGAAGAGCGTCGGCTGGTTCGGCAGCACCGGGGCGACCGACCCGCGCCCGTAGCCGTCCGACGGCAGGCCCGCGGCCACCTGCGGGATCGTCGTGCCCGCGTACTGGCGGGTCGTCGTGGCGCTCAGGCCGCACACGTCGGTGAAGCCGAGGCGCTCGTTGATGGCGGCGCAGAGGTGGTCACGCCGCGAGACGGCGACGATCTCCCCGTTGGTCTGCGACGTGAGCGTCGACGACGCGTTCGTCACGATGGGTGACGACATGAGCTCCACGACGAGCTTGTTCCAGTCGAACTTGGAGTCCTCGAAGTCCTTCTCGATCTGCGTGAAGACCGGGTCCGTCGTGACGCACGGCGAGGAGTTCGCGTAGTAACAGAGCTTCTGCACCCACGCGGGGCCGAAGTACGGGTGCGACGCGATGGTGCTCGCGAAGTCGTCGATGCTCTTGATGTTCGGGTTGATGACCCCGCGGAACGCGAAGAGCCCCGGCTGCTGCGCGTAGTTCGTGTCGAGCTGCTGGTGGTAGTTCCACGACCACGCCGAGGCGAGGATCGACCGCGTCGGATCGAGCAGGCGGTGGCACGTGTAGCAGGCCGCCTGGTTGGCGTGCGTCGTGTCGAGCCCCGGCGTCTGCGTCGGCAGGGTCATGTCGGTTCCGTCGATCGACGAGCCGAGCGACACGATGAGCGTCTGGTTGAGCGTCACGCGCATCGTGTTGCTCGTGTTCGTCTGCCAGTTGGCGGCGAACGCCGGGGTGCTGAAGAAGCCGGCGCGCGGCTGGTTGAGCACGAGGGTGGTCGCGCTGCGCAGCGTCCCCAGGTCGTAGAAGACCGACGTGGCCTCGCCCTGGTTCGGCTGGCGGATGGTCACGAGCTGCCAGTCGGCGAAGTCGCCCGTCTGGAACTGCGTGTCCTTCAGGGCGCCTCCGTACTGCTGGCACTTGGTGCCGCTCGTGCTCGGGTGGCCGTCGATGGCGCCGAGGAGCAGCCAGTGCAAGACGAGCGCGCTCGAGGAGCCGCCGACGCCCGCAGGCGCCTTCGCCGGGAAGACGATCGGGTCGGTCGCGCAGCCGGCGACGCCCATGTCGACGTTCGCCAGGTCCGGGTAGTACCAGTGCATGTAGTTCGGGCTCGACGGGTCGAGCGTGTCGCTGAGCGCGATCGGGCCCGCAGACGCCTCGACCGTGATGGCCACGTTCGGGTTCGCCTGCTTCCAGTGGTCGGTCGTCGTGACCTTGCCCTGGCCGCCGGCCGAGTCCGAGGCCGCGGTGTCCGAGACCTCCCACGTGTCGAGGAACGCGTAGAGCTCCTTGAGCGCGGTCGTCATCATCACCTGGTGCGAGGTGACGACGTTGGTCAGGGGCTGACCGTTCTGCGTGAAGTAGTTCGCCGTGCGGGCGTAGCTCTCCTGCAGGTTCTCGAGCAGGGCGGCGCCGGTGTACTGGTTGGCGTCGATCTGCTGCGGGTAAGCCTGGTCGGCGAAGTCGGGGAGCGACACCTGCGTCTGCTCCAGCGCGAGCTCGAAGAACCGCTGCATCTTGGTCTCGTACTCGGGCTGCTGCTGCCACTGCTGGATGAGCGAGGCGAGCTGCGTCGGGTCGCTCTCGACGGCCTTCACCTCGGCGTCCGTCGGCGGCTGGCCGACGAGCAGGTTCTTCACCTTCGCGACGTAGACCTGCGGCGAGTCGGCCTGGAACGGCATCGGGGCGGCGTCGGTGCCGCCGTCGGCGGACGGACCGCCGGTGGCGTTCGACGAGTGGCTGGCGGAGCAGGCGGCGGCGCCGACGACTGCTGCGGCGACCAATACCGTGGCGACGGGGAAGCTCTTGCGGGCCATGACGACCCTCGCCACTGCAAGGCGGGAACCAACCAGTGAGGGCGCGCATTTCCCGTGTTTTTGCGGGATTCAGGCGCCCGGGTGGACGCCGCTACGTTCGCCCCGCGCAGGTCCAGGCGTTCGTTGGGAGACCAGGGGTCGACGAGTGAGAGTTTGAAGAAGATCAGAAGATCAAAAGATCAAGAAGGGGGTTGGTTGCGGGTGCCCACGGGCCTCGCAGCAAGCCTTCTTGATCCTTTGATCTTCCGATCTTCTTTCCCCGCCTTTGCGCGTCTTGCTGCCGCGTCGCCATCCGCAGCATTCTCTAGACGCCGACGAGGCGCATCTGGCGCTTGTTCGTCGGCGTGAAGGGGATCGCGTACTGCCCCGAGAAGCACGCGTGGCAGTACGTGCCCTCGCCGCCCACGGCGCTGACCATGCCCTCGAGCGAGAGGTAGCCGAGCGTGTCGGCCGTCACGTAGCGAGCGATCTCGTCGACCGAGTGGCTCGACGCGATGAGCTCGCGCCGCGTCGGCGTGTCGATGCCGTAGTAGCAGGGCCACTGCGTAGGCGGGCTCGAGATGCGCAGGTGAACTTCTTTCGCGCCGGCGTCGCGCACCATCTTGACGATCTTGCGCGACGTGGTGCCGCGGACGATCGAGTCGTCGATGACGACGACGCGCTTGCCGCGCAGCACCGGCTCCACCGGGTTGAGCTTCAGGCGCACCCCGAAGTGCCGGATGCTCTGCTGCGGCTCGATGAAGGTGCGGCCCACGTAGTGCGACCGGATGAGCCCCATCTCGAAGGGCACGCTGCGCTCGGCGGCGTAGCCGATGGCGGAGGGGACACCCGAGTCGGGTACCGGGATGACCACGTCGCAGTCCACCGGGTGCTCTTTGGCGAGGGTGCGCCCCATCTGCTTGCGCACGTCGTAGACGCTGCGGCCGCCGAGCTTGGAGTCGGGCCGGGCGAAGTAGACGTACTCGAAGATGCACATGCGCTGCGGCGCCGGCGGGAGCGGGCGGACGCTGCGGATGCCGCTTGCGTCGATGACGACCATCTCGCCGGGCTCGAGGTCGCGGACGTACTCGGCGCCGATGAGGTCGAAGGCGCACGGCTCGCTCGCGACGACGTGGGCGTCCTTCTTCGCGGGGAGCAGGCCCAGGCACAGCGGGCGGAAGCCCATGGGGTCGCGCACGGCGACGATGGCGTCCTCGGTGAGGAAGAGCAGCGAGTAGGCGCCCTTCACGCGCGAGAGCGCGTCGGCGATCCGGTCCTCGAAGGCGATCTCCTTGCTCGCGGCCACGAGGTGCACGAAGACCTCGGTGTCGCTGTCGCTCTGGAAGATGCTCCCGCGCGCCTCGAGCTCGGCCCGCAGCTCCTCGGCGTTCGTGAGGTTGCCGTTGTGGCAGACCGCGAGCGACCCGCGCGCGTAGTTGACGGCGATCGGCTGGGCGTTCTTGATGTGCGAGCCCCCCGCGGTCGAGTAACGCACGTGGCCGATGCCGACGCGGCCGGGCAGCCTCCCGAGCTGCTCCTGGGTGAACGCGTCCTGGACGAGCCCCATCGCGCGGTGGGCGTAGAGCTGCTCACCGTCGCTGGTGACGATGCCGCCGCTCTCCTGCCCCCGGTGCTGCAGCGCGTGCAGGCCGAGGTAGGTGAGGTTCGCCGCCTCGGGGTGGCCGTAGATGCCGAAGACGCCGCACATTGCGCGCCGAAGGTAGCGCGGTTCGCGTCCCGGCGCCCGGGATGAGCTGGAAGATCAGCCCCCGTGGTCGGAGCCGCGGTAGGTCGCCGTCACGGCAATCTCGTAGCGTGCGTGCATGTGGTCCATGCCGTCGAGCGCGAGGCCCTGGAGGGCGCTCCGGACGGCCGTCGAGCAGGCGCGGAGCGCCTTGCGGTCGTGCACCGAGCGCCCGGCGCGCGGGAGCTTCAGGTTCACCTTGTGGCGCAGGAAGCTCACGTCGGCGACGTACTCGATGGTCCCCCCGCCCTGCTCCGGGGGCACGCAGGCGGCGGCGCCGTTGATGGCGCTCTCGATGGCCTTCTCCACGGGCGCGAGGCGGTCGCACGCGTCCGGCGGCGTCTTCTTGCTCCCGCGGTCGTGGCAGCCGAGCACGCGCGGCTCCGAGAGCGCCACCGGCGCCAGGGCGCCCCCGTCCCCCGCGGCGCCCACGATGACCCCCGCGTCCCCGGCGAGAATCGGCATGGCCGACGCCGCCGGCGTGTCGTTGCCCGCGTCGTCGGCGCCCGAGTGGGGCCGGCGCCAGAGGTAGAGCCCACTCGCGACGAGCACGAGCCCGAAGAGCAGCGCGGCCACGAGCTGCGCGCGCGCCGGCCGTTCATCCTGCGGAAACAGCGCGCCGCTCGCCCGGGCGGGCAGCGGGTCCGACGGCGGATGCGAGGGCTCCGTGGGGCGCGCCATGCGACTGCGGCCGGCAACCTACACGAAAACCTCCGACGACGCCGGGCGAACCGCGTTCCCCCGACCTCACGCGCCCAGGAGTGCGCGCACCGTCCTCAGCCCCTTGCGGACGCCGAGGACGCCCATCCACAGGAGACCTGCAGCGAGGGATCCGAAGATCGGCAGCGACCAGCCGCCCAGGACCTCGCTCCACCCGTCTTCAGGCCGGATGAAGCCGAAGGCGGCGAAGCGGCCGTCGCCGTCGACGAACCAGCCGACGGCGGGCCAGTCGGCCACCTTGAGCGCGAGCAGCGCGGCGAACACGAGGGACAGCGTCAGCGCCCAGCCCGACAGCCCGAAGGCCACCAGCAGGCGAGACGCCGAGGTCAGGGCGTCAGGCTCTCGGCGAACGGCGGAGGACGATGCGGTAGGGGACTGCACGCCGCCCCTTCGTAGCAGGGGGCCGACAAATTTCACCGATGCCCCCTCGCACGCCGAAGACGACCGTCTTCGGGC
>DATJYG010000880.1:0-25960 GCA_035499695.1 Polyangiaceae bacterium
TAAGCTGCCCGTTGCAGTTGGACACGCTGCTGCACGGCAAGGCGAGCGACGAGGACACGTAGGTGCCGCTGCTCGAGCGGCACGAAGCGGTCACCGTGGTGGTCGTGCACTGCAGTTCGTTGCACGTCTCCGAATAGCTCCCCGACGGGCAGGTGGCCGTGGGGGACGACGCCTTCACGCAGTCCGCGACAGCCTGCGCCTGCGAATCGCACTGTCCGATTGATTCGCCGCTCGAGGTGCACCCGACCGAGCCGCTCGTCGCGCCGCATGCGATGAGTGTGTCGTACGCGGACTGGCAGCTGGCAGGAACGCTCGACAAGTCCTCGCACTGGCTGACGCACGTCTCCTGCGACTGGCAGCCCGCCGCGCTCACTTTGTTGCAGAGCGCCTGGCAGTTGGAATCCAGGCTGCTGGACTCTCCACCGCTGCTGCCCCCGCTGCTGCCCCCGCCGCTGCTGCAACCGACTGCCATCGCCGCGGCCATGCACGAAGCGAACGTTCTCCATCCGATCCTGGCCTTCATCGCATCCTCCTTCATCGCGCGCGGTGTCCTCTCACGAGCCGCCCGGATGCGCTTCGACGCCGTCCGAGCCCGACGAAAGCATCAGCACGGTGCCCACGACGAGCGCACCGAGGCCGATCACGCCCAGCGTGAGGTCCGTCGAGCTGACGCCGCCGCCCTGACTCGGGCCGCCCGTCGTATCGAGCGCGAGCGGGAAACCGAGTGCGAGACCGGCGATCGAGAGCACGCCGCCGCCGATGAGCAGCGCGCGGTTCTTTCGGTGAAACGTGACCTCGCTCGGCCCCTGTGGCACCACCGCGAGTCCGCCGACGGGGGCGTTCGGAGGGCCGCGGAACGCGAACAGAGTCGTCCCCGAGGGGAGCTGCATGTCACACGGCAGCGTGCAACCCGGATGCGTCTTGCCGCTCGCATCGCTCACGACCACGACCGAATAGGGATCGCTACCGTGCTCCGGGAAGTGCACCGGCTCGGGCGCGCCGCTGGGCACGTGCGGCACCACCGTGGGCCCGCACGCGGTCGCGAGCAGCGAGAAGAAGGTGACGATCGCCGTGATGGTTCGCGTTCGCATCGCGTTTCCTCCGAGCGATGCGAGTGCGAGCCGCGTGCCGGCGAGACCCGACGCGATTTCGCGTGCATTTGCGGAGACGCGAGGGGGCGCCGACGAAGGTTCGTCGTCGTCGCGACGAAGGTTCGTCGTCTCCGCGCGAAGCAAGTGCGCGACAAGGCTCGTCGCCGACAATGGCAAGCGGATTGCTCACCTCGCGCCCCGACGTGACCACGTCTTGCTGGCGCCCCGGCGCTTCATGGAGGAATCCCCGATGACCCTTCTTCGGATCAGCCACCTCGCCCTCTCGTGTCTCTGCGCGTCCGCGCTTGCCTCCGCGGCGTGCAGCTCGTCGGGAAGCGGCGGGGGTGCAGAGAGCAGCAGCGGAAGCAGCAGTGGAGGCAATGGCAGCAGCAGTGGAAGCAGCGGCGGCGGCGAGTCGAGCTCCAGCAGCGGCAGCAGCTCCGGATCCGACAGCGACGGCAGCAGCGATTCGAGCAGCGGGGCGAGTGAGAGCGATTCCGGCAGCGAAGCTGGTGTCTGCCCGAGCGCGCCCAAGCTCTATGGCGACAGTCCTACGTCGATCTACTGCCTGTACAACGCGATGAGCATGTCGCTCTATTGCCCCTCGCCAGGCGACACCTGCTGCCTGGGAGGCAGCAGCAACTCCATCTGCGCTGCTGCGGGATCGACGTGCCCGTCGCCTCTCATCACGCTCAACTGCGAGGGCGACGCGCAATGCGGGATCGGGCAGGTGTGCTGCGCGTCGGGCCAGAAACCGGCACTCGACCAGACTTGCGGCTTCTTCCGAGAGACTGGCATGACGGCGTCCAGCTGTGTGACGAGCACCACGTGCCCCGCGGGTCTGTTCCATCTTTGTGGCAGCACCGCCGAATGCCCGACGTGCACGCCGTTCAAGCCCGTGGGCGTCGGCGACAGTCTCGGATTCTGCAACTGACCCTCTTCGAGAGCCGACCCGCGAGAGGTGATACGAATCGGCTGTGCGGTTCGCTCCGGTCTGCCGCATCGCCGCCCTCCCGATCGCGGCCGCCGGCTGCTCCTCCTCGTCTTCGCCTGCCTCGCACGAGCGAGCAGACGTGGAGCCGGCCCGATCAGGCGATCGGCTCGTGCGCGAGCTGCCCTTTCTCGACGTGCTGCTGAAGAAGGCAAGACGTCGAGCTGCTAGGGCCGTAGGTACCGCGGCCGGCGGCCGAGGCTGAGACAGATTCGCGGTGGCATCGCGTCGTGCGGGCGCGCCTTCACAGCTGTAGCTGAAGCGCGTACGCGAGCGTCATGTTCCGGAACCACACCATGTTGTTCACCGTGACGTTCAAGTCGATGCCGTTGGTGACGAACGGCGACATCGGGACGTTCATGGTGCAGGACATGAGCGTCTTGTAATCGCCCTTCGGCAAGCTGCAGTTCCCGACGGGGCTGCCGTTCTGGAACGTCCCGTTGCCAACGGGGTTGAACGCGGTGAACGTCGCTCCGGTGGGACCGGGCATGGCGTTGACGGTCAGCGTGTAGTGGCCCTTCGGGAGGTTCGAGGGGAGCACCTGGGAGAGCACCACGAACTCGCTGCCGGGCAGCAACTGCAGCTGGCCCCCCTCGTAGACGTTCACCGTTTGGAGCCGCAGCATGACCTCTGCTCCGGCGTTGTTGTAGACGAACTGCGGCGCGGTGTTGTTCAGGTCCAGGTTGACGCTGAACGCATACAGCGGCTGGGGGATCGGCTTCGGGGGCACCTGCTGCACCTGCGCGTGCGCGACTCCAGCGGGGGCTCTTGCAGCGAGCGTCGCGCCTCCCAACGCAATCGCGGCGAACGTGCGAAACGGTCGATTCATGATCGTGCTCTCCTCATGGAAAGACACACGAGGAACCGGCTCGTCTCACGAAATCATCACGGGCCGTGTAGAGCCACGTGTCGCTCGAGCGTCGGTGGACGGAGCACCCCGGTTGTACTATCTTGCGGAGTACAATGGCGAAGCGCGCGGGCGTCACCGCCAAGGTGAGCCTCTCGGTGAACCGCGAGGACCTGGCGATGCTCAAGAAGCGGGCGAAGCGCCTGCACGGGGGCAACGTCTCGGCCGTGTTCGCCGAGCTCATCGCCGAGATTCGGCGGCGTGAAGCGTGGAGCCGCGCGGTCACGTGGTACGGCGAGCCGATCGTGCTGACCGACGCCGAAAGGACGGCGATCGATCGCGAGCTCCTCGGCGACGGGTCCGGCAAGCGCGCGCGCCGGAAGCCGGCCGCGTGAGCAGCGTCACGCTCGACACGGGTGCGCTCATCGCGCTCGAGCGCCGGCGCCCGCGCATGTGGAAGGTGATCCATCGCGCTCACGCGCTGGGCGTGCTGCCGGTGGTGCCCGCCGACGTGGTCGCCGAATGGTGGCGCGGCCGCACCGACATCCGGGAGCACATCCTCGCGAGCGTCGTCGTCGAAGCCCTGACCGAGCGACTCGCGAGGGTCGCGGGGGAGTGTCTCGCTCGCGTCGAAGGAGCGACCAGCGTCGATGCCATCGTCATGGCGTCCGCCGCCCAGCGAGGTGACGCGGTCTACACGAGCGACGTCGACGACCTGGAGCGTCTCCGCTCCTTCTTTCCGCCCGTTCGCGTGTTCGCGGCGTGAGCTCCCCGAGCCGGCCCGATCAACCGACGATGATCGCGATGGGGTCGCTCCAGTCGCTGGTGACACCCTTCAGCGTGTAGCGATAGCGGAAGTGCACCGTCGATCCCGGCTTCTGCTTGGGCAACGTCGCACTCGCTTTCGTCGTGAAAGGCTGGGGGAAGGGCAACCACGTCACTCCGCCGTCGAGGCTGTACTGGAACTCGTAGCCGGCGCCCCGTCCGGCGCTCGGCGCCTCGACGTCCACCTCGGTGGAGATCCTTCCTGCCTTGGCGCGGAACACGCGGGGCCCGGGACCGCGCAGTCGCTTCAGGTACATGCCCGCCGACTCGACGATCGACACGGCATTGTCGGGATGGGCGTACGCGACGGCCTGGACATAGGCGGCGAGCTGCTGCAGGAGCGCGACGAGGTCCCGGCGCTTGTCGTCCCTCACGGGATACGTGACCTTCGCTCTCGTCGCCGTGGCCGTCTGCGCCTCGGACAGGTCGTCTATCGCAGCCTGAACGACCGCCAGCGACGGGAGAGGAGTCGGGAACCACGAGTTGCCGGTCATCCGCTGGACGATGCCGCGCGCCTGCAGGATGAGCTTCGGCGTCTTGTTCTCGGGGAGCTTCAGGATGACGATGAAACGCAGGGCTTTGTTCGCGGATCTGCTCACGTTCTCGACCCGCACGATAGCTGGTCCGTGTCGAAGGCGCGCCGGGAGACGTTCCCCGGCGGCCAACCTCGCCCGGTCGGCGGCCGGGAGACGTCCGTGAGCGTCGAACGCCTCCGGGGCGACGACCGGGAGACGTTCTCCGCCGCCGTACCTCTTCCGGTTGGCAGCGAGGAGACGTTGCACGACGGCCGACGTCTCCTGGTCGCCAGCCCGGAGGCGTTCCGCGACGGCCGACGTCTCCCGGTACGCAGCCCGGAGGCGTTCCCCGGTGGCAAACGCCTCCCGGCCGGCGACCGGAAGACGTTCCGAGGCAGCCGAGGTTTCCTCGCCGACGACCCGGGGTCGTTCCGCGTCGTGGGACCTCTCCCGGCCGTCGTCGACGAGACGTTCAGCGCCCTTCCACGCCTCAGAGCTGTCGCAGGAACGCGACCAGCGCGTCGTTGACCTCGCGCGGGCGCTCTTCGCCGATCCAGTGGCCCGCGCCGGGGATCATGAGGACGCGGCGGAGCTGAGGCACGCGCTCCTGCATGCGATCGAGGGAATTCTTCGCGAGGATCACGGTCATGTCGCGGTCCCCGGCGATGAAGAGCGCCGGCACGGTCACCGGGCGGTCCGCGGTGGCCTCGCTCTCGGCCCAGTCGAGGTCCATCGCCCGATAGCGGTTGAGGGGGCCGCGGAAGCCGGAGCGCCTGAAGGCCGCTTCGAGCACGTCGAGATCGTGCTCGGTGAGCCAGGGCGGCAGCACCGGCGTGTCGGCCATTCCCTCGAGCAACCCCGCGCCCGGCGGCTTGAACGCGAAGCCTTGCCCCGGTGTCGCCGCTTCACCCGACGCCGCTTGGTAGATGAGGCGCAACGTGCGCCGCGGGTCGGCCTCGAGCTCCTTCTCGGGACGGTCGGCCTCCTGGAAGTAGAGCATGTAGAAGAAGGAGCCCGGGAAGCGCTTCGCGAAGATCGCGGTCGGCGGCGCCGGAGGCCGCATCGGGAGCGGCACCGACATCGCGACGACGGCGCGGAACGACTCGGGGTGCGTGCGCGCGCACTCCCATGCGATCGAGGCGCCCCAGTCGTGTCCCACGACGACCGCCTGCTTCTCGCCGAGCGCCCGGACGATCGCGGTCGCGTCGTCGACCAGCGTGCGGAGCAGGTAGTCCTTCACGTCGCGCGGCGCGTCCGTCTCGCCGTAGCCGCGCACGTCGGGCGCGACGGCGCGATAGCCGGCCGCGGCGACCGCGTCGATCTGGTGGCGCCAGGTGTGGCTCGTCTCGGGGAAGCCGTGGAGCATGAGGACGAGCGGGCCCGTCCCCTTCTCGACGAAGTGATGGCGGATCCCGTTGGCCTCTACGAATGGCACGTCACTTCGCGACGGGCAGGCGCTTCTTGCCCCCCGGCCCTCCGCTGCGGTCGATGAGCGGCCCGGCGTCGTCCTCGGCGCCGGCAGACTCGCACGCTTCGACCACGCGCTCGGCGATGGCGGCGAAGGCCTTCGACGCCTCGCCCTGCGGCGCCGCCTGCACGACCGGCGTGCCCTTGTCGCCCCACTCGCGCACCGTGGGGTCGAGCGGGACCTGGCCGAGCAGCGGCGCCTCGGCGAAATCGGCCACCGCCTGTCCCCCGCCCTTTCCGAAGAGCTCGTGCCGCACGCCCGCCGTGTCGATGAACCAGCTCATGTTCTCGACGACGCCGAGCACCGGGATGTTCACCTTGCGGCACATCGAGACGGACTTGTAGACGTCGTCGGTCGCGACGGCCTGCGGCGTCGTGACCATCACGGCGCCGCTGACCTTGATGCGCTGCGAGAGGGTCAGCGCGACGTCGCCGGTGCCGGGCGGCAGGTCCATCACGAGGAAGTCGAGCTCGCCCCAGCTCACGTCCTTCATGAACTGCTGCAGCGCCCCGTGCAGCATCGGGCCGCGCCAGATGACCGCGGCCTTCGGGTCCTCGAGCAGGAAGCCGATGCTCATCAGCTTGATCCCGAAGCGCGCGAGCGGCTCGATCGTCTTGCCGTCGAGCGACACGGGCCGGCCCGTCACGCCGAGCATCGTCGGGATCGAGGGCCCGTAGATGTCCGCGTCGAGGAGACCCACGCGCCACCCGGCGCGCTGCAGGGCCATCGTGAGGTTGCACGCGACCGAGCTCTTGCCGACGCCGCCCTTGCCGCTCATCACGAGCACGACGTTCTTCACGCGCGGCATCGGGTCGTCGGGGCCGATGGCGCGACCGTGGATCTCGCGCGGGGACGCGGGCGCGGCGGGCGCAGTGACAGGGGGTTCGGTCATATTTCAGCCCTCTCGTACCACGAGGAGCTTGCGCTCGGTCATCTCCTCGATTGCGAAGCGCACGCCCTCGCGGCCGAGCCCGGAGTCGCGCGTGCCGCCGTAGGGCATGTTGTCCACGCGGAAGGTCGGGACGTCGTTCACGACGAGCCCCCCGACGTGGAGGCGCGCGAACGCCTCGGCGACGCGGGCCCGCGAGTCGGTGAAGACGCCCGCCTGCAGGCCGTAGCGCGTGTTGTCGGCCATCGTGAGGCCCTCGTCCCACGACTCGAAGCGGTGCACGGTGAGCACGGGGCCGAAGACTTCCTCGTCCACCACCATGAGGCCGCAGCCGTCGCCGTCGATCTCGAGCACCGTCGGCCAGTAGCGGTTGCCCTGCCGGCGCCCGCCGCAGAGGACGCGCGCCCCCGCCGCCGCCGCCTCGTGCACCCACGACTCCACGCGCTTCGCGTTCGACTCGTCGATCATCGGGCCGCACACGGACGACTCGTCCATCGGCGACCGCGGCTCGATCGCCCGCGCCGCCTCCACGATGCGGTCGGTGAAGGCGCGCGCGATCGGCGCGTGCACGTAGAGCCGCTGGACCTTGATGCACACCTGGCCGGCGTAGGCGAAGGCGCCCTGCACGATGCGCCGCTGCGCCCACTCGCTCGCCTCGTCCTCGTGCACCAGCACCGCCGCGTTGCCGCCGAGCTCCAGGAGCACGCGCTTCTTCCCGGCGAGGCTCTTGAGCTTCCACCCGACCGCCGCCGACCCGGTGAACGACAGCGTCGCGAAGCGTTCGTCGCGCACGAGCTTCTCGGCCACCGCGTTGTCGCACGGCACCACCTGCACCGCGTCGTCCGGCGCGCCGGAGGCCCGGATGCACTCGGCGAGCAGCAGGGAGCAGAGCGGCGTCTGCGGCGGCGGCTTGAGCACGACGGGGCAACCGCACGCCAGCGCCGGCGCCAGCTTGTGCGCCACGAGGTTGAGCGGGAAGTTGAACGGGGTGATCGC
Source organism: Polyangiaceae bacterium (assembly GCA_035499695.1). GTDB lineage: Bacteria > Myxococcota_A > Polyangia > Polyangiales > Polyangiaceae > Palsa-1150. Next base: position 7,623 of record DATJYG010000880.1, read on the forward strand.
CAGCACCGGCCCCGCCGGCACGCGCACCCACGACCCGGTGTAACCGCGCGACGCCTCGGTCACGTCGAGCGGCATCACCTCGCCGCCGATGCGCGTCGCCTCCTCGGCGCCGATGGTGAAGGTCGAGATGGCCCGCGCCACCTCGGCCCGCGCCTGGCTGATGGGCTTCCCGGCCTCGCGGGCCAGGAGCTCCGCGAACTGCTCCTTGCGCGCCTCGATCTCCTGCGCCACCCGGACGAGCGCCACGCGCCGCTCGTGGCTCGTGCGCGCCGCCATCCTCGGGAAGGCCGCCACGGCCGCCCGGGTCGCCTCTTCCGCCAGCAGGTCGTCGGCCATCACGACGCGACCCAGCTCCTCGCCGGTCCACGGTTCGCGCACCGGAAGCGTGTGCCCGCGCTCGATGCGGCGCGACGCGACCACCAGCGTTCCGTCGGGAACGATGCTCGTCATGAGGAGATCGTTAGCTCGCTCACGATCTTCTTGGCAGGGCGCCTGATGGATCTCGCGTGATCCACTTTTGGCTCCGTAGCGTCTCGGCCGGCTTCACAAATGATGGAATATTCGCGTCTCACGACATGAATGTCGGTTGGCCTGCCACGTGCTCTGCCATGGTTTCGGGAGCGAGGAGACGTCATGAGCACTACGTCGAGGCGTGGTCTGCACTGGGTGTGTGCGCTGGCGATGGCCGCGGCGGCGACCGCGGGAACCGCGTGCGGGAGCGGGAGCGGAGGCGCCGGAGGGTTCACCTCGGGTGACGACGGCGGAAGCGAGGGAGGCGCGAGCAGCAGCGGTGGCTTTACCGACGGCGGCGCTGACGGGAACGGCGGCTTCGGCAACTCGCCGACCGTCACGGCCCTGGGCATCCAGCCGGCGACGGCGACCATCACGAGCAACAACGGCGCGAAGGTGACGCAGCCGTTCAAGCTGATGGCGCAGCTCTCGGACGGCTCGACGATGCAGCTGACGCAGAACATCACGTGGTCGAGCGACGCGCCCGCGGTCGGGTCGCTCGCCGCCACGGGCCTCTACTCGGCCACCGGCGCGCTCGGCGGCCAGGTGCACATCCAGGCCGCGTACAAGGGCAAGACCGCGGCGGCGACGCTCACGGTGAAGCTCGTGCTCCAGCAGAACGGCGCGAACGTGCCGCCCGCCGTGCAGACGGGCCTCGAGGGCGCGACCACGCAGGACACGACGACGACGTGGGCGTACCCCTACGACGGCACCGTGTGGCCGCGCGGCCTGCTCGCGCCGATCCTGCAGTGGAACGGCGGCGCGGCGACCGACGACTACTACCTGCACATCGTCAGCTCGACCTTCGAGCTGCAGGCGTTCACGACGGCCACGAACGCGCCCTCGTCGCGCATCGCGCTCGACGAGACGACCTGGCAGAAGTTCACCGACTCGTCGGCGGGCGGCGCGCAGGTCACGGTCGCGCGGTGGGACGGAAGCGCCGCCACCGTCGTGGCGAAGCAGTCGTGGACGGTCGCGCCCGCGTCGATGCGCGGCACCATCTATTACTGGTCCAACAACCTCGGGCGCGTGCTGCGCATCAAGCCGGGCGCGGCGATGCCGGACGACTTCGCGAACCAGGCGCCGCTCAACGACCCGAACCAGTACACGCAGTCGAGCTGCCTCATGACGTGCCACACGGTGAGCGCCGACGGCTCGACGATCATCAGCGGCGGCGGCGTCTTCGGCGGCAGCTACGACCTGCAGACGAGCAAGCCGACGTTCTACCTCGGCGGCACCTGGGGGCCGTCGAACGGCGGCGCGAGCAGCTCGTCGGTCGTGCGCTGGGCGAGCCCCGCGCTCTCGCCCGACGGCAAGTACCTCGTGACGAACGCGATGGCCGAGGGGCTCGCGTACGCCAACGACAGCACGACCCAGGGATTCCTCGGGATGTACACGTCGGCCAACGGGATGCTCGTGCCCAACAGCGGCGTGAACGGTCAGGCGCTGACCAATCCCGCGTGGTCGCCCGAGGGCTCGCGCATCGTGTACGTCGACTCGGGCGACCCGGTCAGCACGCCCTGGTTCTCGGCCTGGAACGACCCGCCGCCGGGCGACCTCAAGGTCCTGCAGTTCGACGCGACGAAGAACCCGATGACCTTCGGCGGGCAGACGCTCGTCGCGACCGGCGCCGACCCGAACCAGCGCATCAACTGGCCCTCCATCACGCCGGACGGGAAGTGGGTCATCTACCAGCGCGGCGTCGGCGCCGACACGCGGTCGGGCAACGCCGACATGTACTTCGCGAGCGCGGTCACGCCGAACCAGGAGGTGCGCTGCGCGAAGCTCGACGGCGACGGCTACCCGTTCGCCGCCGGGTCGCGCGACCTGTCGTGGAACTTCGAGCCGAGCTTCGCGCCGGTGGCCGCCGGAGGTTACTACTGGGTCGTCTTCACGAGCCGGCGCACCTACGGCAACATCCTCACGGGCCCGGCGCAGGGCGCGGCAGGCACCGCGGTCAAGCAGCTCTGGATCGCCGCCATCGACCAGAACCCGAAGCCGGGCGCCGACCCGAGCCACCCGGCGTTCCACCTGACCGGGCAGGACGAGAGCAACCTCGCGATGCGCGGCTTCTACTCGCTGCCGCCCTGCGCGCAGAACGGCCAGGGTTGCCAGAGCGGCACCGATTGCTGCGGCGGGTACTGCGCCGGCGGCGGCGACGGAGGGGCTCCCGTGTGCCAGTCGATGAGCCCCGGCTGCTCGCAGACGGGCGACAAGTGCAACACGACGAGCGACTGCTGCAACGCCAGCGCGGGCGTCACGTGCATCAACCATGTGTGCAGCGAGCCGACTCCCCAGTGAGAACGGGGCGCTGTCCACGCGCGACCACATAGTGTGAAACGGCCGCAACACGCCGGGTGCGCCAGCATCGCCTAACGCCGCGAATCCCCGCGCGGCACGTGCGATGCTGATGGTCCCGGCGTCGGTCATGCGGTTGTGCTGTTTCTCGGTCCTCGGCTTCGTGGCGCTCGGATGCGGCGGGCGAGGAGGGCTCGAGATGCCCTGCGGCGACGCGCCTCCGCAGTGCATCGCCCGCACCGACGCGTGCGGCGCGGCGACGGCGGTCGACGCGAAGTGCGACGTCGCGAAGAGCACGTGGGTGTGCCCCGCGTCGTCGGTGCCCCACGTGCGCGCCGCGGACGCGCCGGCCGCGTGCCTCCCGTTCCACGACGCGTCGCTCGGCATCGCGCAGCTCGGGGGCTCGCTCTCGCGCGTCCCGCTCGACGACGGGCGCTGCCTCTGGATCGGCGAGAGCATCTCGTCCGCCGCGGGGAAGACGGTGCGCAACGTCGGCTTCGTCGCCGACACGTCGGCGCCCTTCGGCACGTGCCCGACGCGCGCGACGCTGCTCGGCGGCTCCCTCGCTCCCGCGGTCTCCATGGAGGGCGGCGACGATCCGTCGCTCCTCGTGCAGATCGACGGCGGCTACCGGCTCGGCGGGACGACGCACGTCCTCTACCGGCTCTTCCGCTACGACGCGACGGCGACCTTCGGCGTGACCAACCTCGGGACCGGGGTCGGCCGCTGGGACGCGACCACCCAGCACATCGTCGTCGGCGGTCCGTCGTCGCTCCGCTGGACCCCGGACCTGAACCTCGGCGACGCGTCTCTCGTCTCCGGCGGCGACGCGTACGTCCTCGGCTGCCACCCGCCGTACGACTTCCTCTCCGAGCCGTGCGCCCTCGCGCGCCTCGACGCGAGCGACTCGGCGCAGCTCTTCACCGGGACCGGCTGGACCTCGAGCACGAGCGTCGCCGCGTCGGCCACGGTCACGAGCTCCGGCCCGTGGATCTCCTCGCTCGTCCCCTCCCCCGGCGGCGCGCTCACGCACGTCTACGTGGTGGGCTTCGGCGGCACCGTGCAGCGACACGTCGCGACCGCGCCCGAGGGCCCGTGGACCGACGGGCCCGACCTCGGCGCATGCGACCTCCCGGCCGACGATCCGCACGCCTTCTGCGCCGGCCCCGTCGTGCATCCCGAGCTCGCCGACCCCACGCGGGCCGGCGAGCTCCCCATCACCTACGGAATCGGCACCACCGCCGATCAGACGAGCCGCGCCGCCGCGAATCCCGACGCGTACTGGACACGGCTCGTCTGGATGCGCTGAGACTAGGCTCTCTACGCTCGGTCGCTCACATCGCCGAGGCGGAGCCGCTGACGCTGGCGCTCGCCATGACGCTGACGTTGATGTTCGCCTGCGCCGATGCGGACGCCTGGACGGCGGCGAAGCCGCACGCGAACGCCTTGCCGCTCAAGCTGCCAGCCGCCTTGAACTCCGCCGTGCCAGTCGTAACGAGGTTCCCCGCCGCGCTGAGGGCGAGCTTCCCTTGCACCGTGGCCGCGTTGACGATCGCGGGCAGGTCCGTCTCCAGCACGCTGATGACGGCTTGCAAACCGCTCGAAACGGTCGACGAGCACTGGTACGTCACCGCAGGCGGGCTGCACGTCGCGGTCATCTGCGCCTGGCTCTGGCAGTTCGACTCGCAGGTCGCATCGACCTTGCAGCTCGGGGCCATCAGCTGCGCCTCGCACTGCGGGGCCGTGTACGTGCCACTGCAGCCACCTTTGCAGTTGACGTTGGCGCCGCACATGACCATCGCATTCGCGGCAAGGACGCAATTGCCGGTGCAGGTGCCGGTGCAGCTGCCGCCGCACGAGCCCTTCGCCATCGCCGAGCAACTGCCGGTGCAGGTACCGCTGCACGTGCCCATGCTCGCCGTCCCGTTGCACATGCCCATGCACATGCCGCCGCAGGTGCCCGAGAACATGGCGGAGCAAGACCCGCTGCACTCCGCCGAGCAGGTGCCCTGGCAGTTCGCCGCGACGGTCGCCGAGCCCTCGCACGTCGCGGAGGCGTTGCAGTTGGCGCTGCACTGACCGGAGATCTCGCCTGGGCTGCAGCGTGCCTCGACGCCGCCTGGCATGCAGTTGGCGGTGCCGCTGCAGCTCGCCTCGCAGCTCACCTGCGCGCTCGCGTTCAGCTGGCACTGCCCGCCCGAGATGACCGCCGAGCACTGCGCGCTCGCGAAGCTGTTCGCGCTGAGGGCGGCGCTGATGGCGGCCGCCGCGGCGGAGCACTCGCCCTGGACGTCCAACCCACCCTCACCGCTGGTGCCGCCGCCCGAAGAGGTCCCTGCCTCCCCGCCGCCGGTGCCACCTTCGCCGCCGCCACCGCCCGAGGCCGCGAGCTTCACGTTGATGTCGTGGCAGGCGTTGAAGACCGCCGTCTGCATGTTGTCGGCGATGTTCACGAAGGCCGCCGCCGATGAGACGAACGCGGTCGTCGTCGCATCGAGGTTGAGGCTCCCGATCGCCGAGGCCGCGGCCTGGGGCGACGCCGCCTGCGTCGCCGAGGTGAACTCGTCGCACCCCTGAGCCGCCTGCGCAGCGTTGCTCAGTGCGCTGCAACCGCCGCTGCCGAGCGCCATCGCGCCCACCGCCCCGGCCAACACGAGGCCCGGCACGAACTTCAAGCCCTTGCGCTGCATCATGACAAGATCTCCCTTCGGTCCCCGTAATTGGAGGAGCAGGCCCGACTCCTGACAGACGGGCCCACCTGGCGGACGATGCAATCCTACGCCAAGCGAGCCCGGGAAATCACATCGGGTGGACAGACCAGCAGCCGACGACGCAGTTCGCCGCGTTCGCCGCGCTGCAGGTGCCGCCGAGATTGTCGAGCGGAATGCACTGGTTGGCGGGTGCGAGCTGCCCCGCCATGCTCGTGCACGAGGTGCCGACCCCGGCGGCAGGCGAGCCCGTCGGCGCGGCGGGGCACGCGCCCGCCGGGAGCGCCCCCGTCGTGGGGCAGGTCGTGCCCTTGACCGGCGAGCTGCAGAAGCGCTCGGTCGAGTAGTCGGCGTCCAGGCAGAAGCCGCCGCCGGTGCAGTCGGCGTCCGACCGGCACGGGTCGCAGAAGGCGCCCTTGCCGAGGCACTCGCCGGCGCGCGGCATGCACGCGCTCAGCGAGGTGCAGGTGCGGCCCACGCCGCAGTCGGCGTTGGCGCTGCACGTCTCGATGCACGCCCCGCCGTCGGCACCGCTGGCGCACTTGGGGGGACGGCACGTCTTGGACGCGGCGTCGCACACCTCGGCGCCGCCCGCGGCGCTGCCGCCGGCACCGGCGCAGTCGGCGTCGGCCGTGCAGGTCACCTGGCACGCGCCGGCGATGCACGCCGAGTGGCCCATGCCCGTCGAGTACGCGGGGCAGTCCGCGTCCTTCGTGCACGTCTTGTCCTCGCACTGCTTGAACTGCTTGCAGGCTGCATCGAGGTTGCAGTTCGCGTCGGTCGAGCAGGCGGAGGTGCAGAGGCCCGTGCCGTGCGCGTCCTTCACGCAGTACTGCGTCGGCGCGTTGGCCGTGCCCGGCGTCGTCGTCGCGACGTTGCAGTCGTGGTCCGTCTCGCAGGGGGCGCAGTACGTCCGCGGCATGCACACGTTGCGGGTCATGCCGAAGCTGCGCTGGTCGGTGCCGTCGTTCGGCGCGGCGTCGACCCGCGCGCACCACCAGCCGCCGGGGCAGTCGGTGTCGCCGCGGCAGCCGATGAACGTGCAGAACGCGCTCGTGTCCATCGGGCTCTGCGCGTAGCACTGGAAGTGGTCCGCCGTGTCGCAGTCGGGGTTCTTGGACGCGCCACCCTGCGGGTTGCACGAGGTGCCCCACTGGCCCTTGGTCTGCGTGAGCGAGACGGTCGACGCGACGCACCAGCTCACGGGGTCGGCGTCGTTGCAGTAGTAGCCGAAGGGGCACTGCGCCTGCGTGGTGCACGCCAGGTGGCAGCTCGCGCCCATGCCCGACCCGTCGTCGATGCAGACGTTGCCCGGCGCGCAGTCGGAATTCTGGCAGGCGGGGCCTGGGCCGGCCTCGCCACCCCTGTCTGCACCGGCGTCCGAGCCGCCCGTGGGCGAGGACCCGTTGGAGCTCGACGAGCACGCTCCCGCGACCACGCCGATGAAAGCCAAGCAGCAAATTACGGCAAATCTCATGGATGCACCCCGGTTGCGCTTCGCGCGCACTCTTGCCCCAAAGGCGTCTCCATGCCAGCCCGCCTTGACGAAGGGCGGCGCGAAGATACCTTTTTTCGCGCGCGCGCCAAGGGGCGGCGCGCTATCAGCAACACCAGTCGAGAGGAACGGTATCCGATGAGTGGCAGGGCGATGGGGTTTGGCGCGCTGGGTTTCGTGGTGCTCGCGGTGGCCGCGGGCGGCGTCGCCTGCAGCAGCGGGGGGACCGGGACCGGTAACGGGGGTGAGGGCAGCAGCAGCGGCGGCGGCGGAAGCAGCAGCAGCAGCGGCGGTTACGGCGGCCCCACGTGCAACCCGTGCACGGACGGCGGCGGGGGCTCCCTGCAGTCGAGCGGCCACGACGTGAACCCCTACGGCGCCACGTATCCCGCGCCCTCGAGCGGCTATGGCCACGTGCCGCGCAACGGCAACACGCCGGGCAGCATCCTGCAGAACTTCAAGTTCTACGGGTTCGTCGGCGGCACGGTCCCGTCGCCCGACAAGATGAGCATCGTCTCGTTCGCGGACTTCTACGACCCGTGCGCCAAGACGGTGAAGCTGATCCACCTCACGGCGGCGGCGGTGTGGTGCGGCCCGTGCAACCAGGAGACGGACGCCATCGTGGCGGCCAAGAGCGACCTGGCGAGCAAGGGCGTCGTGGTGCTGCAGATCCTCTTCGACGGCGCGGCGATGGGGACGCCGGTCTACCAGGCGACGCTCGAGAGCTGGATCCGCCTGCACGGCTCGAACTTCACCGAGATGCTCGACAGCGAGCTCGTGGACCCGAACCTCGGCGGCTTCTTCAACACGGCGTACATCCCGTGGAACGCCGACGTGGACCCGCGCACGATGGAGCTCCTGACGTCGACCGACGGGTTCAGCGGCGACATCGACACGGACCTCGCGCCCGGCCTCGCGGACGTCGCGAAGGCGCCGGCGTACACCGTCTCGTACAAGTGCCAGTGAAGCGCGTGACGAGGCTCGCGGCGCTGCTGCTGTTCCTCGGAGCATGCGGATCGCAGGGAGCCGCGGCGCCGTCGGCGTCGGGCGATACGACGCCGGCGGGGACGCAGGCGCCTGACTTCACGGGGCGCGATACGGCGGGGCAGACGTTCCGGCTGAGCGACCACCTGGGCAAGGAGGTGGTGCTCCTCGACTTCTGGGCGACCTACTGCGAGCCGTGCAAGGCCGAGTTCCCGCACCTTCGCGCGATGTACCAGGCGCAGAAGAGCAAGGGGCTCCTCGTCGTCGGCGTCGCGATGGACGGGCCCGAGACGAGCGCCGACCTGCCGGCGTTCGTGAAGCGGTTCAACATCGACTTCCCCGTGGTCGTCGACGACGACTCGCGCATCGCGTCGCTCTACAACCCGAAGAAGTCGATGCCGCTCAGTGTGCTCATCGACCGCACCGGGGCCATCGCGGTGGTGCGCGAAGGGTACAACCCCGGCGACGAGAAACTCGTCGAGGCCGATGTCCAGAAGGCGCTCGACCAGGCGGGCGCCCCCAAGTAACGTCGCCCCCGCGCGCGGCAGGGCGCGCGGCGGATGAAGAGGATCGGCGCACTCGGGGCGATCGCGGCGCAAGCATGGGCGCTCGTGCTCGCGCCCGCGACGGCGCGCGCCGCCGACGTGGGCTCCCTCGGCGGCTCCCCGCTGAAGCTCGACGCGACCGACACGAGCATCGTCGCGCAGCACTTCGACTACCGGAGCTGCACGCAGCAGCTGCCCGGTCCGACGGGCGCCCTCGTGAACACGGTCGGCCCGTGCGAGAAGCCGCAGGACAGCGGGTGGGGGCAGTGGCTCAATCGCCTCAACGCGGCGCTCCGCTGGGAGAACTGGACCGTCGGGCTGCGGCTCGACTCGGTCGTCTACTGGCGGCGGCCCGTCGACAACCCGAACTTCGCGTCGCTCCCGGGCGCGGGCGCGTACGGGCAGAGCTCGGTCCAGGCCGACAACGAGTCGCGCTACACGAACAGCGTCTACCCGGCGAAGCTCTGGGCGACGTACACCGCGCCGGGCATCGAGATCACCGCGGGCGACGCGTACGTGCAGTTCGGGCACGGGCTCACCCTGTCGATGCGCAAGATCGACGAGCTGGGGATCGACACGACGGTGCGCGGCGCGAAGGTCCAGTACACGAAGGACCCGATGCAGGTGACGCTCGTCGCCGGCTTCGGCAATCCGTCGCGCGTCGACGAGGCGACGGGGCGCTCGCTCTTCCCGACGCACGACCCGGTGGGGCAGGACATCGTGTCGCCGGTGTTCGGGTCCGACCGCATCCTGGGCGGCGAGATCCAGATGGGCCGCGGGCTGCCGGTGGTCCTGGCGAGCCACGTGACGGGCTTCACGCGCTGCGCGCCGTACCACTACGACGCGCAGGGCCGCATCGTGACCGACTTCTTCAGCGACCCGGGGAGCGTGACGTTCGGCACGTGCAACGACTCGGACGCGCGCACGTGGCTCTCGAGCCTGCCCACGATCCCGCCGACGGTGAACGCGCACACGATCACGATGGGCGGGCAGTCGCTGGAGGTGCCCAGCCTCTGGGGGCACGGCAAGCTCTACGTCGAGGCGGCGGTGCAGCAGGCGGAGCACTACCTCGCGGCGCAGAACCTCCACCCCGACGGCAACGCGCTCTACGGCGCGCTCAGTCTCGACTTCGGGCCCGAGACGACGACGGTGGAGGTCAAGAGCAACCGCAACTTCTACTCGGTGCCCGCCGCGGTGAACACGACCGCTGCGCCGGAGTTCAACGTCGTGACGTACACGTTCGTCCCGCCGGCCGAGACGTACACGATGCTCGACACCGAGTTCGGCTTCTTCAACGCGTGCGTCAACGCCGTGCGCGTGAAGGAGGATGTGAACCTCACCGACCACCTCATGGCGTACGGCCAGGGCGTCTATGCATACACGCAGAGCGAGCAGGTGAACGGCGGCTGCGACGCCATGGGGCACACCGTGAGCACCTTCCCGGCGGCGCAGGTAGAGGACCGCGTGTACGACGGGCTGACGGGGCTCGAGTACTACTTCGACGACAACGCGAGCCACATCTACTTCTCGACGGGCGCGCGCAAGGACGACCGCGCGAGCGGGCCCTGGTACTACGACGAGGCGCACGCCGAGTACTCGATCGCCAAGTACATCGGCGGTCCGTGGTCGGTGGAGATGCAGGGGTGGCACCGCCTGCGCCGCGAGTCCAACCAGAACGCCGACCCTTTGACGCTCGTCGAGCGCTGGTGGAACGAAGGGGAGAACTACATCGCCGTGAAGCTCGCCCCCAAGTGGGTCTTCTCGCAGGGCTTCGAGTACACGACGCTCACGGGCCAGCCCCTCACCTACTTCAACGGCTCGGTCCTCTACCGCTTCGCCGCCGGCAGCAACGTGCGCCTCTTCGTGGGCCAGCAGCGCGGCGCCTTCCGCTGCGCGAGCGGCGTCTGCCGCTTCTTCCCCCCCTTCGAGGGCGCACGCGCGGAGCTGACGCTGAGGTTCTAGAGCTAGAAGGACTTGAGGTCCGGCATCAGGCGCTTGGAGACGACGATGCGCTGGATCTGACCGGTGCCCTCGAAGATGTCGTAGACCTTGATGTCGCGGAACCACTTCTCGAGGAGCTGGTGGTCGCGCGCGATGCTGCCCTCGGCGCCGCAGATCTCGATGGCCTCGATGCACGCGCGGATCGCCGCGGCGCCGGCGAGCGCCTTGCACATGCTCGCCTCCTTCGCGTTGGGCTCGCCCTGGTCGGCGAGCCACGAGGCGCGCCACGTCGTCATGCGCGCGGCCGCGAGCTGGCGGCCCACGCGGGCGAGGCGCTCGGCGATGGCGGCGTAGCGCGGGATCGGGCGCGTCATCACGTAGTGCTGCTTCACGAAGTCGCACGCGTAGTCGTACGCGGCGCGGCCGATGCCGATGGCCATCGCGGCCACCATGGGGCGCGTGTTGTCGAAGGTCTTCATGGCCGTCATGAAGCCCTCCTTCGTCTTGTAGCTGTCCTCGCCGCCGAGGAGGTTCTCCTCCGGCACGCGGCAGTCTTCGAAGACGAGCTCCGCGGTCTCGCTCGCGCGCAGGCCCATCTTGTCCTCGATCTTGCCGACGCTGAAGCCCGGCGTGCCCTTCTCGACGACGAAGGCGCGGTGACCGGCGCGGCCGAGGCCGGGGTCGATCGTCGCGAAGACGACGTTCCACGAGGCGCGCGCGCCGTTCGTGATGAAGCACTTGCGGCCGTTGATGACCCAGTGCTTGCCGTCCTTGCGGCAGCTCGTGCGGATACCGGCGACGTCGCTGCCGGCGCCCGGCTCGGTGAGCGCGTAGGCGCCCCAGCGGAGCTCCTGGCTCATGTCCTGGAAGATGGAGAAGAAGCGCTGCTTCTGCTCCGGCGTCCCGCTCGCGCGCACCGGCGGGCCGCCCAGGCCCGGGCCGGGGATGCAGAGCATCAGGCCCGCGTCGCCCCAGGCCATCTCCTCGGCGCCGACGATCGTCGTCAGCGCGATCTGGCGCTTCTTGCGCTCCTCGGGGGTCGCTTCGACGACCTTCGTGTCCGCCGAGTTCGGGCCCATCGTGAAGCTCTGGCCCATCGACTTGGCCATCATGACGATGCGCGAGAGGAAGTCGTTGGGCACGCCGTGCTCGCGGTCCCACTTGAGCGCCTCGGGGCGGATGATGGTCTCGGCGAAGCCGTGGATCATCGCCTGCATCTCGCGCTGCCTGTTGCTGAGAGAAAACTCGATGGTCATGGCTGGTTCCTCTCAGACGAATGCGTTCTGCGACTCGGCGCAGGGAAGGACGAGCGGGAGCTCGACGGCCTTGTTCACCGCGATGGCCGCCGCCAGCTGGTCCGCGTGCTCGGCGGTCATCGCGCACAGCTGCAGCTGCTTGGCGTCGCGCATCCACTTCTCCACCGGGTAGTCGCGCATGAAGCCGGAGCCGCCGTGCAGCTGCACCGCGTCGTCGCCGGCGCGCATCGCCGCCTCGTGCGTGAAGGAGACGGCCCACGCGGTGTGGAGGAGCGCCTCGCGCGTGGCGCCGACGTCGCCGGTCTTCGCGGCCTCGTCCCAGAGCCAGGCGGCGCGCCAGACCATGCCGCGAGCGGCCTCCACGTCGGTGGCGCGGTCGGCGAGGGTGAAGGCGATGGCCTGGAAGTGGCCGATGGGCTTCCCGAACGCCTTGCGCTGCTCGCAGTAGTCGCGCGTCACGGCGAACGCGGCCCGCGCGAGCCCCACGCCGCGCGCGGCGACGAGGAGCGCCTGCGTGGCGAAGAAGGAGACGAGCCGGTGCGGATCGCCCGCGTGCTCGAGGCGCGCGTCGGCGGGGACCTCGACGCCCTCGAGGGCGATGCCGCCGAAGTCGGCCGCCTCGAGGCCCAGCGTGTCGAGGCGCGCGGTGACGCGCACGCCCTTGGCGTCCGCCGGGACGACGAAGGCGCCGATGCCGTCCCACCCCTTCGACGCGTCGACCTGCGCGAACACGATGAACGACTGCGCACGGTGCGCGTTGAGCACGTAGGCCTTCTCGCCCTGCAGCTTCCAGCCGCCCGACGCGGTCTTCTCGGCCGTCGTCGCCAGGCCCCCGCGCTCGCGCGGCGCCTTGGGCTCGCCCCACGCGATGGCCCCGACGCGCGCGTGCGCCCCGGCACCGACGAAGGGCGCGATGAGCTTCTTGCCGACCTCCGGCCCGCCGAAGAGCAGCGCGGCCCAGCCGTACGCCCCGGGGCCGCCGAGGGCGAAGGGCGCCGCGGGATCGCCGTGCGCCAGCTCCTCCTCGATGAGCACCTGGGTCACGACGCCCAGCCCGGAGCCGCCGACGGCCTCGGGGAACGCGGCGAGCGGGAGCCCCATCTCGTGCGCGGCGGCCAGTACGTCGTCGGGCAGGCCCCGCTTCTTCTCGAACTCGCGGATGCGCGGTCGCAGCGTCTTGTCGGCGAACTGCGAGACCGAGTCGCGCACCATCTTCTGGTCGTCCGTGGGCTCGAAAGAGATCATGGCGGGCTCCGCGGCAGTATTTAGCGTACGAAACATCATGGGGGCAATGGTCGGTCCCGCCTACCCCCCTGCCCGGCAGGCGCTAAGGTGCGTTCGTGCGACGCGCGCTGGCCCTGATCCCGCTGGTCCTGGCGTGCGCGTGCGCCAAGCCGCTCATCGCGCGGGACGGGACCCTGCTCTTCCAGGAGCCGGGGGCGCACGGGGCGGCGATCGTGACTGCCAACGGGGTCGAGTACCACGACACGGCCGACGTGCCCGAGCGCATCGTGAAGCGCGACCCGTACGAGCCTTGGCGCGCGCCGGTGGGGTTCATCATCCCCGCGAACGGGCGCTTCACGAAGACGAGCTCGCCCACGGTGCTCGCGACGACCGGGCTCGCCGTGAGCCTGCGGCCGAGCGACACGCGCGTGCCGTCGTGGGGCGGCGAGATGCTCGTGCGCATCGACGTCATCGCGCCCGCCGCCGAGGGGACCGCGCGCTGGGGCGAGGACATCGCCATCGTGATCGACGGGCGCGGGGCCGACACGAAGGCGCTCGTGGAGACGGCGCTCGAGCAGCTCGGTGAGCGGGACCGGGTCGTCGTGTACGACGCGGCGGGGGCGCGCCTCGTCGTGCCGCTGATGCCGGCGTCGCACCGGTCGCTCGTGATGGCGGCCGTCGAGCACCACCTGAAGGAGAAGCCGCGGGTGCTGCGCGCGCGCACGGCGGCGGTGCAGGCGGCGCTCGGCGCGACGACGAAGGCGACGTACCGGCGCGTCCTCGTCCTGAGCGAAGCGGGAGAAGGGGCGCGCGAGGAGGCGAAGCAGGGGCTCGGCGACGCGCTCGTGCCGTTCGACGTGGTGGACACGACGCCGGCGACCGGCGGCGAGCTCGAGCTGCGCCAGAACGTCGTGCGCGAGCTCGTGCCCCCGGCGGGAAAGCCCGCGTTCCACGACGTGATCCTCTCGTTCGACGGGACGCCGTCGCCGTCGCGCGTCCTCGAGGCGTCGGGCGGCGAGGCCCGCTGGATCCCGGAGGGCGGCCAGCTCGCGCTCGGCGACGTGCGCTCCGGCGACGCGCGCGCCGAGGTCGTGCGCGTCACGGTGCCCGCGTGGCAGCCGGGCGACGCGTACCTGCTGCACGTGACGGCGCACTTCGGGGACCTCTCGCGCGACGGCGAGGCGCGCACGATGACCGCCGACCTGCGCTGCGTCTACGACAACGACATCGAGCGCCTCGCCCAGTCGCGCCACGGCGACGTCATCGCCTACGCATCGGCGCTGGCGACGCTCGCGCGCCTGGACGCCGCGTTCACCGGCGGCGCGGGCGCGCCGAAGGACCTGCGCCCGGTGGCGGCGATGCACGCGCGCTCCCTCGCGCTGCTCGCGCACGACATGCACGACGCAGCGGCCGCGGACCAGGCGGCGCTGCTCGAAGCGCTGCTGGCGACGATGAACTGAGCGGCGCGCGAGCCCGCGTCAGCCGCCGGCGCCGGCGTCCGCGATGCAATAGGAGTAGCCGTAGCCCACGTCGACAAAGACGCCGTTCTGGCAGCTGAATTGCTCGTAGCCGCACTGCGTGGTCCCCGCGGGGCACTCCGAACCGTAGAAGCACCCCATGGGATCCCCCCCGGGACACGTCTCGATGAGCGGCCTGCAGGGCCCGCCGGCCTGTACCGACGCGGGCGGCGGGCAATTGCAGAGCGGGGTGCCCGCATCCGGCAACGGGCAGAACCACACGCCGTCGCTGCACTTGCACTGCAGGTAGCCGGCGAAGTTGCCGCTGCAGTCGTAGTCGGGCGTCGCCGAGTCGCAGGTCAGGGTGTCCGTCAGGTTGCAGCCCGTGCTGGGCACGATGGACTGCGCGGGCGGGCACTCGTGCATGGGCGGGATCGGGCACACGGGCGGGGGGGGCGGCGCCTGGCAGTACCACTTGCCCCAGTGGCAGATGCAATCGACGGTCGTCGCGTTGGCGCTGCCGTCGCAGTCGGTGCCCCCCAGGCTGGCCGGGCATTTGAGCCCGTCGGGCGAGCACGCGACATTCGACTTCACGGCCGCCGGTGCGGGGCACCCATGGCCGCCGCTGCTGCTGCCGCTGGTGCTGCTGCCGCTCCCGTCGCTGCCGCTGCCTGCGCCCCCGTCGGCGAGGTCGCCGGTGACGCCCCCGCGGCACGCGAGCACCATGACGGGAGCGACGAGGGCAAGCGCCAGGCATGCGGCGATGCGCATGACCCTCATTGTGCAACGGCCCAGCCGTCGTGGCAGGGAGAGAAAACGGATGGCGGCGCGCGCGCGGCCCTGTCAGCCGCCGGCGCCGGCGTCCACGGCGCAGACGGTCTGGGCGACGTCGACCCAGACGCCGTTCTCGCACTGGAATGCGTCGTAGTCCGTCTGGCCGTTGCAGATCGTGGGATTGCCCGGGCACGTGTCGTTGTAGTCGTCGCACGCTTCGCCGGACTGGAGCGAGTTGGGCGGCGGGCATCCGGCGCCCGAGTCCATGCACGGGACCGGGGGCTGCGGGCACGACCAGCGATCCGCGTCGCACGTGCACGACAGGTAGCCGGCGACGTTGCCGTAGCAGTCGTAGTACGGCGTGTCCGAGGCGCAGTCGAGCGTGGGCGGCAGGTTGCACGCCACGCCGGGCACCACGTCCTGCGCCGGGGGACACACGGGCGCCGGGCAGCCCATGCCGGACCCTTCGCAGAGCCACAGGCCGTTCTGGCAGGTGCACGGGATGGGCGAACCGGGGTTCCCGTTGCAGTCGGGGATCGTCATGTCGCTCGGGCACGTGATCCCGTTGGGCGAGCACGAGTCGTTCGCCTGGATGTCGACCGGCGGCGGGCAGCCCTGGCCGCCGCTGCTGCTGCCGCTGCCTCCGCTGCTCCCGCCGCTCCCACCGCTGCTACCGCCGCTGCTGCCCCCGCTGCTCCCGCCGCTGCTGCTGCTGCTCCCGCCGCCGTCGGGGATGTCGCCATCGAAGCGCCCGCCGCACGCGAGGACCGAGATGAGGGGAAGGAGGACGAGAGCCAGGCGTGCGGCGGGGCGCATGCGGGCCATTGTGCAACGGCCGAGCCATTGGGAGAACGAACATAAAGATCAGAAGATCAGAAGACCTTCCTGATCTTCTGATCTTCTTGTTCAAACCCCAGTTGTGCCGACCCGTGACGCGCGAGTCAGCCCCGGCGGGCGGCGAGCTCGGCCCACGCGGTCGCGATGGCGTCGACGACCAGGTCCTGATCCGACTCGGTCAGCGTCGGGTACATGGGGATGCTCAGCGTGCGGTCGCCCATCTCCTCGGCGACCGGGAGCGCCCCGCGCGGGAGCCCGAGCGCCTCCACGAGATACGTGAGCGTGTGGATCGCGCGGTAGTTCACCGCGGTGCCGATCCCGGCCTCCCCGAGCTTCGCCAGGAGCGCGTCGCGCTCGCCCGGCCACGCGTGCAGCGTGAAGAGGTGGTGGCTGCTCGTCCCGCGCCGCTCGACGAGCCACGGCACCCTGTTCACCGTCGGCGCCGCGGTGCGCACGTCGTCGATGCGCTCGCGCAGCATCGACTCGTAGCGGCGCGCGACCTGCTCGCGCTTCGCGCGCTTCTCCTCCACGAACGGGAGCTGCGGGCGGAGCATCGCCGCGTCGAGGTCCGTGAGGTTCGCCTTGTAGCCGAGGTCCACCATGTCCCAGTGGCGGTAGAGGCCACCGTGGCGGTCGGCGGCGGCGCGCGTGACGCCGTGGTTCCGGAGGCGCCGCAGCTTCTCGGCCATCTTGGCGTCGCGCGTCGCGATGGCGCCGCCGTCTCCCGACGTGAGGTTCTTCGTCGCGTAGAAGGAGAACACCGCGGCGTCGCCGAGGTCCCCCGGGCGCACGCCGTCGCGCTCGATCTCGATGCCGTGCGCCGAGTCCTCCACCACGAAGAGCCCGCGCGCGTCGGCGATCTCGCGGAGCGCCTTCATGTCGGCGAGCTGCCCGTAGAGGTGCACGGGCACGATGCCCACCGTGTTCTCGTTGATCGCCGCGCGCACCGCGACCGGGTCGATGAGCCCCGTCTCCGGCTCGACGTCGACGAGCTTGGGCTTCGCCCCGAGGTGCAGGATGGCGTTCGTCGTCGAGACGAACGTCATGGGCGTCGTGATCACCTCGTCGCCGGGCCCGACGTCGAGCGCGCGCAGCGCCATGACGAGCCCCATCGAGCAGCAGCTCGTGCCGACGACGTGCGGCGCCGTCGCGTCAGCGCGCCCGCGCACCAGGAAGCGCCCGAGCTCCTCCTCGAACTGCGCGACCTGCGGCCCCAGCGTGAGAAACAGCGTGTCGAGCACGCGCCTCCACGACGCGGCCTCCGCTTCGCCCACCTGGTGCCGGTAGAACTCGACGCGCATCGCCAGCTACGCGCGCATGAGCAGGGCGCCGTCGATCGCGAGGTCCGCGTGCGCGCGCTCCGCCTCGCGCAGGAACACGTACTGCCGCAGCGTGTACCAGCGCCTGTCGTCGGGATCGACCGCCCCCTCGCGGAGCGCCGCGAGCACCTCGCGGATCCCGTCGTCGACGTTCTTCTCGGCGCGCCACCCGAGCACGCGCCCGATCTTCTCGAAGCTCACGTTGTAGTCGCGCAGGTCGGGATCGGTCGGCGCGTGGGCGACCTCGGTGCCGGGGATCGCGTCGCGCACGCGGAACGCGAGGTTCAGGATCTGCACGTTGCTCTCGTCGGACCCGACGTTGAACACCTGGCCGGCGACCTTCGCGGCCTCGGCGGTCATGGCCGTCTCGAAGGCGCGCGCCACGTCGCGCACGTGCACGAAGGGCCGCCACTGGCGCCCGCCGCCGTCGACCACGATGCGCCGCGCGACGTACGCGTTCTTGGTCATCACGTTGATCGCGAGGTCGAACCGCATGCGCGGGCTCAGGCCGAACACCGTCGCGAGGCGGAGCAGGCACACCTCGGTGCCCTTCGCGCCGAGCAGCGTGTCTTCCACCTCGGCCTTGGCGCGCGCGTAGAGCGACACCGGGTGGCGCGCGCTCGTCTCGGCGAGCCCGAGACCCTCGCCGTGCCCGTACACGCTGCACGACGACGAGTAGACGTAGCGCCGCACCCCCGCTTCCACGGCGGCGCCGAAGAGCCGCTTGGCTCCGTCGACGTTCACGTTGCGCGTGAGCTCCGGCTCGAGCTCGCACGACGGATCGTTCGAGATGCCCGCGAGGTCCACGACCGCGTCGACCGAACGGAGGAGCCCGTGGTCGAACCCGCGGATGTCCCCGCGCACGACCCGGAGCTTCTCGCCGTGCCGCGCCCGCGCCGCCCCCAGCGTGTCGCCGAAGTACAGCCTGTCGAGCACCGTCACGCGGTGGCCCTTGTCGAGCAGCATCGGCACCAGGACCGAGCCGATGTA
>DATJYG010000881.1:0-15997 GCA_035499695.1 Polyangiaceae bacterium
ATCGAGTTGAGGTTGCGACCCGTGTTGCGCGTGTAGATGCCGCCGATGACCGCCGTGTGCCCGTCCATGACGAGCAGGTCGGTCTCCGCCTCGCGCTTGAGGATCGTCGGCGCGCCGTTCGGCGCGGTCTGGTTGAAGTTCGGCTCGTCGCGGTTGAGCTTCACGTGCATGGCGACGCCGCCGTCGGCCGTCACGTGCGGCTTCACCAGGAGCTGCAGCTTGGCTTCCTGGAAGGTCGTCTGCACGCCGAGGGCGCTGACCTGCGCGTACGGGATGAGGGTGCCCTGGTTGATGCGGGCCTCGCGGTTGTCGAGCACCATCACGCGCGGCGCGCTGACGATGCGCACCAGGCCCGTCGTCTCGAGGGCCGAGAGGCGCAGGCCCAGGTTGATCGTGTTGTCGATCGAGCCGAGCGTCACGCCGAGCGCGCCACCGGCCCCGGTTCCGACGGCCGCCGGAAGGTCGACCGCGAAGTTGGGCGTCGGGATGTTGCGCGTGAAGGGCGAGAGACCGGCGGTGGGCGTGTTGTTGTCGTAGTTGCCGCCTGCCACGCCGATGCTCGAGGGGAACGCGACGCCCGTGGGGTTGCCCGTGGCGGGTCCCATCGTGAGGTCGCCACCCCACTGGATGCCGATGTCGCGGTTGTAGCTGCTCGTCGCCTCGACGATTCGCGCCTCGATGAGCACCTGGGCGGTCTGCGTGTCGAGCGAGCGAATGAGCTGCTCGATGAAGTTGAGGTTCGCCTCGGTGTCGCGCGCGATGAGCACGTTGGTGCGCTCGTCGACGGCGATCGAACCGCGCGGCGACAGCAGGTCCTTGGCGCGCGCCTGGACTTCCTCGGCCTGGGCGTAGCTCACCGGGATGAGGCGCGTGGTCAGCGGCGTCAGCTCGTACTCCTGCTTCTGCTGCGCGAGCTTGAGCTCCCGCTCCTTCTGCAGCTGGTCGAGCTTGGCGACGCGAATCAGGTTGCCCTGCCGCACCATCCCGAGGCCCTTGGCCTGCAGCACGACGTCGAGCACCTGGTCCCAGGGCACGTTGGTCATGCGGATGGTGATGGTGCCACCCACGTCGTCGGCCGTGACGATGTTGACGTGCCCGGTGTCGGCGAGCAGGCGCAGGATGTTGTGGATGTCGGCGTCCTTGACGTCGATGTTGATGCGCCGCCCGTTGTAGCGCTGGGCGAGCACCGTACCGCCTGCGGTCGCCGCGAAGCCGGCGGCGCCGCCGCCGCTGGTCTCGACCTGCGGATCCTCGTCGTGGATCGACGTCTCGATGCGCGGAAGCCCCACGGGCTCCTTCTCGCGCGCGACCGTGATCGTCTGCCGCGCGGGGCCACCATCGGCGCCCTGCGCGCGACCGTCGATGTGCACCTGCGCGACGGGCGGCGGCTGGCGCGACGCCTGGGCCACCGGGAACGACCAGATCAGGGAGCCGCCGTCGACCGAGAGGGTCCCGGGAGCGTCGCTCTTGCGCGTGAGGTCGACGTACGTGGCGCCCGTCGCCTTGTCGAAGGACGCGGTGATCGTCCGCAGCTCACCCTCGTAGCGCGTGACGTCGAGCGTGCGGGCCAGCGTCTCGGGGAGCGCCGTCTGCTTCAGCGTGAGCCGCAGCCCGCCCTCCTGCCCCGGCGAGAGGGAGTAGGGCGGCATGCTTCCCAGGTCGACGAGGACCCGGTCGCACCCGTGCGGCGCGCAGCCGGGAGCGCCGGGACCCGTGCGGTCGAAGCGCACGTCGCGCACGAGCGCCGTCGGCGTGGTCGGTGTCGGCACCAGCGGGGCCGGCCCGACGTCCGCCGCGACGGTGGCGCCCTTGGCCGGGTCGCTGGGCGTGAGCACCACCCGCAGCGTCGTACCCTGCGGAACGATGCGGTAGCTCGCGCCCTTCGTCAGCGCGATCGCGAGGCGCGTCATGTGCCCCACGTTCGTGTCGTAGCCCTGGGTCAGCACGCCTCCGACGACGCCCACCGGCGTCGTGATGGCCGCCGGCGCACCGGCGACGTCGGAATCGGCCAGGTCGACGAGCAACCGCCGCCCGCCGTCTGCGACGCGCACGTTGTAGGTCGGCGCGCCCGTGCCGACGATCTCGATCTCCGTCCCCCCGGAGACGCCGTCCGCCGCGTGGACGCGCACGTCGCGCACGTGATTGGCTGCTGCGTCGGCGTACGCGGCTCCGCCGGAGAGGCCGACGGCGACCCCGGCAAGCAAAGCGTACAGAAGCGGTTTCGCCCCACGCATGTTGGCTCCTCGCGCCCGGCGGACGGATCCGACGGGATCGCGAGTGCAACGGTAGACCGGGGGATCTAAGAGGGACCAATTTGTGGCGAGCGGTACGTCGCGCGCCTACCGACTGCCGAGACCGCGGCGCGCCCTCCAGCCGGCGGCTCGGTGCTCGGCGGCGCGGTCTGCCCAGACTGCGCCGAGGTACGTCGCCTGGTCTCGGTCCATGCCGTACACCTCGGGAAGAACGCCGCGCGCGTCCTCGCTGAGCGAGGCGAGGTAATCGAGGTCGAGCGGGGCGCCCTGGTGGACGCGGTCGACGTTGCGGCGGGCGATCCAGCCGTCGGCGTCGAGCGATCCCGCGAGCAACGTGAAGGCCACGCCGGACCAGGCGAGGGCGGCGCCCCAGCCGGTCCACGCCCGGGCGACACAACGCGCCGCCGTCATGGCGAGGAGCCCCGCGACCCCGAGCTGCAGCAGCCACACGGCGAGGCGCAGGTACGTGTAGCCGTAGGCTTCCTCGTAGAGGGACAGCCGGTGAGCGCAGGAGGCGAGCGTGACGCCGACCAGCGCGAGAAGCCCCAGCTCGACGCCCACGAGCGCGCGACCGCCCGGAATGCGCGCCGCTCCCTCGCGCGGTCGGAGCAGCACGTGGCCGAGGACGACGCACGCGACGGCGAGCAGCGCGGCGACCGACACCTGGGTGAACCCCTCGTGCAGGTAGCCGGCGTACGTGCCCGTGCCGGGAGCGCGAAGGTGCGCGTGGCCCTCGAACAGCGAGGACGCATTGGCGAACACGTAAACCCCGAAGACTGCGAGCACCTGCGCGAGGACGACGGCCCAGGTGAGAGGCCGCACGCGCGGACCGATGCGCGGCCGTGCGAACGTGATCAGGGCGGCGTCCCCCTCGGTGCGGTACGGAAGCGGGGCCGGGACGGTCGCCTGCGCGAGCCCGGCGTCACGCGCTCGCTGCAGGCGGTGGAGCAGGGAGAAGGACACGAGCAGCCCGGAGAGAGTGGCGAACGTCCACAGGGTGAGATCGATGCCCTCGCCCGACCTCCCCAGGATACGCCCGACGGCGTGGCGGAAGCTCACGTCCGCCGCCAGCAGCGCCGTGAAGAAAAGGGCGACGGGCACGCCGATGAGCAGTCCGCGAAGCACGCCGAGCGCGCCCTGACGGGCCGCCGAGCCGAGCGCGGCCCCCGGCAGTCGCGCGGCGTCCACTATCCCTCCGGGCAGCGCGCGCAAGGCGTCGAGCGACGCGCGCGGCAGGTCGCCCAAGTCGCGCAGACGCGCTCGCCGGGCTGCGAGCAGTCCCGCCGCGAAGAGCATAGCGACGCTGCCTGGAAGCGCGGTCGCGAGCGCCCAGTCGCTCGCGCGCCAGCACGTGGCGCCTGCGAGCCAGATCGAGGCGGCGCCGAGCGCCCAAGCGGCGGCGCCGGGCCGCCCGCGTCCGAGGCCGGCGATGATCGCGGCGACGAGCGCCGCATCCACCAGCAGCCAGCCGATTCCTGCGTCAGCGAGGCGCCACGTCAGCGCGGACACGACGACGCCGAGCGCGCCGATGACGGCGAGCGCGCGGACGGGAGCCCCCGTGCGGACGGAAGCTTCGGACGCAGGGTGGACAACGGCCTCGACGCGAGCGACGGCATTCATCGCGCGACCTCCGGGAATCGTGCCCGGCGAGGCCGGGACTGAAGCGCAACGTCGGCAGCGCGAACGGCATTCCGCACCGACGCGTATCGGCGCGTTTTCGAGGTCCTGGATTTTCGCGGCGCGTCAGCCTCAGGGGGTCCGGAGGCGCGCCTCGCGAATCTTCCACTTCATGCGCGCCTTCTCCTTCTCGCCTTCCCGCGTGCGCACCGGGACGCGCGCCTGCAGGGCGGCGAGCAGGCGCTCGGTGGCCGCGGCGACGTCGTCGACGGCGCGGGCGAAGGTCGCTTCGTCGACGCGCGAGGGCTTTTGCAGACCGCTCACCTTGCGCACGTACTGCAGCGCAGCGGCGCGCATCTCGTCGACGGTCGTGGGCGGCTGGAAGTTGTAGAGCACCCGGATGTTGCGGCACATGGCTCAGTCCTGCTCCTTGAAGATCTGCGCGTAGCTCTTGCCGTACGGGTAGAAGCGCTTCTTGTCGCCCGCCTCCCACGCCGCGCGCATCTCGGGACGCGTGATGTCCCAGTCGGGCCGGCACTTCATCAGCACCGCGCGCAGGTCCATGCGCAGCTCCTCCAGCGTCGGCCGGCCGAAGAACCAGTAGCCGACGTACACCTTGTGCACGACGAGGCCCGGCTCGAGCACCACCGTGTGCGGGACCATCGGGTTGTGTGTTGGATCGGTGTACTCCGCGATGTCGAGGTCCTTCTGGACCTTGCGCCCGGGGTCGGACAGGAACGGCCAGTGCGCGTCCACGCCGGCGCGGAACTCGTTCGTCTCGAGCAGGTTGTCGGTGCTGACGGTGACGAGCTTGCAGTAGCCCACCTCGATCTCGCGATGCAGCTGCACCAGGCCCTCGTGCTGACGCCGGTCCTTCGGACAGAACCCGCCGCGGGAGAGCACCACGATCATCGGGTCGCCGCCCTGCAGCTCGGACAGCTTGCGGTGCTTGCCGGTGTGATCCGGTAGCTCGTAGTCGGGGAACGCCGCGCCCGGGACGATGTCGGCTCGCATGCCGGCCGAGTATAGGCGCCGCCCGAGACTCAGGCAGTGGGCCGCGCTGAAAGCAGCTTGCGCCAGATCGTCCCGCAGGCGCCGTATCAGGTGGCGCCTGCGGTGGCGGAGCTATGCTGCCGCGCCGTGAAGCTCCTCCGTACCTCCGCTCCTGCTTTCCTCGCCTCGCTCTGCATCGCCGCCTGCGGCCCCGAGGCGGCCGCGCCCCCGTCGACCCCGCAGGCGCCAGCCGCTCCCGCGCAGACCGGGGCCACGGCGGCGGCACCCGACGAGGCGCGGCCGACGCTGCGTCTGCCGACCGACGTGCACCCCAGCGCCGAGGCGATCGAGCTCACCGTCCGTCCGGAGCAAGATCGTTTCTCGGGACGCGTGGACATCGACGTGACGCTCGACCACGCGCGCCGCAGCATCTGGCTCCACGCGCTCGGGCTGCACGTGTCGTCGGCCCGCGTCACGCCCGACGGTGGCGCCGCCATTCCGGCGTCGTGGACCGACGAGGACGAGCGCGGCATGGGACGCTTCGTGCTCGCGGACGATGCGCCCGCCGGGCACGCGCGCATCCACGTCGAGTTCGATGCGCCCTTCGTCTCGGGAAACAAGGGACTCTTCAAGGTGACCGAGGCGGGCGTTCCCTACGCGTTCACCCAGTTCGAGGCGACCGACGCGCGCCGTGCGTTCCCCTGCTTCGACGAGCCGGGGTTCAAGATCCCGTTCACCGCGACGCTCGTGGTCCCCGAGGGAGACCAGGCGATCACCAACACGCCGGAGGCGGGACGCGAGCCCGCCGGACAGGGGCTCGTGCGCGTGCGCTTCGGGACGACCAAGCCGCTGCCGAGCTACCTCGTCGCGTTCGCCGTGGGGACGCTCGACGTCGTGAAGGCCGCCGACGTGGCGCCGAACGGCGTGCGGTCGCGGCCGTTGCCGCTGCGTGGCGTGGCGCCCAAGGGACGCGGGCCGGAGCTCGCCTACGCGCTCGCGCACGCCGGGGAGATCCTCTCGGCGCTCGAGACGTACTTCGGCATCGAGTACCCGTACGAGAAGATGGACATCCTGGCCGTGCCGGAGATGTCGGGCGCCATGGAGAACGCGGGCGCCGTCACGTTCAACGAGCCCCTGCTCCTGCTCGACCCGAAGACGGCGCCCATCTGGCAGCGCGCCGAGTACGCCGAGGTCGTCGCGCACGAGTTCTCGCACCAGTGGTTCGGCGACCTCGTGACGATGGCCTGGTGGGACGACACGTGGCTCAACGAGTCCTTCGCAGAGTGGATGGGCTACAAGATTTCGCAGCAGCTGGACCCGTCTCTGCAGGCGGATCTCGAGCTCGCGAACGCGACGCAGAACGCCATCGGCACCGACAGCCTGGTGAGCGCGCGGCAGATCCACCAGCCGATCGCGACGGCCGACGACATCGAGAACTCGTTCGACGACATCACGTACCAGAAGGGCGGCAGCGTCATCGCGATGTTCGAGCGATGGCTGGGGGCGGACGTGTTCCAGAAGGGTGTACGGCAGCACCTCTCTCAGCACCGCTTCGGCAACGCCGCGGCCGACGACTTCCTCGGGGCCCTGTCGAGCGCCGCGGGACGCGACGTGGGAAGCGCCTACCGCACCTTCCTCGATCAGCCGGGCGTTCCGTTCGTCGAGGCTCAGCTCGCGTGCACGGGGGGCGCGCAACCGCACGTGCACCTGAAGCAGTCGCGCTTCCTGCCACGCGGTTCGGCGGGTGACGCGAACCGCACGTGGCAGGTCCCGGTGTGCATGAAGTACCCCGTCGCCGGCACCGGACACGAGGCGCAGATCAAGGAGACGTGCACGCTGCTCGCGGCGACCGAGGCGGACGTCGCGCTCGACGCGACCGCCTGCCCGGCGTGGGTCTTCCCGAACGCGCACGGCACGGGCTACTACCGCTTCGCCCTCTCGTCGGCCGACCTCGCGAACGTGCGGGCGAAGGCGCTCCCGTCGCTCGACGCGCGCGAGCGCATCGCCTTCGCCAACAGCCTTCGCGCCGCGTTCAACCACGGGTCGACGCCCTACGGCGAGGTCCTGCTGGCCGCCGCGCCGCTGGCGACCGATGCCGATCCGCGCGTCGCCTCGGAGCCGGGCGGCTTCGTGGGGATGGCGCACGAGTGGCTCGCGACCGATCCGCTGCGCCAGCGCGTCGAGGCGTACGCGCGCCGCCTCGCCCAGGCACCCTTCGCGAGGCTCGGCTGGGCGAAGCGGAAGGGCGAGACGCCCGAGGCGATGCAGCTCCGGAGCGAGATGCTCGGCTTCCTCCTCGACACGGGGCGCGACTCCGCGCTCCGCGCCGAGGCCAAGCGCCGCGCAGCCGCTTACATCGGCTATCGCAAGGACGGAGCGATCCATCCAGATGCGGTGGACGAGAACCTCGCGGGCGAGACGCTCTGGACGGCCGGGCAGGACGCCGACGCGGCGTTCTTCGACGCGCTGCTCGCGACGTTCACGAAGCAGACCGACGACGTGATGCGCGGACGGCTGCTGGGTGCGATCTCGGCGGCGCGCGATCCTCAGCTCGCGGCGCGCGCGCGCGATCTCGTGCTCGACGACCGTCTGAAGCACAACGAGATGCTGCAGCCGCTCTGGGGGCAGCTCGGCCAGCCCGAGACACGCGAGGACGCGTGGAAGTGGCTACAGGGTCACTGGGACGCCGTGTCGGCGCGGATGTCGACCGTGAACTTCGGCGGCGAGCAGCTCGTGTCGATGGCGGGCTCCTTCTGCGACGAGGCCCACGAGAAGCAGGTCACCGACTTCATGCAGGGCCGGGCAGCGAAGATCGACGGCGGACCGCGCGTGCTCGCTCGCACGCTGGAGGAGATTCACCTCTGCGTCGTCAAGCGCGCGGCCGAGGAGCCGAACGTGCGCAAGTTCTTTTCGAAGCGTTAGCAGCGGGCGCGGGCTCAGCCCGGCACCATCTCCGCCTGCTCCTTGTCCTGCTCGGGGTGCAGGGGGATGACTCGCGTGGCCGGCGGGATGGCCGGCTGCGCCGGGTCCTCGCGGATGAGCACCACGTCCGTGTCGCGAATGCGATCGACGCGCCAGTTGAGCTGGTACTCGGGCCCGTTGCTGCCGCCGATGTGCACGACTTCGGGGCGGCAGATGAACGTGCCCTTGTAGACAACCGTCCCCTTGCCGGACGGATCGATGAACATGGCGCGCGGCTGGTCGGCGCCCTGCACGATGGCGACGAGCTTCAGCTCGTCGATCGAATACTGCGCGAGCTCCACCTTGCGCTGGTTGAGCGCCTGACGGCTCACCTGCTGGTTCTGCACGATGAAGCTGCGGAACGGATCCCGGTTGCGGTCGCTCTCGACGAAGTCGTTCTCGGTGTACTCAGGCGCCTTCAGCTCCGGAGGCAGGCCGGACGCCGACGCGCTCGCGGAGGCGGCCAAGGCCGCGCGGTTCGCGGGCGGCGGCGGAGCAGCGGGCGCCGTGGACGTCGGCGAGCTGCACGCCACCGCCGTGGGCAGAGCCAGCGCGATCGCGGCGAGCGCCACGAGGGAGGCGCGCTTCATTTGGTGCCTCCCGCCGGTGCCGGAGCGGCTCCGGGCGCGCCCGGCGCTCCCGGACCACGCGGAGCCTCCTTCGGCTTGATCGCGTGGAAGGCCGTCGCCAGGCAGTGTCCCTTGAGGATCACCTCGTCGCCCACGACTTTCGGCTCGGTGAGCTCGATGTTCTCCACGTTGATGATGCGATCGCTCCTCCCGAGCTCGAACGCGAACTTCGCGATCTGGTGGAACTTGCCCGACAGGTCGAGCTTCATCGGCACCTTCGCGTAGAAGTTCTGCGGCACCTCGTCGAGCGGCGCGTATCCCTTGAGGTCGATGCCGGCGGCGTTGGCCGACGTCTGCACGCTCGAGAGGAACGCGTCCGTCTCGCTCTCGGGGGGCAGCACCTTGTTGAGCTCGCGCGCACGCTGCTCGCGAAGGGCCAGCTCGTCGCGGTCGGCGAAGTAGCTCGCCTCCGCCTGCTGTTGCTGCGCGAGGTCGTCGCGAAGCGTCTTCTTCTGTCGCTCGGCGCCCGCGATCTTCGCCGCGGTGTCCGAGTAGAAGATGAACCAGTACGCGCCGGCGGTGAGCAGGCACATGCCGGCGCCGACGGCGAACTTTCCCCAGAGGGGCAGCTTGTTGAGCGCCGAAGTCTGCGGGTTCGCCATGGCTAGTATTTCACCTTCGCAGAGAGCTGGAACCTGAAGAGCTCCTGGTGTGACGTCGCGTCGGTCGTCTTCGCGCCCGGCAGCAGCTTCACGTCGGTGAAGTAGTCGCTCAGCTTGAGGCGGCGTTCGAGCTCGCTCACGTCCTCGCCGTCGCGCGCGAGTCCCTCGAGCTTCACCGTGCGATCGCTCTCGAGGTACGACGTGAGCCAGAGCCGGCGCGAATCCCAGTTCTGGTTGTAGACCTCGGCGGGATTGTCGCGCTTCAGCTGCTCGAGCTTGTCGCGGTCTGTCGTCGGCCCGCGTCCCGGCGTGAGCACGTGCGCGAGCTCGAGCAGCGTCGCCGTCGGCCCCGTGCGCGCCGCCTGCAGCTTCTGGATCGCCTCCTCGCGGTTGCGGAGCTCCTTCAGCTTGGCCTGGATCTCGGCGTGGTTGGCGATGGTCTTCTTGATCGCGTCGATCTGCCCCTGCGTTCGCGTGTTCTCGGCGACGATGGCCGCGAACTCGTCCTGCTTCATCTTCTGGATGAAGAGGCAGATGATCACGGTGACGACGAGGGAGCCCAGCACGCCGAGGAGCCAGAGCTGCGACGGCTCGCCGGCGGCCGCCGCGCGACGGACCGCCTGCTTGCGATCGGGCAGCAGGTTTATGCGGACCATTGGCGGCGCTCCTTGTCGCACCGGAGCGAGAGCCCGAGGGCGACGACCATCTGCGCGGCCATCGACCGGAGCTGCGGCTCGTTCACGAACTTGGCGTCGACGCCGAGGTTGACCATCGGGTCGAAGAGCTGCACGGGCACGCGGGCGCGCTTCTCGATCGCCTGCGTGAGCGGCGCGAGGTACGCGCTGCCGCCGGAGACGTAGATGCGGCTGATCTCCTGCTCGCCGCTCGTGGCGAGGTAGAAGTCGAGCGAGCGCTGGATCTCGCCGGCGAGCCCCGAGCACGCCTGGTTGACGATCTGCGTGACCTCCTGCGGGACGATCTGCGTCGGCCCGCCGCCCATCTTGTAGGCCTCGGCTTGCTCGTAGGAGCAGTTGAGCGACTTGCGGACCTCCTCGGTGATCGCGTTCCCGGCGTTGGTGATCTCGCGGGTGAACGCGCTCACGCCCTTGGAGACGATGTTGAGCGACGAGACGGCGGCGCCCACGTTCAGGAGCGCGATGGTCCCGTCCGGCGGCAGCCCGTACTGGTGCTCGAAGATGTTCTGGATGGTGAACGCGTTGATGTCGACGACCGCCGGCTTGAGCTTCGCCTCGCGGAGGATCGACGCGTAGTCGTTGATCTCGTCCTTCTTGGCCGCCACGAGGAGCAGGTCCATCTGGCCGGCCTCGGGACGGCGGCGCAGGACCTCGTAGTCGATGGACATCAGCTTGATGTCGAAGGGGATGTGCTGCTCGGCCTCCCAGTGAATCTGCTCGTCGAGCTCGGCCGGCGTCATCATCGGGACGGTGATCTTGCGGACGATGACGCTCTGGCCGTAGACGCCGATGGCCACGTCCTTCTGCTGGATCTTGTTGTCGGTGAAGATCCGGGCGAGGGCCTCGGTCACGGCGCCGGCGTTCATCACGTGGCCGTCGATGATCGTCTGCGGCGGCAGGTGGGCGAACCCCCAGCGCACGATCTGCAGCTTCTTGCGTGCCTCTTTGAGCTGCACGACCTTGATCGAGCTGGCGCCGATGTCGACGCCGACGAGGTTCTTGCCTTCGGCCATACGTTTCCGCCCGAACCTAAGTGTTGCAGACCGTCCGAGACCCCGTCAAAAAACGGGGTTCGCAGGCTCTGCCGGATGGAGGTATGAGGCCCCCGATGTTCGCCCTCACGGTCGCGCTCCTCCTCGGGGACGTCCAGCACGTCGTCCAGCGGGGTCACACCATCGAGGCGATCGCCCACCGCTACCACGTGAGCGTGAAGGCCATCGTCGACGCCAACCACATCAAAGATCCCGCGCACCTCAAGCCCGGCGAGGTCCTGACCATCCCCGGGGTCGACTCCCCCAAGAAGAAGGGCGAGAAGTCCGAAAAAGGCGAGAAGGACAGGGACACGGACAAGGCGGGCCGCGACAAGCCCGCGCACCCCGCGACGACCTCCGCCCTGATGCCGACGCCCGAGCCACGCGGCCATTTCGAAACCGACGTGGTCCACGCCGAGCGCCTGGGCGAGGAGTTCCGGATCCGCGTGAAGGACGCGCACGGCCACATCCCCCCGAGCGCCCTGGCCGCCTTCGAGCGCATGATGCGCCAGGGCAACGCGACGCACCCCATCGACCCGCGGCTCGTCGCGCTGGTGGGCATCGTCTCGAGCCACTTCGCGGGCAAGACGATCGAGGTGGTGAGCGGCTACCGGGCATACACGCCCACGCAGTACACGCCGCACTCGAATCACAACCTGGGACGCGCGCTCGACTTCCGCGTGCAGGGAGTGTCCAACGAGGTCCTGCGCGACTTCTGCAGGACCCTCCGGAGCGCCGGCTGCGGGTACTACCCGAACAGCTCTTTCGTGCACCTCGACGTGCGAGAGACCAAGGCGTACTGGGTCGACTGGTCGCACCCCGGCGAGCCCCCGAAGTACGACAAGCCGGATGCGGGCGCCGACGAGGGGACGAGCGACGTGCCGTCCGACGAGAACGGCAACGAGGGGTCGACACCCACCGCCCCTGCGGCGAAAGAGGACAAGGGCGCGACGCAACCCGTGCAGGGTCAGGACTGAACTAGCCCTCAGTGCGGCTTGGCCGTCTGAGCGACCATCGTCGCCGGCTCGAACCGGAACGCGCGGGGCGGCAAGGGGCGCGCGAGCGCGTAGAGGACCGATTCCTCGTAGCGGGCGTGCGGCGGGCTCGGGCTGCCGGCCCGGTCGACGAGGGCCGTCGCGAGCTCGCCCCGATCGAGTGATGCGACGCGGATGCACCCGGCGCGCGCGAGCGCCTCGGCGAGGGGCGCTGCGCTGGCGAAGGTACCGCGCGCCACGAGCACGCGCCCATCAGGCGTCGTCCCGATGGCCGACCGGAGGCGGGGGTCGCCGGGGGTCTGCGGAAGCGCCTTCCCGTTCCACATGAGGAGCGGCACCTCGAGCAGCTGCCCGTGCGTCGCGTCGAGCGGCGGCACGTCGTCGCCGCGCACGATGGCGAGCTTGCCGTCGGCCCCGATGGCGATGGCGCCCCAGCCGTCGCCGCCGTGCAGGGGAACGGCGAGGCGGCCGTCGGTCGCGATCCCGCGCGGGTGCTTCTCTGGCGCCACGCCCGCGCCGAGGGCGAGGAGGACGTGCCGCGCGTCGTCGCCTGCCAGCTCCCGGAGCGGCGAGGCGGCCGGAGACTCCTCGCTGCCGGCGCGCACAGTCCACGCGGCGCGTCCGGCCTCCACGTCGAGGAGCTGCACCTCGCCCTCGGATGTCTGGGCGCGCGTGGCCCACACGCCCGGCAGCCAGTGAGGCGGAGGCTGTGATCCGCCGTCCGCCGCCCACGGTGCCGCGCCGTCGATCGCGGGCGGCGTGGGGTCGTGCACCATCACGTAGAAGAAATCCTTCGGCGCGTACTGGATGTAGCGATCGGTGGGGATCGACATCCCCGTCGTGAGCAGCTGCGAGCGGTACTTCTTGGACGAGAGATCGTCGATCGCCGTGAAGAGGAACCCCGTGTGGTACGGGTTCATGTCGAGGTGCATGCCGGTGTCGCACCCGCCCATCTTCATGGCCTCGGCGAGCTTGGTCGCGCTGATGTCGTCGCCCCAGGCGTAGAGGAGGTGCCCGCTCGTCGTCACGCACAGACCCGAGCGCTCGGTCTGGGCGCCCTTGCCGGGTAGCGTGAAGCCCCAGAGGTTGCGGCCCGTCGGGTTCACCTGCCCGCGGTCGATGAGCGCGTCGAGGTTCTGGCGGAACGAGACGATCGCGTCGTCGTCGACGCCCACGATGCCGCCGACCTTGCGGTTGCTCCCCCACGTGCCGAGGCCGACGCGCCCGTCGTCGAGGACGACGACCGTCGCCGCGCCCGGCACCGGCGGCAAGAGCACGCGCTTGTGCACCATCATCCCGTAGTTCCCGTGCTCGGTCTTGAAGGCGCCGTTGAACGCGGCGGCGACGCGGCGGTACACGGCCGGGTCGCGCGGGATGCGCCCGGTGCCGTGCGGACCGGTGAGCGGCTCGGGATCCTCCATGCCCGCCTCCATGTCGAAGTCGAGCTGCCGCGTGTCCATCGCCACGAGGAGGACCTTGGCGTAGGGACGCTCGGGGTCGGGCCTCACGAAGGTCTGGTAGAAGGCGCTCGGCGCATCCGACGCTGCGGCGGGCACGCGGCGCAGCCACGGGATGTCGGGCGTGACCCACTCCCCCTCGCCCTTCTCGGGCTCCTTCCAGATCGACGGGATGCGCGCGGGCGGCCAGTGCGCTTCCTCGACGGACGCTTCCGACGTGTCGAGTACGGGCGGTCCCGGATCGACGGCCGCGACGACGTCCGTCGGGTCGCCGGCGCCGTGGAAGGTGACGCGTCGCCAGAAGTCGCGCAGCGCGAGTGCCTGGTCCTCCATCCACGCGACCGGCGCAGGGCCGATCCACGGCACCGCGCGCAGCGTGTCGACCGCCCAGTGCGAGAACCGCTTGGGCAGGTGTACGGAGTGCTCACCCTGCACGCCGGCCACCGGCTGCGCCATCTCGCCGCTCGCCACGTCCAGCGTGACCTCGCGCGAGGCCGAACGGTCCCCGCGCTCCCAGAGCGACACCTCGAGCGTCTTCTCGCCCAGCGTCAGACCCACGGCGTCGGCGGGCGACTCGAGCGTGAGGTCCACGCGTCCCACGCCGTCGAGGCTTCCCGTCTGCTGGAGGTTGGTCAGCGACGCCATGGCCCGGTCGAGCGCTCGCGCTTGCTGGTTGCTGGCGCCCTCGCTCGAGAGATCGAGCATGGTCACGCTCTGCTCGCGTCCGTAGGCCCGGGTCGCGAACGCAGCATGGTCGCCGTTCACGACGAGCGCGTGGTCGTCACCGAGCGGCGTGTTCGTCAGGTCGTACGCGTCGCCCACGGCGAGAACGTCGCCCTCTTGCGTCGTGCGCACCCGCGCGCGCCACACGTCGTGCGTGTCCTCGCCCGGCGCACGCGCCAGGAACACCGCCCAGCGTCCGATCGTGGCATCGGCGACGGCGCCGCCGGAGCTCTGCCACCGGACGTCTGTTCCCTCCACGTGCGCACCGCCAGCGGCCTGCCCGAGCGCGGCCGCGAGCGCGTCGAGGCTCGCCCCCGGAGCTCCGCCGCGCGACGCGCAGGCCGCCGCGCTCGCGGCGGCACACAGGAGGACGAGTCGCATCCGCACCGCGTGACGTGAAGCATCGGGCCGGCGGCGGGTCAAGGCGCCATGCTACCCTCGGGGCACTGCGGGCGGGCGCGCCGCCGAGGGGGCGAAGGATGATCCGGTTCGGCGTTGCCATCTCGACCTCGCTCGCCGGCGCGGCGGAGGCGGCACGAGAGGCGGCGGCGCTCGCCGGAGAGCGACTGGGCAACACGCGCGTCGCGATGGCCCTGGTCTTCGCCTCCGCGTCGTACGACGACGTCGCGGCCGTGCCCCGTGCGGTCGAGCCTGCGCTCGGGGGCGCTCCGCTCCTCGGCGGGACGGCGGGTGGCGCCGTGTTCGACGAGCACGGCGTCGCGCGACGCGGGGTCCTCGTCGCGCTCGTCGGAGGCGACGACGTGCGCGCGACGGTCAGCTCCGCCGCGGCGAGCTCGCCCGAGCTGCTCGAGACGATCCCGGCGGCTGCCGGCATCCTGGGCGAGGCGGACGCGGCGGCCCGCGTGGGGTTCGAGGAAGCGCTCTGTCTCGCCTTTGCCCCGGGTGTTCGCGTCGACGGGGACGCCTTCGTCGCGGCCGTGCGCAAGGGCACCGCGGCGCGTATGCAGCTCGCCGGGGGACTGACGGGTGACGACTTCACGATGGACCGCGCGCGCGTGTTCGCCGAGGGCGAGGCGCACGCGGATCGCGTCGTGCTCGCCGGTCTGTTCACGCGCAGACGCGTGGGCATCGCCACGCGGCACGGGCTTCAGCTCATCGGTCCCTCGCGGCGCGTGAGCGCGAGCGACGGGCCGTGGATCGTCGCGCTCGACGGACGTCCCGCATTCGACGTCTGGGCCGAGGACGCGCGTGCCGCGGGCGGAACGCCGCCGGCCGGGCTGAAGGAGCGCCAGCTGTACCTCGCCAACCACTTCCCCCTCGGCATGGAGGTGACTTCGCTCCCCGAGCCGGTGGTGCGCGTTCCGATGGAGGTGCGCGACGACGGCGCCGTGCGCATCGGCGTCGTGGGCGAGGGTGCTCGCTTTCAGCTGATGCGGGCGGCGCCGCCGGGCATGCTGGGCGCCTCGCAAGCGGCGGCGGATCTCGCTCGCGACCGCCTCGGTGAGCGCGCGGGGGGTGCGTTCGTGTTCTCGTGCTGCGGCAGGCTCGCCGTCCTCGGGGAGCGCTTCGGGGAGGAACCCAGGGCCGTGTCGCGCGCGCTGCGAGCCCCCATCGCCGGCGTGTGCGTCTACGGCGAGATCGCGCGCGCGCACCGTGAGGTGGACGCGTTCCACAACCACACGGCGGTCGTCGTCGCGCTTCCGTCGTAGCTCAGAGCACGACGCGCAGCAGGTCGAAGCGCGAGTCGGCCCCGAGCTTCTGGAGCACGTTGGCCTGGTGGAACTTAACGGTGCGCGGAGCAATCTCGAGCATCGTCGCGATGTCAGCCAGCCCTCGCCCGCGCAGCAGCAGCTGCAGCACCTCGCGCTCCCGGTCCGACAGCCCGCACGTCTCGGCGACGCGCGCGACCTTCGCGTCGACCAGGTCGCTCAGCAGGCGCGCGTCGAAGGAGCGCAGGACGACGCGCACGATGCGGTCGTCGATCGCCCGCGCGGTGACGAGGCGGAACGACCGCTCGGACGCAGGCAGGGACGCCACGCTGGCCTCCGACGCGCGCCCGTGGAGCACTGCATCGACAGCCG
>DATJYG010000882.1:0-13104 GCA_035499695.1 Polyangiaceae bacterium
TGGCCCGCGCATTCGCGGCGGGCCTCCGAGCCGGCGAAGCCTCGTGGGCGCGGATTGCTCCCGCCGCCCGCAGACACTCGGCGGTCTCGGCGACGAGCGACGGGTCGCACTCACCCGCGAGGGCGCGCAGGTGCTCCACCAGCTCCTGCTCGCTGTGCGGGGCCGACCAGAACTCGAGCGCGACGCGAACCAGGTCGGCCGACGCTCCCTCGAAACGTCGGGCTACGCCGTCGGAACCGACGATCGTCACCGTGTCGGCGTGGCTGACGACCAGGGCCGCGCCGTGGCGCATCCATCGCTCGTTCAAGGGTCCTCTTGGCCCGACCGGGCCAACGCGGATCCTATCAGACGAATGGTTCGCACCCGGCATCGAGCGGGCACTCCGAGAGATCGCAAATGGCACCCGGGCAATCCGCGTCGGCCGTGACCGAGCCGCAGAAGTATTCTCCGCACTCGTCGCCCCGTTCGGTGAAGACGTCGGTCGGGGCGTCGACGACGCTCGCGTCCATCGCGACGGCGTCTCGCGTCGCCACGTCGTTCGTCGCCGAGTCGGCGACGTCGACGGTCACGTCATCGACGGCGTCACCGGCCGCGTCGCTGGCGGCCTCCATCGGCACGTCGGGAGCTGCGTCGGCCGCGTGGTCCGTGCCGCCGTCGGTCTTGGCGCTGCAGGCGAGCGTTCCGGCGACGGCAATGTGAAAGGCGGTGAAGGCAAGCTTGGTGGGCAGACGCATTCGGGGCCCCGCCTCAGCAACCCTCGTGCCGCAAGACCGTCTCGCAATCCCCCCGGATGGAAGGCCGATCCGAGCGAGGAGCCTGTGTCACCGCTGTGCCAGGCAGATCGCTGCGTCCGGGAGCTCCACGGGGCCGGCTATGCTCCCTGCACCGTGGGCCCGGCGATTCCCTCGATGTGCGCCCTGGCGGGTCTCGTGCTCGCCCAGGCGTCGCCCCCGGCCGCGACCACGTTCTCGCTGCGGGTCTCGAGCGCCCTCGACGACGCGGGCAAGCCGCTCGCCGATGCCGGTTGGCTCGCCGCCGAGATCGACGCGGCCGAGGGGTTGTTCGAGCCCTTCGGCGTCCGCTTCGCCAAGGCCGACGGTGCGCCGCTCGACGCGCGTCTGGCCCACGTGGAGACGCGTGCCGATCGCAACGCGCTGGCGTCGCACGTCACCCCGCACGTCATCGACGTGTTCGTCGTGGGCTTGCTGCGCGACGTCGACGACCCTGCCCAGGTGCGGCGCGGCGTGCACTGGCACGCGCCGTCGGGGGTGCACTACCTCATCCTGGTCGCGTCGGCGCCGACGACGGTGCTGGCGCACGAGCTCGGACACTACTTCGGCAACCCGCACAGCCAGGTGCCCGACAACGTGATGAGCTACGAGCGCTCGGGTGCTCCCGTGTTCTTCGACGCCGACCAGGGCAAGCGCATCGCCGCGCGTGCCCGGGCCTACGTCAAGAGCGGAGAGCTCGTGCCGGTTCAGTACCAGTTCGGGGCGATGCAGTAGCCGAGGCCGAGCGACGGTTCGAAGTCGCAGATCGCCACGCCGGGTCCCAGCGGCCCGGCGCAATCGAGGTCGTGCACGCACGTGTACTGACCGCCGCCGCCGACGACCCAGACACCGTGAGACCAGCCCCAACCCGGAGCCCATCTCCCGCTGACCCAACCGCGCCGGACGCCTCCCACGGCGACGCCGCGACCGCCCACGGCGACGCCGCGACCACCCACGGCGACGCCGCGACCACCCACGGCAACGCCGCCCGCGCGGACAGCTCCGCCGCGTCGAACGCCGCCTACTGCGCCGCGGAGCTCGGACTCGGAGTCCGCCAGTTGCTCGTCAGTCACGCCGTCGTCGGTGCCCTTCAGACCTTCGGCGCCGTTCGCTTGGGGCGTGCCTTCCTCGCCCTCTCCGCTCGTCGAAGGCGATTCGCCCACGCACGCGGTCGCGACGACGACTAGCGCAAAGGGGGCGAGGAGTGCAGTTTTCTTCAGCATGGGGTCCTCCATCGAGCCGGAGCCGACGGCTCGTCCATGCTGACGATGTGCAAGAGCAGGTCCTGCCGAGCGCAGGCGTCAGCTCACTGCGCAGGCGCCTTGTACCCGGGCTCCCACGGGAGCGGTCCCTTGGTCGAGTCCCACGCGAACGGCGCCCACGCGGCGTGGCGATCCTTGATCTTCCAGGCAGCGCCGTCGTCGTGGAAGTCGAGGCTCAGCGAGATCCCCTGCACGCCCTTCGAGAACACGCCCGTCGACGCCATCGCGTCGAACGGCTTCTGCTTGCCGTCCTTGTCCTTCTGCGCCTTCAGGTGCGCCTTGAGGACGCCGGGGATCTCGATGTCCAGCGTGTCGGTCGCGAACTTGGCGCTCACCCCGAGCCTCTTCACCGCGTGCTTCTTCGTGCCGAGCGGCATCTCGAAAGACAGACGCGTGAAGATGGCGTCGGCGGCCTTGGCGACGTCGTCGCTCGTGTTGGCCGGCAGGTACGTGTTGACGATGGGCATGTCCTTGTCGGCGATGCTCTGGTCGAACGTCTTGCCCTGCGTCGACTGGCCGATGATGACGACGTCGAGACCGTCGAGCGTCGTCTTGTCGTAGTTGCCCTTGTCGACGTGGAAGATCATCGTCTCGTTGCAGTGGCCCATCGACGGCACCTTGCCGGTGAGGCAGGGGCAGGGGATGTCGCAGGAGCAGGCTTCGGCCCACGTTCCGGACACCGCCCACGCAGGGCCCGCCGGCGCGGCATCTGCCGCCGGAGCGGCACTCGTGGCAGGTGGAGCGATCGTCGACGCCGCAGGCGTATCGGTCGGAGCGGCTGGCGCCGGAGCTGCCGACGGAGCCGCAGGCGTCGCGGGCACTGCGTCGGCTCCTCCACCGCCGCACGCCACGAGCGCTGCTAGCGCGGAGAACCAAGCTGTCCTGGTCATCGCGTCAATCCCCTTGGTCATGTGGACCCCCTTCGAGACCGCGAGGATCCACTCCTCGGCAAGCGAGGTCAAGAGGACGACGGCTAGGTCCGAGTGAGGAGCTCGAGCACGTGGCCGTTGGGGTCCTTGAAGTAGACCCCGCGACCGCGGTGGCGATGGTTGATCTGTCCGTCCTCCAGCGAGTACGGGCCGCTGCCGTACGGGATGCCCGCAGCGATCACGCGCTCGAGAATCGCGTCGAACTCGGCGTCGTCGACGTGGAACGCGTAGTGGTGCCACTCGAACCGCTCGCGGTCCTGGAAGTCCAGCGTCAGCTCGTCGTTCACGCGAACTGGAGCGAAGGGGCCCATCGGCGGGCTGACCTCGAGCCCGAAGATGCTCGCGAAGAACGCCGCCGCCTCGACCTTGTCGTGCGCGGGGACGATGGTGTGGTCGAGCAGGATGGCCATGAAAACAGGTTGGGTTCTTGTATGACCCACTGCAACCCCGCCGACACCCGCTGAGTCATCCTGCGCCGTGCAGCGCGGCCCGTCGACGGTGGACGAGCCACGCACCGATCCAGACGGCGGCGACGCCCGCGCCGATCGCGATCCACACCCCGACCGGCGCGTTCCTCAACGCGTCGTACACCGCCTGCCCGAAGTAGCTCACGAGCAGCAGCGGCACCACGTAGCCGGCGAGCGAGGCCCAGAAGTGCGTCCAGAAGGGCACGCGCGAGACGCCGAAGAACGCGTGCAGCAGCGGAGGCATCCAGAACACGAACCGGAGCACGAACACGGTTCGGAAGCCCCTGCGCGCCAGCGCCTCCTCGTAACGCTTGAACCGCGCAGGGACGAGGCCCGAGACCCAGTCACGCGCCACGAAGCGCGCGAACGAGAAGCCCACCACACTGGCCGACATGGTCCCCACCATCGAAAGCGCGAACGCGACGGGCCACGGCCAGATGAGCGGGGCGGCGAAGATGAACACCGTGCCAGGAACGCCGAATGGCTGCAGGATCGTGTACGCGACGATGAACGCGACGTAGCCCCAGGCGCCGAGCTCCTGCAGCGTCCGCGTGGCCTGCGCCGGACTCGCGAAGCTGTGAAAGACGCCTTGCCGGTGCGCGATGGCGAGGAGCGCGAGGACCGTCACCACGGCGACGATGCGCGCCGTCAGCAAGCAGCGAGGCGACGGCGCCGCAGTCAACCTCGTGTTTTTAGCACGGGTGAAAATTCAGAGCGCGCGCGGTCCTCGTCTCGTACCATCCCGGCGCCCCCCTATCAGATACGCACCCCGATGGACCCCCGACGACGCTCCGACTTCCGTGTGATCGCAGAGGGGGACGATGCAGTGGGGCACGATCTCACGCTCGCCCAGGCCCTGGCCCTGGTGGACGTCGCCCGGCGCAACGGGCGCCGCTTCGTCGCCATCGTCGACGACTCCACCGGCGCGATGGTCGACGAGCGCAAGGTTCGAGCGTGGATCAAGCGAGGGCCTCCGGCCCTGCCTGCCGAGTCTCTAGCGCCATGCCCGGCGTGCGAGGACGAGTCCGGCATGCCCAGCGGGGCGGTGCTCGTTCAGCTCCTGTCGGGCACGTGGGTTCGCGAGACGTGCAACGTCTGTCGTGGTCAGAAGAAAGTGAACCGCGAGGAGCTGGCGCGGCGCAATGCGCAGGTGGTCGACGAATCGATCGGAGCGGCAGCGAGCGCCGGCCGCAAGGTCACCTCCGGTACGAGGCCGCGCGTCGCGCGCGTGCTCGTCGTCTACCACGAGCCGCTCCTCGCCGAGGCGCTGCGGCTGGCGCTTTCCGAGGAGTTCGAGGTGAGGGTCGCGACCGACGCGCGTCAGGCCCTTGCCTCGATGGGGGTGGGGGACTGGTACGACGTCGTGCTGTGCGAGGTGGCGATGCCCGGCATGAGCGGCGTCGACCTCCGGAATCACGTTCAGGTCGCTTCGCCCGACCAGGCCGCGCGCTTCGTGTTCATCGACAGGCCGGTGGACCTGCGGACGCTGTCCGAGATGATCCGCCGTCTCACCTTCGCCAGTGGGGACAGCGTCGATGTCGACACGGCGGTCGCGAGCCGATAGACGCCTACACTGACGACCTCGCTGTCGCGTTCGCTTAGGCGGGTACCCGTCTGCGGTAGTCGCGCTCGCTGCTAGCCTGAAGCGCACGCACATGACGGACGAGGCGGCCCGTCGCATCGACGAGCTCGAACGTGAGCTGCAGCGGCAGATGGTCGAGTTCGACACGCTGCTGCGCGTGATTCCGATCGGCATCAGCATCGCGCGCGACCCGAAGTGCCGCTTCGTCACGAACAACCGCTTCCAGGCGGAGCTCATGGGGCACGCGCCCGAAGAGAACGCCTCGATCGATCCCGCAGCGCCCGACCCTCAGACGTCGTACCGCGTTTTCCGCGGCAGCGAGGCGATGGAGGCCGACGACCTGCCGCTGCATCGGGCGCTGCGCGAGAAGCGCGAGGTGCTCGACGTGGAGTTCGACGCCGTCGTGCACGGCGAGCGGCGCGTGAGCATGGTCGGCCACGGTGCGCCCATCTTCGACGAGAGCGGTGAGCTGCGTGGCGCCGTCGCCGCGTTCGTGGACGTCACGGCGCGAAAACGCGCCGAGGACGCGTTGCGCGAGAGCGAGCAGCGCTTCCGCTTGCTGACCGAGGCCATCCCGCACATCGTGTGGAACGCGGCGCCGAACGGGGACGTCACCTACGTCAACGCGCGCTGGCGCGAGTACACGGGGCGCGCGACGGTCGACGCGCTCGGCTGGGGATGGGAGCAAGTGCTCAGCCCCGACGAGCGTCCCCTCTGCCATGCCCGGTGGCTGAAGGCGCTCGCGAGCGGCCAGGCATTCGAGGTCGAGGCCCGCGTGCGCCGTCACGACGGTCAGTGGCGCTGGCACCTTCTGCGCGCGCTGCCGCTCGCGGCCGACGGCCAGCCCGTCACCCAGTGGTTCGGCACGATGACCGACATCGACGCGCAGAAGCGCGTCGAGCAGGAGCGCGAGCACCTGCTGGTACTGGAGAAGGTCGCACGTGCCGAGGCCGAGCACTCGCAGCGCCGGGCGAAGCTCCTCGACGACGCGATGCATTCGTTGTCGTCCTCGATGGACTACGACGAGGCGCTCGCGAACATCCCGCAGCTCGCGCTCGGTGAGCTGGCCGACGTGGCGGTACTCGAGGTGCTCGAGCAGGACGACTGCGTTCGGCGGGTCGTGCGGGGCACGTCGCTGGTGCCCGCCGACAAGCTGAGCAGGCTCGCGGAGGCGCTCGCCACCGCCGCCCCACGCACGCTCTGCGCGATGACCGGAGGCTCGTCCGAATTCGAGCCGAACGTCGACCAGGCGTGGATCGTGCGCACCTCGCTCGGCAGCGATCATCGCGCTGCCATCGCCGACCTGAGGCCCGAGTCGATCCTGAGCGTCGCCCTCGAGGTGCGCGGCCGCGTGCTCGGCTCGCTGACGCTGGCGTTCTGCTCCGGCCGGCGCCACACGCGCGCCGAGCTCTCGCTCGCCGAGCAGCTCGCGGCGCGGGCGGCGCTCGCGGTCGACAACACGCGCCTCTACCGCGAGGCGCAGGACGCCAACGCCGCCAAGGACCGGTTCCTCGCCGCGGTGTCCCACGAGCTCCGGACGCCGCTCAACGCGATCCTCGGCTGGACGCGCGTGCTTCGCCGCGGGGCGGTGCGCGCCGAGGTCACCACCAAGGCGCTCGACATCATCGAGCGCAACGCCGACATGCAGTCGCGCCTCGTCGAGGACGTGCTCGACATCTCGCGCGCCGCCACGGGCAACTTCTCCCTCGCTCGCCGTCGCATGAACGTCGCCGACGTCGTGCGCGAGACGCTCGAAATGCTCGCGCCCGCCGCGGAGGAGCGACGTGTGGCGCTCGATCTCTCGGCCGATGCCGAGGGCTGCGACATCTCGGGTGATCCGCAGCGCTTGCAACAGGTCGCCTGGAACCTCGTCGTCAACGCCATCAAGTTCTCGCCGGAAGGTGGCCGCGTGGCCGTTCGCGTGGCGCGCAAGGACGTAGCGATTCACCTCGAGGTGGCCGACCAGGGGGAGGGGATTGCCGCCGAGTTCATGCCGTATCTGTTCCGCCCCTTCCGACAGGCCTCACGCGCTCCCGGGCGCGGCGGCCTGGGACTCGGGCTCGCGATTGTGCGCCACATCGTCGACGGGCACGGCGGCACTGTGTCGGCGCGCAGTGACGGACCCGGACGCGGGTCCCTCTTCACGGTGGTGCTGCCGGTCCAAACACGGGGGTAGTCGCATGGCATGGCTCAAACGCGTGGATCACGTCACGTACGCGGTGGCCTCCGGCACGATCGAGCGGTGGGCCGCGGTGCACGAGCGCCTCGGGGGAGGCCAGGTCGTCGCCCGCATCGACGACGTGTGCCCCGATGATCGGCGCTCGAGCATGAAGCTCTGGTGCCTGCGGTTCGACGACTTCGGCGTCGCGCTCGTCGAGGGCATCGACCGCGACGCCGAGTCGCAAGTGTCGGCCTTCGTGCGCGCGCACGGCGACCACGCGATCCAGCACGTGGCGTACGCCGTGGACGACCTCGAGGCGTACGTGCGCGAGCTCGACGCGCTCGGGGTGAAGATGCGCGGCAGCATCGTGACGCGGCACGACGGCTTCGGGCTCGTGAGGCAGGTGTTCACCAAGGGGCTCGCCGCGGGCGATCCGGCGGAGGCGACGTTCCTCGAGTTCGTCGAGCGACCGCGCGCCGAGAGCGGCACGGTGCAGGTCGGCTTTTCGCGCGACGTCGGCAAGGCGTTCTACGCCCAGATCGAGGAGGCGCGCACCGCCGGCGACCACGAGCCCTTCGTGCCGATCGCCTGCGGGCGCTTCAAGTGACGCGGCCCCAGGCCTGAACGATTCGTGGCATCGCGACGAGCGAGTCGGGCAGAGCCTCGAATGCGCGAAGCTCGGCGACGAGCCCGTCGATCTCGGCGCTCGTCGCGAGGGAGGTTGCCACGATCGACTCGCGCAGGTGCTCCAGGGTGACGTGCGGCATCGCCTTGCACTCGCCCGCCACGAACGCGGGCTGCACCGCGAGCGCCTCGACGTCTGCGAGCCCGTGGTGCACGAGCATCGAG
This sequence comes from Polyangiaceae bacterium, assembly GCA_035499695.1. Lineage (GTDB taxonomy): Bacteria > Myxococcota_A > Polyangia > Polyangiales > Polyangiaceae > Palsa-1150. The sequence continues at coordinate 8,021 of DATJYG010000882.1, forward strand.
GGCAGCGCGCGGCCCAGGAGTGGATCGCCCCCGCGGGCGACGACGACGGCGCGGTACAGCGCGCAGTAGCGGTCGAACGCGCCGCAAGCCGGGTGGCAGAAGGCGCCCGAGAAGTCGACGTCCTCGACGGCCACGGCCCCGCTGGTGCGTGCTGCGCGCACCATGACGGCGAGCACGTCGTCGCGCGCCGCCAGGTGGCTCAGCAGGCATCGCGCGTAGACGGAGTCGAAGCGCCCAACGTCCGATAGATCCTGCGCGCGGCCGACCCGGACCTCGACGGCACCGCCGAAGTCGGCGAGTCCGGCACGTGCAGCCTCGACGGCGCCCTCGTCAGCATCCACGGCGGTCACGCGGGCGCCGCGTGCGACGAGCAGGCGCGAGACGTCCCCGATGCCGCACCCCAGGTCGAGCCACGTCTGGCCCTCGCGCGCGCCGATGCGATCGACGAGCGCCTCGGTCGCCGGCCGGTGCACGCGGGCGAGGAGTTGCAGCCGACCGACCGCTCCGTCTCCGGCGCGGAGCGCGTACTCGGTCATCAGCCGGCTCGTTTGGATGCCGGCGGGGGCCTGGAGGATTTCCCGCGCTGCTGGGTCTTCGTTTCGAGAGACATGGTATCGGCGAGCTGGTCGGCCTTGCGCGCGTCGAGCTTGATGCTGAGGCGCTGAACGACGTACGTGGTGTCCTTGACGCTGTCGGGGAGCACGTCGACCTCCGTCGCAAAGGTCTGGGCCAGCTCCCGAAGCGTGGGGCGCGCCGCCGGGTCCTTCGAAAGGCAGCGCATGACGATGCGCGCAGCCGCCTCGGGCACGAGCGAGTTCAAGACCGTCACCTCGACCGGCGCCTCGGTGAGCTGTCTCAGGACGATGTCGAAGACCGGGCGATCACCGTGCGGGAAGGGCAGCTGCCCCGTGATCATCTCGAACAACGTGACGCCGACGCTGTAGACGTCCGAGCGCGCGTCGTACGGCTCGCCCCCGAAGCGCTCCGGCGCCATGTAGCTGGGCGTGCCGACGAGTCCCAGCGTACCGGTCGCGTCCGGGCTCAGCGCGTCGAGCCCCATCAGCTTGGCAATGCCGAAGTCGACCACCTTGACCAGCTCCTCGCCGCCCGCCGACTTGTGGAGGAAGACGTTGTCCGGCTTGATGTCGCGGTGGATCAGGCCGTTGTCGTGCGCCGCCGAGAGCACGTTGCACATCACGTCGAGGATCTCCGCGCAGCGGCGCAGCGGAACCGTGTGCCCGTCTGCGATCTCGTCGGCGAGCGTGCGCCCCTGGAGCAGCTCCATCACCAGGAAGGCAATTCCCTCTGCGCTGATGCCGGAGTCGAAGATCTGCACGGCGTTCGGGTGGTTGACGCGGCAGGCCGTTGCGCCCTCTGCGCGGAAGCGCTCGAGCGCTTGCGGCGAGTCGTTGCCCTGTGAAGGGCGGAAGACCTTCACGGCGACCTCGCGTCCCAGCGCCAGGTGCGTCGCGCGGAAGACGGCTCCGAAGCCGCCGGTCCCGATCTTCTCCTCCAGGCGGTACTTGCCGTCGAGGACGACTCCGGGCAGCACGTCGGCGAGGGCCGAGAAGATCACGTCTGCGCGCCGGTGCGATTCCTCGAGCTCCTTGTTCTTGCGTGCGAGCTCGGCCACCTTCGTGTCCAGCTCCGTGTTCTTGCGCTGCGTCTCGACCTGCGCGACCGCGAGCTCGCGCAAGTGCACCGCCAGCTGCTCGTTCTTCGCGTCGAGCTCCGCGGTGCGTTCCGCGACTCGATCCTCGAGCTGGCGCGTCCGCTGCCGCAGCGTGCGCAGGCGGACGCGGTGGCCACCGTAGGCGACCGCCCCGAGGGCGAGCGCGTAGGTGAGCCACGCCCACCACGTCCGCCAAGGTGCAGGCTTGACCCGAAACGCGATCTCGACCGGGCCCGACTCGTTGCCCGCGTAGTCGCGGCCCCAGACGCGGAACGTGTAGTTGCCTTCTGGCAGGTTCGTGTACTTGCTCTTCGCGTCGGCCGACCACGTGCTCTCTCTCCGATCGAAGCCGAGCAGCTGCGTGCGGAAGCGCGTGTCGCCGTCGCGCATGGGGCTGAGCAGCGAATAGCGGAACTCCAGCGCGTTCTCGTCCCACGCGAGGGCGTCGCCTGCAGAGAGAGAGCGCGCATCGTCGCCGACGTGCGGGGGCTCGAGCAGCAGGGTCTTCGACGCCGCGTCGGGCACCTCGTCGGCGGGATCGAACACCCCCACGCCGACGATCGTCCCCGTCCAGATGCGCCCGCCGGAGTCGACGAAGGCTCCCCCGCTGTTGCACTCGTTGCTGGGGATGCCGTCCTCGGTCGTGTACGTGTAGATGGAGAAGGTCGCCGGATCGTCGGGCGTCGGCGCACGCGGAGTGAGGCGCGCCACGCCACGGTTGGTGAACAGGTAGATGCGGTGCAGGGCGTCCTGACGCACCTCGTAGACCGTGTCGTCGGGGAGCGCAGGTCGCGACTTGCGGCTGAGTGTTTCCAGCCACCGGTCGGCGACCAGGTCGTAACGGGCGACGCCTCCCGTGGCGGCGCCGATCCAGAGGACGCGTCCGCCGGAGGCGTCGTGCACCTCGGTGATCCCCAGGATCTCGTGGTTCTGGAGGGGCGAATTCCGCGTGTCGTAGGTGCTCCAGCGCCCTTCCTCGCGGCGCGCCAGTCCGCCATCGCTGCCGATCCACAGCGCCCGGGTGCCGCGCGGTCCGGTCGTCTCGACGATGGCTCGCACTCCGCCCTCGGCGACGGGAGACGTCGCGTGCGTGTAGATCTCCCAGGCGTCCTCCCCGTGCCAGATCGCGGCGCCTTCATCCGTACCGACGAAGAGCGACTGTCCGTCTTCCGACGGGCGGACGTAGTGCACGTGCACTCCGCGCAGAGGCGAATTCTGGGGGGTGAGCACCCGCGGCGGCCCGCCCTCGACCCAGCGGACGAGGCCTTCGTAGGTGCCGAGCCATAGCGCCTTCGGATCTCGCGGCCATCGCGTGACGGCGAGGACGTAGTCGGTGGGGATCGACTTGTCCTTCACCCCGTAGACCTTCCAACCCTTGCCGGTCCAGCGCCCGAGACCCCCGTCGGTGGCGAACCACATCTCGCTCGGGCCGCCGCCCTCTGCCGGCGTTTCGAAGATGCCGAAGGCACCGCTTCCGGGGAGGCCTGACGCACGGACCGACAGGCCTGCCCACGCGTCGTGGCGAAGGCGCGCGAGCCCACCACCGTCGGTGCCGATGAAGATCGTGCGGCTGCCGAGCGGACCGCTGCTCGGCAAGAGCGACGCGATGTAGTCGTTCTGGAGCCGCGAGTTCTTCGAATTGATGCTCGTCCAGCGCCCGCCCGACAGGCGTGCGATGCCGCCGCCGTAGGTGCCGACCCAGAGGGTGCGCCGGCCGCTGCCGGAGACCGTCTCCGCCAGCGCGTGCACCTCGTCGAAGGGGAGCGATCCTCCGGCGACGTCGAAGGTTTCCCATCGCCCATTCGTGAGCCGCACCAGCCCGTGGTCGGTTCCTATCCACAACGAAGGCGCGCGGTCTTCGGCCGTCGTCTGCAGGACCGCGTACACGTCGCCGGGCAGGCCGTCCTTCTTCGTGCGGAAGCTCGCGCAGTGAGTCCCCTCGCAGTGCGCGAGTCCGCCTTCGCCTCCCACCCACAGCGTGTGCTCGCCGGACGGCAGCGTGCCCTCTTGAAGGACGAAGATCTTCGCTCCCGCCATGGCTGCCGGCGCGAGGTCGGCGGTCACCCAGCGGTCGCCGTCCAGACGCGCGAGCCCCAACGTGGTCCCTGCCCACATCGCGCCCGTCGCCTCCGCGAGCGCCGCCACGTGATCCGATGGGAGCCCTTCGTCTTTCCCGTAGTGCGTCCAGCGCTCCCCGGCGCGGCGCCACACGCCGCCGCCATCGGTGGCCAGCCACACCGAGCCGTCGGCCGCGATCTGGATCGCGTCGACGGTCACGGACTCCGCGCCGCTCGGGAGCGGCACGGGCACGAAGCCCCGGCCATCGTGGACGGCGGGGCCGTCCTGCGTGCCGATCCAGACTCTCCCGTCCTTCTCCATCGCCATCGCGAGGATGGAGCTCTGTGGAACGCCGTCCTTGTCGGCGAAGATGCGCATGTTCGGAACGGCGCGCAAAGCGACGTCGTCGTCTGCGCGGGCAGGCGTTGCCGCGAGAAGCAGGAGCACCGCGGCACTGGTGGCGAGAGCCGGACGGGGGGACACGGACGCCCAGCAACCAGGCTATCACCGCTTCATCGCGTGAGCGCCAGGGAGGTCGGGCACGCGACGAACCTTCGTCGCCGCCGACGAAAGTTCGTCGTCCGCGAGGCAATGTGGCGCCGCCGCCTCGCTCGGAATGCGCGAATCTCCCATGGGCCTCCTTGCCCCGCGTCATGGCACGCGCGTCGCACACGTGCGTCGGCCAGGAGGTGACGAGGATGATGGTGACGAGCGCATGTTCGATTCACGGGCCGACCGGTGCATGGGAGCAGCTGGGGCCCGCGATCGCCGACCTCAAGGAGCTCGTGCTGCGGGCCGATCGAGAGGCCTCGAGGAAGGGCACCGTTTCGCCAGCGACGGCCGCGCTGATCGAGTCGTCGTTCGCCGACTTCGAGGTCGTGTTCGGCGAGATGCTCGACAGCTCGGCGTGCAACTCCGACGAGGCAACTCGCGTAGGCGCGCGCGTCCGATCCGAGCTGCATCCCTACACCCTGCTGTCGGCGAATGCGGAGCGCTGGTGCTCCAAGCCTCGCGGCTACGCCGGCGACTTTCTCACCATCGCGGGCATCTACGAGGACGCGCCGGCGGGGGTCGGCCGCGTCGGCCCACTGCTGGATCGGTGCTTCTTGAACCTTGCCGCCGCGCGCGCCGTCCGCAACCGGCGGCCCCTTCTTGCCCGCGAGATAGAGGCCACCGTGTCGGCGTGCGACGATCGCGCCGCGCGCGTGACGAGCCTCGCGTGCGGGCCCGCCGCCGAGGTGTTCGACGTCTACGAGGCGCTGCCCGATCCTGCCGCCCTTCGAACGACGCTGCTCGACATGGATCTGCACGCTCTGGCGTACGTCGCCGACCGACGCGACTCGCGACGCCTTCG
>DATJYG010000883.1:0-23344 GCA_035499695.1 Polyangiaceae bacterium
TGGTGTGTGGGAGCAGCCCGTGCGCGATTGCCGCCGAGCCAGCCCAGTGCAGGTACTCGACGGTGCTCGCGTGCCCGATCGCCGCCAGCGTCCGCCGGTAGGCCGAGAACGCCTTCTCGGGCGTATCCCCGAGACAGAACAGTGCTTCGCCGCACCCGAGCGCGCGCGCCCGGGCCAGTTGCTCCTCGACCTCAGCGTGCGTCATCGTCCACTCGCCCGGCTCGCCGGGCGAGCGCCGGAACGAGCAGTAGTCGCACCGGTTGCGGCAGAGGTTGGTGAGCGGCAGAAAGACCTTGGGCGAGTAGGTCACCACGCGCCCGAAGGCGCGGTCGCGGACGGCAGCCGCGGCGGCGCGCACGTCGCCCACGAGCGCGCTCCCTGCGTCGGCGAAGGCGAGCGCTTCCTCTTCCGACAGCGGCACGCCGGCGATGGTGCGCTCGAGTGCCGTCTGCACGGGTCAGCCCATAGCGGGGGCGTTGCGCTCGCGCAACGCTGAATTGCGCGTCGCTTCCATCACCGGCGGATCGCCTGCGGCATCGATACGGGCGTCACCAACAAGGAGCCCATCATGACCGCAGCCATCTCCCCCCGAGTCGAGACGCACAGGACCGGGAAGCCCCTCACCGTTGCCCTCTGGATCGTGCAGGTCCTGCTGGCGCTCATGTTCTTCATTGCCGGCGGCCACAAGGTCGCGGGCGACCCGCAGATGGTGGGCCTCTTCGATGCCATCGGCATCGGCCAGTGGTTCCGCTACGTCACCGGCATCCTCGAGATCGGGGGAGGCGTTCTCCTCCTCGTCCCGCGCGCGCAAGCGGTCGGCGCGGCCGTCCTCTCGGCCGTCATGGTCGGCGCAGTCACCACGCATCTCTTCGTCCTGCACAACGCGCCCTCGATGCCTCTCGTTCTCCTCGTCGGCCTCGCGTTCGTCCTCTTCGGTCGGCGCCAGCAGCTCGTTGCCCTGTGGGCCGGGCTCGTCGAGCGAAACTAAAGGATCTTGTGCCGTGGGTCGTCGCGCTCTACCGCATCGCGACGATGCCCCGATTCGACGACTTCGAGGAAGCGTCCGAGTGGTTTCAACGTCACGCCGGCAGGGTGGAGCCAGGGCCGAAGACGGATGACCTCGAGACCTTCACGCTCATCGTCCGGGGAGCGACCTCCTCCGTCGTCGGCTACAACCCGACCGACCTCGACTCCTACTACAGGGCGTTCGTCGAGGCGTGCAACGACCTCCTCTCTCGCCTCGGCTGCCCCGAGCCCTGAGACGCACCGGAAGAACGGTGCTTGCACGGTCCGGAGTATGGCGACGAAAGCCGAGGTGGCGCGGGCGAGGGCTGAGCGGGAGCGACAGAAGAGGAGGAAGCCGAAGAAGGCTCGGAGGAGAACGGCCGAAGCTCGGGCGCGCGTGGAGCGGGAAGCCGCGCAGTACACGAGCGGACACTATGCCGGCGGCGTCACCGCGGCGCGCAACGTGAAGATCGACCGCGGGGACCACGAGACGCACGACCTGGAGGACTCCGGCACCGGCCGCCCTTCGCGCAAGTCGACGCGCAAGGCGGCGCATCACATGAAGACGGACAGTCAGCTCCGCAGTCGCGCGGTCCGGCGGGCCCGGTCGCCCAAGGCCCGGAGGGCGAAGGACGCCGCCCGGGCTGCCTGAGCTACTTCGCCGTCACTTCCCGGCCGTGCGCGTGAACACGTACTTCACCTGATCGTCCAGCAGAGTCAGCGTCCGGCGCGCGGGGTCATCGCCGCCGACGATGAACTCGAATCCGGTCTGGGGCGGGTCGACGAGAATCATCTTGAAGCTGCCGTCGACGTCGCGCTTCTGCCCGATGGCGCTCCCCCACTCCCCGGCGTCGAATCGGGCGCCCTTGGGCCCGACCGTCACGGTGACCTTGCCGAGGTCGGCGTTCGTGTAGGTGCCCCCCAGGCCTGCGAGCCAGGCCGGATCGGGATCGCGCGTGACGCGATCCATCCTCTTGGCGATGTCGTCGCGCCGGCTGTCGACGAAGAACTGCAGGCGCAGATCGGCGAGCGGCTTGGCGCCCTCGAAGATCTCTTCGACGACCTTCCGGTCTATGGCCTGGAAGAGTGCACCGCCGACGCCGCTCGCGTTGGTCAGGACGATGATGGCGATGCCCTGATCGGGCAGCATGAACATCTCGGTGTTGAAGCCGAACGTGCCGCCGGAGTGCTCGAGCATCGGCAGATCGCGGAAGGTGCCCACGTCGAGGCCGAGGCCGTAGCTGTCGACGTCGCTCGAGCGCACGCGTGGCTTGCGGCGCTCGAGGAGGTTCGCCTCCGACACGACGCGCTTGCCCTCGGGCGTCACGCCCTTGGCCATCTCGGTCATCACGTAGCGCTCCATGTCCTTGAGGTTGGACCAGGACGCGCCGGCCGGACGCACGGGCGTGACGAAGTCCTCGGCTCGAAGTGGGAACGCCTGCACCGTGCCGTCGATGGACTGCGAATGTGGCATCGCGTGATCGGCGCGCTGCGCCGCCGCGAAGTCGAACGTCGTGGACTTCATGCCGATGGGTCCGAAGATCTTCGTCTGCATCACCTCGCCGTAGGCGTCGTTGTACGGCTTCTTCGGCGCGTATGCGTGAGCCGCCGCGTAGCCGCCCGCGGCGACCATCAGGTTCGAGTACTGGAAGGTCTCGCCGAAGCCCGTCGTCGGCGCCATCGTCTTCATCGAGGCGATGCGCTGCTCCGGCGTGACGTGGCCGTACTCGAAGATGAACTCCAGGTCCCGGCGAGGCATGCCGGTGCACGCGCACGCCGTCTCCCAGAGCACGAGCTTCGACGTAGTGTCCGCGTCCCCGAGGGCGAACCCCGGCAAGAGCGTGGTGACCGGCGTGTCCCACTTGAAGAGGCCCGCGTCGACGAGCGTCGCCTCCATCATGGTCGTCATCGACTTGGTGATCGATCCCATCATGAAGAGCGTGTTCGGCGTCACCGCGTCCTTCTTGCCGAGCGCGCGCACACCGAAGCCTTTCTCGTAGACCGCCTTGCCGTTCTCGACGACGGCGACGGCGACGCCGGGTACGTCGAGCTTGGTGCGGGCCTGCTCGATGAAGGCGTCGAGCTCCTTGGCGCGCGCGTCGTCGATGGGGCGCGGTGTCTTGCCGACGAAGGACTCCTCGTGCATGCCGGGTGGGAACAGGGTCCACTCGGCCGTGTCGAGCTGCGCCCCGCGTCGTGAGAAGGCGCCGTCGTCCCCGTCGAAGACGGTCACGTACGTCGTCGATCCGTACCGGCGCGCCTCGGCGAAGACGGCCCGGTGCTCCTCGGCCTTCGTCTCGTAGTCCACGTCGGTCACCGAGTCCCACCCGCGGATGGGCGGAACGTGCTGCGGCTCATGCAAGCGGTTGAGCGAGAAGCCCGGCTGCGCGATCTGCCAGGCCGCGTCGATCGCCTTGAGGGGATCCGCCTCCGGAGTCTCGATGAGGGTCGCCTTCAGCTTGCGCTCGGGCTCCTCGAGGACGATCGCTCCGGGGCTCTGGGTGACCCACCACCCCTTGGGCGCGGTGAACGTCGCGCCCGACGCCGTAGTGATCGTCGTGTCGTCGGCGAGCTGGCGTATGACCGGAGTGGCACTCGGAGCGTTTGCGCTGGCGAGCGGGGGAGGGGCGGGCACCGGAGCCGGAGCGGCAGGAGGCGGTGGCAGCGGCGGCGCCTCGGCTGCGCAGGCGACGAGCAGCGCGGCGAGCGAGCAGGCGATCGATGTGCGCATGGGCACGTCAGACTAAGCTTCACCGGTCCTATGAGAAAGCGCGTCTTCACCGGGGCCCCGTGGGAGAAGAAGGTCGGCTACTGCCGGGCGCTACGCGCCGGGAGCCAGGTGTTCGTGAGCGGCACCGCACCGGTGAACCCCGACGGGACGACGCACGCTCCCGGCGACGCCTACGCCCAGATGCGGCGCTGTCTGGAGATCGCCTCGGGCGCTCTTCGTGAGCTCGGCGCGACGCCCGAGCATGTGGTGCGCACGCGCATGTTCGTGACCGACGTGAAGCGCTGGCCCGAGATCGGCCGCGCTCACGCCGAGTTCTTCGGTGACGCGCCGCCCGTGACTTCGATGGTCGAGGTGCGTGCGCTCATCGCCCCCGACATGATCGTCGAGGTGGAGATCGACGCCGTCGTCGGCGACTGATCCGGCTCAGCCCCGCGGGACCTCAGCCGCGAGCGCTGCCAGCGCCTCGGGGTGAACGCCCGCGACCGTGATGTTGTTGTTCTCGATTCTCTTCGCCCAGACGGTCCTCGCGCGCACGTACACGCGGGACACGACCACGACCGCGACGAGCCACGCCACCATGAGCATCACGGCGACGAGCGGGCCGCTGTCCGCGGGGAGAACGGCCGCGACCACGCCGACGAGTGGCAGCACGAGGAGGATGGCGAGTACGGTGAGCACGATCGCGACCGTCGCCTGCGTCCACCGCGACTTGCACGACGCGCAGAGCGGCAAATCCAGCGTGCCGCGCTTTTGCAGGATCGCCATCGCGATCGCCCCGAGGAGAAGGCTCAGGACCAAGAGGACGTACGTCCACTGCGGGACCCACTGGAACTTCTTGCGCTTGCGGACGAGGTCCGTGCGCGCGCCGCACTTGAGGCACACGTCCGGCAAGGGGGCCCCGCTCATCGCCACGAGGTTCGAACCCACGACCTGGTAAGCCGGCGCACCCGATCCCGGCATCGGCGCGCCGTACGGCTGCCGTTGCCGCGCGTGGGGCTGCGGAGGGGCGTACGGGTTGTACGGCTGGCTCACACGACGAGACTACACGCTAGATGCGCGCGAGCACTTCGGTCGGATACGACGCGGCGTCGACCTTGGGCAGGTACTCCTTGACGATGCCCTGCGGGTCGATGACCACGCCGACGCGACGCGCGAACCCCTTGGTGTCGCCGGGATCCGAGGCTCCGTAGGCGACTCCCATCTTGCGATCGGTGTCGCTGAGCAGCGGGAAGTTGAAGCTGAACTTCTCGGCGAACGCTTTGTTCTCTTCCTGCGTGTCGAAGCTCACGCCGTAGATCACCGCGTTCTTCGCGTCGAAAGCAGCCTTCTGGTCGCGGAACCCGCAACCCTCGCGCGTTCACCCAGGTGTGTCGGCCTTCGGATAGAACCAGAGGACCACCGTCTTGCCTGCCGCGAGAATGTCGGCGAGCGAGACGCGGCGGCCGAGGTGATCGTTCACCGAGAAGTCGGGGGCCTTGTCACCGGGCTTGAGCATCGAGCGGAGCCCGAGCATACCATGCGCATGGCCGAGCACCTCGTCGATCTCGCGCGCGCTGCCGTGTCCGGTGACGCTGCGGCGCTCGCCGCTTATCACGCGCGGCTCCTGGGCCGCGTTTTCGCCAGCAGCGAGGGCCACCTCGGCCAGACCCTGGGCGTCGAGATGGTGCTCGTCGAGCGCGATCACGTGAAGATGCGCCTGCCCTGGCGCAAGGAACTGCGGCGCGCCGGCAACGTCTTCCACGGCGGGGCGATCATGTCGCTGGCGGACCACGTCGCCGGGTGCCTCTTCAACACCGACCCGCGCGTCGTCGCCGAGGGCAAGACGGGGCTCACGACGGACTTCAACGTGTCGTTCCTGCGCGCGGCCGAGCCCGGGGAGGCCATCGTCGCCGAGGGGTCCGTCTTGCGGCGTGGGCGCAACGTCACGTTCATGCAGATCGAGGTGCGCGGCGAGACGACGGGGCGCGTCGTGGCGACCTGCAGGACGACCTACCTACTCGTGGACCTCGCCCGTGTAGGCGCCCGTGTAGGCAAGTGAGTGCAGGTTCAGCTTGCCCGGAGGCCCCCTCTCCGTAACAATCCGGGCCATGGAAAAGATGCTCCGCTGCACCGTGTGCACCTGGCGAGGCGGGTGGGCCGAGGCCTCGGCGGTCCGCGTGCAGCCTGCCGCTCTGCCGGCCGGGCTCGAAGAGATCCAGCGGGCGTACGAGGAGAAGCAGATGGAGGAGGAGCAGCTCTCCGGGCATCGTCCTCCTGCTTGCCCGAACTGTGGTCACCACACCGTGCCCGTGAAGCTGCACCGCCACCAGGCAGCAGTGTAGCCATCGCGCGTGGCGCCGGGCATTCGCCGCTTCGCCGCCGTAGCCGCAGTCATCTCCATCGCCGCAGGGGTCGGGGCGTTCGCGCTGGCGTGCAGTAGCAGCAGTCCCGTTGCGCTCCCGCAGGGGCAGGACGGATCGACGGGCCAGGAAGCGTCCACAGACGCACCCGCGACGAGCGACGTCGCCGAGAGCGGCAACGAGACTTCCACGCCTGATGGTTCCGCTGGAGGGGACTCGGGCGATGCCGCGAGTGATGCGCCCGCCGGTGACGCTGCGACGGGTGACGGCCCCGACGCCTGAGGCGCGCGGTCAGCGGACGATCTCGACCAACAGACGCGTGCGGCCGACGAGCACCTCGTCGCCGTCGATGAGCTCCTGCTCGCCCTTGATGCGCACGAAGACACCGGTGCGCGAACCGAGGTCCGTCAGCAGGATGCTTCCGGCCTGCTCCTCGATGAGGCAGTGCTGCTCGCTGACGAGCGGGTCGCTCGGGAAGACGAAGTCGCCGTAGGCGCTGCCGATCTGCAACGTCGTCCCGCGCGCGAGGACGCACGCTCCGAGCCCGCCGCCCTCGAACACCTGGACGATGTGGAAGGACGATATCCACTTGGGCGACGAGTAGAAGTACGTGGGTCCAGGGTCCGGCCCGTCGTTCGGCACCGGGTTGCGCTCGATGCGGAGGAGCTGGTCCCCGACGATGAACTCGTCGCCCGGTCCGAGCTCCACCGGAGCCCGGATGCGCAGGAAGACGCCGTTGCCCGCCTCGAAGTCGTGCAGCCACAGGCGTCCCGACCGCCAGCGGATCGCCGCCTCGCGCGGGGCGCAGAAGACCTCGCCGGGCAGCACGATGGCGCCCGCCGAGCCGAGAATCGCCTCGGTGCCGCGCGGGCCGTACGACTCCGGGCCCCCGCCCAGGCTGCGGACCACGTTGAGCTTGAAGTAGACGCGCTGGCTCTCGACGTGCGCCGGCTGGCCGGCATCGGGCACCGACTGCTGCTCGCTCGCGTTCCTCTCCTCGCCGTCGGCGGCGACACGCGTCTGCTTGTTCGTCGCTAGCTTCTGCAGATCCGCCTTCGGCGGGCCCTCGAGGACCTCCATGCCGCCCATGGCGTGACCCTCGATGATCGCGTCGAAGCGCCCCTCGCGCAGGGCGAGGGCCATCTCGAGCTGCTGGCCCTTCATGAGCTGACGCACGTACTTCGCGACGTCCGGGTCACTGACGTGGTCGGCGTAGGTGCGCTTGTGGCTCTTGATGATGCGCCCACCGTCCGCGAAGAGGTGCGTGATGACGTGGGGCTTTCCGAGGCCGCTGTCCTCGGTCTGGATGTGGAACGTTTGGTTCTTGTACTTGACGTTGTTGTTGAAGCCGACCTGCGCCCGCAGGAACGCCGGCTTCACCATCTCGCCTTCGAGCTTCTTCAGCTCCGTGGACGACCAGCGGGCAACCGCCTCGTCGAACGGGGAATGGTCGCCGGCGACGCCCTCCATGCGCTCGAAGGCGATCTTGGCGAGGCGTGAGGAGGGGTCGATGCGCAGCGCCTCGGCGAGCAGGTTCTGACCCTCCTGGTCGTTCGGGCCGCTGGCGGCCCACACCGAGAGGAGGGCCACGGCGTCGTCCGGCCTGCCCTTGTCGAGCAGCCACTTGGCGACGCGGGAGGCGGACGCGCGCGCCGTGGTGGGGCCGGCTACCATCGGGTCAATCATCCCTGTGCGGACGGCGTGCGTGCAAGCGTCTCGAACTACCACCTGGGGCGCGTGGGCCGTCGTGGCAGTCGGGACTTGCGTTTTGGCGTGGCGCGCGCTCCTGGCGGAGCACCAGACGGTGGACGATGTGTTCATCTTTCTGCGCTACGCACGAAACCTGGCCACAGCGGGGCAGTACGCGTTCGACCTGGGGACCCGGGTGGAGGGGACGTCCAGCGTCGCGTGGACGGGACTGCTGGCCCTGGCCTGGGGGGCAGGGTGGAGGGGGCTCGGGGCGGCCAAGGCGCTTTCGCTCGCCGCGGGGCTCGCCATCCCCGCTGTGTGCGCGAGTGTCGCGCGGCGCATCGAGCCGGAGCGGCCGTGGCTCCTTGCAGTACCGGCGGTCGCCCTCGCGCTGGACGCGGACCTGGCCGGCTGGCTGGCGTCGGGGATGGACACGCCGCTCTGGTCGCTCGCGTGCGTGGGTTGCGTCCTTCTGGCCAATCGACCGCGCATCGCCGCGGTGGCCCTGGGATCGCTCGCCTGGGTCCGGCCCGAGGGGCCACTCCTGGCAGCCGCAGCGGTGCTCGCTCTCTCCCGGGATCGCCGGTCTCTCCTGCAACTGGGCGCCCTCGCGGCGGCACCCATCGTGTTCCTGACGCTCTTGCGCCTCTCGTACTTCGGCGACGTCGTGCCCAACACCTTCTGGGCCAAGATGCATGCGGTCGACGGCAAGGATTTCACGGGCATCGGCTACCTCGGTTCCGCCCTCGCGCGCCGTCCACTGCTGCTGCTCGTCCTTCCGCTCGGAGCGGCCCTGCACCGCCGCGGCTCTCCTCACGTGCGCATGGGGCTGGCCTTGCTCCTCGCGACGTTCGCCTTCGCGATCATCGCGGGCGGCGACTGGATGCCCAACCGGCGGTTGCTCGTCGTGGCGCTCCCGTTGGCCGCCTTCCTCGCGAGCGTTGGTGTCTCGCTCCTCGCTCGTCCCTTCGCCCTCGCCACGTGTGGCGCGTTGCTGGTGGAGGCGGGGCTCACGTCGGACCACGCCATCGACCAGGACTGGCGAGACACCGAGTGGCTCGACGAGCGTGTCGCCCGGTGGCGTCCTGCGTCCCGCCCTTTCGCGGGGCCCTACTCGCTCGACTGGATGCCGACGCACCTCCTCGAACAGATCGCTCCGTACGTGAGCCCCGGCGACATGGTGGCTCACGTGGACGTCGGAGAGCTTCCCTACGTCATGAACGACGTCTCGTTCCTCGACGGGTTCGGCCTGGTCGACCGCACGGCGGGCAAGCTCACCTTCCACGCCGACGATCCATCGTTGCGCGCGGCGGCACGCGACGCCTTCTTCTCGTCGAATCCGGCAGTCGCGATCGTGGTGCTCGACGAGACCACGGGACGGCCCTTCGCCCCGGCGCAGGACGCCGCTCTCTCGGACCCGCGGTTCGCGGCGGGATGGCGCGAGCTCGCGCGCGTGGCGACCTGGGGCGAACACCCGTGCGTCACCTACGTCCGGCGCGACATCGGTCCCGTCGAGAGCGCGGTCGCGAATGCGCGCAGGCGCGCATGGCTCTCGTCCGTGCCCGACGTCTCGCCTGCGCCGTGAGACGCCCCGATCAGTGCCGGGCGAGCACGGCCACTGCGGTGCGCAGCTGCACGTCCTCGGCGAGTCGCGCCTTGGGGTCGCTCTCGGCGAGCGCGCGCTGGACTGCGTCGGAAGCCGCGTCCACCTCGACGTCGGGCCCCAGGCCCGTGCCGTCGTAGCTCTTGCCCGAGGGCGACGCGAAGAGACCCACCGTGAACTTGATGGCGTACCCGTTGGGCAGGTCCTCGAGGCGCTGCACGCTCCACTTGCCGTGGGTGCGGGCGCCGACGAGCGTCGCGTGACGCAGCTCCTGCACCGCCGCGGCGAGCAGCTCGGCGCTCGATGCCGTGTCGTGATCGACCAGCACCGCGAGCGGCACGTCGAGGAGCATCGGCGCCGGCGTTCCCGCCTTCGGCGCGATGGGTTCGACCTTGCCGCGCTTGTTCACCGACGCGATGGTCGCTCCGGCGGGCGCGAGCTCCCCGGCGGCGGCGACGCAGTCGTCGAACGATCCACCCGGGTTGGCGCGGAGGTCGAGGACGATCGCGCGCACGTGCTTGCCCGCGAGGTCGGTGAGCGCGTCGTGGAGCGAGCCGGGGGTCTTCGCGTTGAAGCTCGGGATGCGCACGTACCCGACGTCGTCGGCGACCACCAAGTCCTGCACGATGTCGTAGGCCACCTTGGCGCGCACGATCGGCACCGTGACGAGGCTCGCACCGCGAAGGATGCTCAGCGTGACCGTGTCTCCGGCCTTGCCCCGGATGTCGCCGACGACGTCGGTCATCGAACGGCCCTTGTAGAGCTTCCCGTCGACGGTGACGATCTTGTCCGGCGGCGCGATGCCCGCGTGCTCCGCAGGCGATCCGGGGATGGTCCCTTTGACGTCGATGTAGCCGGTCGCGGGGTCGAAGTCGATCTTCACTCCGATGCCGACGAGCTCTCCCTGCAGATCGAGGCGCAGCTGGGCGACCTCGGCGGGCGCCAGCATCTTGTTCCACTGGCGCATCGACGGGTCCGCGTACTCGACCATGCCTCGCACCGCGGCGCGGTACAGGTCGTCCTCCGTGAGCGAGTCGCGGTAATAGCCGCCGAGAAGCGCCTTGCGCGCCGCATCGAAGTTCTGCGCGGCGTTGGCGAAAGGCTCCGGTGGGACGGTCGCCTCGGAGGCGGGGACGGGCGAAGCCGGCGCCGCTGCCGCAGTGGCGTTGGCCACGGCGCCTGCCGGCGGGGGCGTGCCGGCGGGAGCTTGCGAGCACGAAGCGACGAGGAGAAGCGGGAGAAACGAGACGCGGCGCATCGGAATCCTCCTCAATAGATGGTCAGGCTCTCGGCGGCGGGACGGGTCGTGTCCACTTGCTCCGCTGGCCGTGCATCGGTCGATCGGAACGAGCGCGCGAGCGTGGGTGCCAGGGCGACGGCCGCGGCGACGAGCGCGGCGACGGCCAGCCCCTGGTAGAGGGGCACCGGGCGCGAAAGCCACCGACGGAGCCTGCGCGTCGCAGTCGATCGGAAGCGCGCCTCGACTGCCGCGCGCAGGCGCAGGCGTGTGGCGTCGCTCGGGACCTCGCCAGCACCCGAGCCGCGGTCCACGTGCGCCTTGAGCGCCAGGTACGTTCGGAGGCAGTCCTTGCATGCGAGCAAGTGCGCCTCGACGGTCTCGCGGTCGGCGTTCTCGAGCGTCGCGAACTGGTACTCGATGAGTTTCCCCTGAATCAGCGCGCAATCCATGGCTCCAGCTCCTCGCGCAGCACCTTGACCATCTGGTTCATGCGCGACTTGATCGTTCCGAGAGGTATCTCGAGCACCGCCGCCATCTCCTCGTAAGAGAGACCGGACGAGCGCAGGTGGTAGACGTCCGAGAGCGTCGACGGCAGCCGCTTCACGGCGCGCTCGAGGGCGTCGACCATCTGCGCGCGCGCGACGCGATCCTCGGCGCTCGGCGCTGCTGGCTCTCCCCCGGCAGAAAGGCGCAGCTTCGCCGCTTCGCCTCGCGCACTCGACCGCAGCCGGTTGAGCACGCGGTTGCGGGCGATGCGGAAGAGCCACGTGCGGAAGCTCGCCGCCTCGAAGGTGACCTCGTCGCTCTCCAGGGTCGCCATCATGGTCTCGTGGAAGACGTCCTCGGCGTCGGACGAAGCGGGGAGCTGGGCGCGCAGGAACCCGAAGAGCCGGGAGGCGTAGCGGGTGTAGAGCTCGTCGAACGCGAGCAAGTCCCCGTGCTTGACGCGCGCGTAGAGGGACTCGTCCGACTCCATCGGGGCTCCCGGACGAGTTAAACACCGTTCGGCCGGAAAGGTTCGCGCCGAGCGCTATCCTCCGCGGAAGCTTGGAAGCGCTTCGCCCCGACCCCTGCCCCCCCAAGACGCGCTCGGACCTCGAGTACCAGCGCGTGCTCGCGGCCGTCGCCGAGCGCTGTGCGGGGCCGCTCGGACGGGACCTGGCGCGAGCCCTTCCGTTCGCAGCGACCCGAGAGGAGGCGCGTGCGTCGCTCGCGCAGTCCGCCGAGGCCTGCGCCCTCCTGCAGGAGGGGACGCCGCTTCCTTCAGGCGACCTGCCGGAGGTGTACGAGGCGATCGAGCGCGCCCGGGTCGGCGGGGTTCTCGCCCCGGCTGAGCTCCGAGCCGTGGGAAGGATGCTCGAAGCGGCGCGCCTGCTGCGGCGGTTCCTCTCGTCGCGCCGGGCGCAGTTGCCCGCGCTCTCGGCGGAGTGCACGACCGATCCCACCCTCGATCAGGTGGCCGACGCGATCGCCGGCAGCTTCGAGCCGGACGGGACGCTGTCGGATCGCGCGAGCGTGCGTCTGCGTGAGCTTCGTGGCGAGTGGCACGCTGCGCGCCAGCGGATGCTCGCGCGGATGGAGGACCTGATGGCGCGCTACGCGACGGTCCTCCAGGATCGCTTCGTCACCGAGCGCGAGGGTCGCTGGGTGCTCCCGGTGCGTAGCGACGCTCACGAGCGTTTCCCCGGGATCGTGCACGCCACCAGCTCGTCCGGTGCGACTCTGTTCATCGAGCCGCGCGCAGTGGTCCCCATGGGCAACCGCCTCAAGGTGCTCGAGGCGGAGGTCCGCCGCGAGGAAGAAGCGGTCTACGCGCGGCTCACCGGCCAGGTGGCCGACGTGCTCTCCAGCGTGGACGCGGCCGCGCGCGCCCTCGCCATGGCCGACGTGCGCGCCGCCATCGCCCGGCTCGCGCGCGATCTGACCCTGGTGTTCCCCGAAGTCGTCGACGAGCCGACGCTCGACCTGCGCCGGGTCCGGCACGTGCTCCTCGCGCTGGACCTACCGGCGGTCGTCCCGAGCGACGTGTCCCTCTCGGCCGGGCGCGCGATCGTGGTCAGCGGCCCCAACGCGGGGGGCAAGACGGTGGCGCTCAAGGCGATGGGTCTCACGGCGCTGATGGTGCGCGCCGGCATGCCGGTTCCGTGCGCCGAGGGGAGCACCGTGGGGCTATTCGACGTCGTGCTCACCGACGTCGGTGACGATCAGAGCCTGCAGAAGAACCTGTCCACATTCAGCGCGCACGTGTCCAACCTCGCCGAGATCCTGCAAGAGACTTCGCGCGGAGCCTTGGTGCTGCTCGACGAGCTCGCGGGCGGGACCGACCCACGCGAGGGCGAGGCGCTCGCGGCCGGCGTCCTCGACAGCCTCTGCGCGAGAGGGGGAGCGGTGGCGGCCACGACGCACTACGAGGGGCTCAAGGCGCTCGCGCTCGCCGATCCGCGCTTCGCCAACGCCAGCGTCGGCTTCGACCTGCAGACGATGACGCCGACGTTCCACCTGACGATGGGCATGCCGGGCAGCTCCAGCGCTCTCGCGGTGGCGCGGCGCTTCGGCATGCCCTCGACGGTGCTCGACCGAGCCGCGCGCTTCCTGGCTCGCGAGGACCAGAACTTCGAGCAGGTGGTCAAGCGGTTGCACGACGAGCGCGCCGCCCTGGAGCTCGCCCGTGGCGCTGCCGAGGAACGTGAGCTCGAAGCGAGGCAGACGCGCACGCGCCTCGAGGCCGAGCTCGAGACCGCACGCAACCGCGAGAGGCGAGCTCTCAGCGAGGAGGCACGCGAGCTCTTCGATCGCATCCGGCGTGCTCGCGAGGACCTGCGCGGGGCCCAGGCCAAGCTCCGCGCCAAGCGGATCGAGCCCGAGTCCCTGCGTGAAGCCGAGAGCGTCGTGGACCGCGTCGCGGGGGAGGTCGCCATCGGCGGTGCGCTCGAGCCTCTCGTGACGCGCGTCGACGAAGGACCGCGTGAGCCGGTGTCCCCCGGCGACCTCAGAAAGGGGCAGCGCGTCTGGGTTCAGCGCCTGCGAGCGGAAGCCGAGGTCATCGAAGTCTCGGGCGACCAGGTCCGCGTGGCCGCCGGGCCGCTGAAGCTCACGGTCGCCGCGAGCGAGCTGAGGACCGCCCAGCGTCCCGAGCCGGCGCCCTCGAGACCGGCGTTGCGTGCGGTGCCCGGCCGCGCGAAGCAGACGCAGGACGTCGCTCCGGAGCAACCTGCCATACCCACCCGCGACAACACGTGCGACCTGAGGGGCCTGCGCGTCGACGATGCGGTCGCCATGGCGACCACGTTCCTCGATCGCGCACTGGGCGCAGGTGAGCGCACCGTGTTCCTGCGCCACGGACAAGGGACAGGGGCGCTTCGCGACGCCATCCGCAAGGAGCTGGCGCGCTCGACTTACGTCGCCCGCTTCGGCGCTGCGAATCCCGATCAGGGAGGCGAGGGCGTCACGGTCGTCTGGCTCGCCTGACGCACACGGCTCACCTCTTGCGTGATCGTGTCGCCATGAAGGCGACCAGCTCCCTGTCTCTTCTCCCCCTCATCCTCGTGTTCGGTGCTTGCTCCAGCAGCAGCAATCAGAACGGGAACCAGAACGGGACTACGCCCGACGCCGGCGACAGCGGATCCAGCGGTGATTCCTCGGACGACGGCGGCGGGCAAGCTGCCATGGTCACTAGCTACGAAGCGAAGCTGTCGGGAGCCAACGTGGCGCCCACCGCCGTCGTGACGCCCTCTTCGGGCGACGCGAAGCTCGGGCTGGAGTCCGACGGGCAGACCCTCGACTACGACATCACCCAGAACGTGGCGAATCCGACGTCCATCAACCTGCACATCGGCGCTCCACTCGAGCAGGGTAACGTCACGCACCAGCTCACCCCCATCTCGGCGCACATGACGGGCAAGGTCACGCTCACGAGCGACGAGACGACTGCCCTCGCCGCCGACCAGCTCTACCTCGACGTTCTGTCGCAGGCGCACCCCGGGGGCGAGATCCGCGGTCAGGTCACCCCTCCGGGATCGACCGTCTACACGGCGACGCCGCAGGGCGCGCAGGAAGTTCCCGCGATCCTGTCGAACTACGCCGCGCACGCGTCCTTCATCCTCAGCCAGGACGGAACGCAGGCCGTCTATCACATGGTCACCGGCGCGACCCCGACCAACGTGCTGCTCGTGCGCGCCATCGCGACGATCAACGGGCAGGTCGTCTACCCGCTGACGCCGACGGGGTCGACGATCGACGGCACGCTGACGCTCGCTGCCGGCGATCAGGCCGACTTCCAAGCCAACCACTTCTACGTGAACATCCAGACGCAGCAGAACCCGACGGGCGAGCTGCGCGGGCAGGTCATCCCGTCGGGCTCGACGCTCTACAGCGGCGCGATGCTCGGCAACAACGAGGTCCCCCCGATCTCGACGCAGGCCACGGGCGGCGCCCAGTTCGTCCTCAGCCCCGACCAGAAGACGATCGCGTACGAGATCGACGTCAGCGGCATCATCCCGACGTCCGCGGACATGGATGACGGTGCGTCGGGCAAGAACGGTCCGACGCTCTACCAGCTCACGCTCGACCAGAACGGCGCCCAAGGAAGCATCAATTTCGCGGGCAACGATCTGCCGATGCTGCAGCAGGGCCTCACGTACGCCAACGTACACACCGCCAGCAATTCGAACGGTGAGCTCCGCGCGCAGCTCGTGTCGCACTCGAACTAGGGTTGCTGGCCGGAGTAGGCGTCGATGATGCTGGGGTGCGCCGACGCGAGAGCGCTCCGGAAGAACTCGACGTACTGCCGGATCGGCTCGGGCTCCCCGAAGATCGTGGTGTGATCGGCGGGGAGCCCGCCCGCCCTGT
The DNA here is from genome assembly GCA_035499695.1 of Polyangiaceae bacterium. Lineage (GTDB taxonomy): Bacteria > Myxococcota_A > Polyangia > Polyangiales > Polyangiaceae > Palsa-1150. Next base: position 15,456 of record DATJYG010000883.1, read on the forward strand.
CGAACTGGAACACGCCGGCGGTGTGCCCTCCCGGGCCGTTGCCGCTCACCGGCGCGGCGCCGGTCTTGAGCCCCGCGATCGGGACGAGCTGCGGTTGCACCACCGTCAGATCGAGCGCGCGGCCGAGCGCCGCCGTCGCGTCGTTCGGGATGATCGCGTCGTTCTTCACTTCCTGCAGCAAGACGTCGGTGCCGCGCCAGCCGGGCACGCCGTCGAGGGGGCGCTGCGCGACGTACTGCGCATAGTTGACCGGGTCCCCGGGGTCGACGAGTCGCGCATGATGAGCGAGAGGTCATCGCCGCCGACGGTGAGGCACGCGGCGTGCGCTTCGGGCCCGAGGGCCAGAGCCGTAGCACCGAGCACGGCGCCGAACGATTCGCCGATGTAGAGGATGCGGCTCGCGTCCACGTCGGGGATGCCGTCGGGCGCTCCGAGGGGGAGCACGTCGAGGGATCCCAGCGTCGTGACGAACCGGAAGAGCTCGAGCTGATCGCTCGCCATCTGGCGGAAGTTGTCGCGCGCGATCCCGGCGTCGAGCGTGTGCGCGTCGATGTCGGCACCGAGGAACGTGAGCGTCGAGATGACGATGTCGGTCTGGCCGGGTGGGTAGGGAGGATCGTGCCGCGACCCGTGTTCGGGCGCATCGATGCCGATGACGGCGACGTCGAGAGGCGCGAGGTACTGGGCGACGTCCCACGTCGCGTCCTTGTCGCCTCCGAGGCCGTGGGCGAAGACGACGATGGGTCTCGGGCCCGCGTGCGTGCCGTCGGAGAAGGCGAGGAAGTACTGGAGCTGCGCGACCGTCTGCACGCTCGGCGCCCCGTCCGGGCCCTCGTGCCACTTGCCGTCGGGCTTCGGCGCTCGGTAGTCGGGGGCCGGGAACGTGCCCTGGAAGCGGATGCGCGTGTCGCCGGGGGTCGTCGCCTGCTTCTGGAGGGTAGGCGTCTGCGTCTGCATCGGAGGCGTGACTGCCCGCGCGGCCTTCGAGACGGCGATGGTGCCGTCGAGCACCGACTGCGTGGTGAACATCGTCGCCGCGACGATGTGATCGGCCGTGATGCCCGTCGCGTGCGCGACCAGCGGCAACGCACCCCGCAGAGCAGCGCCGTAGGATCCCTCGGCGTCACCCGAAACGAGCGCCCTCGTGGCCTCGTTCGGCCCCACGGCGAGCCCCGATGCGCCCCGCACGGCATCGCTCACGACGAGCGCGTAACGCGTCTTGGGGGCGAGCGGCACGTACGGCCGGACGACGAGCGTGTAGTCGGGACTGGTCGCGTCCGGGTCGTCCGTCCACCGGAAGTAGTCGGCCACGAGAGCCACCGCCTGCCCCTCGGCGGGAGACGCGGGGTCGACGTCGACCATGGCGATGGGGCTCCCCTGTCCCGCGAAGGCCCCTGGGGCGGTCGCTAGAATGGCGGTCACATCGACGTCGTCGCTGAACCGAACGAAGACGCCGCCCTCGGTGGAGAAGCCGTCGAGCGCATCGAGCTCCGGCACCATCGTGGGGTAGGCCACGGCGAAGGGATCGCGTGTGAGGACGGGGTCGAGGTGCACGCGGGTGCTTGCACGATCGTCCCCGCCTGCGAGCACGCGCAGAGGGCGACGATCGCCGGCAACAGAACCCTCCGCGTCATGGGCATCACACGCTGATCGCGCCCTTGCGGAAGTCGCTCTTGGCGATCTTGACGTTGACGCATGCGGGAACGCCGCAGGCGAACGCCTCGTCGAGCGCCGGCCCGATCTGCTCGACGCGCTCGACCCAGAATCCTCTGCCACCGCAGGCGTCCACGACGCGCTCGTAGTGCGTGTAGTCGAGGCCCGTCGCGACGGCGCGCGGCTCGCCGTACATCTCGACCTGTCCGCGGCGGATCTGCGTCCAGCCCGCGTCGTTGCCGATGAGGGCGACGACCGGGATCTTCTGACGCGCCATCGCCTCGAACTCCATCGCGTGCAGGCCGAAGCTGCCGTCGCCGTAGACGAGGACGACGCGCGCATCGGGCCTCGCGAGCTTCGCCGCCATCGCGTACCCGGGGCCGACCCCGAGCGTGCCGAGCGGTCCGGGGTCCATCCAGAGCTGCGGCCACTCGAGCTTGAGCACGTACGCCGCCGTGGCGACGAAGTCCCCGCCGTCGCCCACCACGATGTCGTCGGGCTTCAGGCGCTTGCCCAGCTCGGCGCACACGCGCAGCGGATTGGGGGGAGAGTCGTTCGAATCGATCTCGGCGAGCATCTTCGCCCGGCGCTTGTTCTCGTCGGCGCGCACGGCCTCGAGCCACCCGCTCGCCTTCTTGGTGCCGACGGCGGCGAGGAGCTGCTCCAGCACGAGGCCACTGTCCCCGTCGATCGCCACGTCGACGCGGCGGTTGCGTCCCAGCTCGGCGCCGTCCAGGTCGACCTGCACGATCTTGGTGTCCGCGGCCCAGGTGGGCGCCCGTCCGTAGTCGACGCGGAAGTCGAAGGGCGTGCCGAAGACGAAGACGCAGTCAGCCTGCGCGAGGGCGAACTTGCGCGAACGGGTGAAGAGCCCGCGGTGCTCGTAGGGGACCGCCCCGCGCGCCATGCCGTTCAGGTAGAAGGGGACCTCGAAGGCGTCGGCGGCGCGCTTCACGGCGTCCCGGCGAGGCGACCAGCGGATCTGGGATCCGACGATGAACACGGGGCGCTCGGCGGCGCGCAGGAGCTCGGCGGCCTTCTCGATGGACCGCGGATCGCCCGCCGGCCGGGGAGGCTCGGCCAGCGGACGCGTCGCCGGCAGATCGGCGTCGTCGCCGAAGTTCATCAGGAGATCCAGCGGCATCTCGAGGAACACCGGCCCCGGCAGGTTCGACTGCGCCACGCGGAATGCCGAGTCGATGTACTCGCCGACGCGGCGCGTCTCGGGCACCTGCACCGACCACTTGGTGATCGACCGCATCAGCGACAGGTGGTCCATGTCCTGCAGCGACCCCATGTCGCACAGGAGCTTCGGGCCGGCGCCGCCGATGACGACCATGGGGACGCCGGCACGCTGGGCGTTGGCGACCGCGGTCACCACGTCCGTCACGCCCGGGCCTGCCGTCACGGCGCACACGCCCGGCTTGCCGGTGACGCGCGCCCATCCGTCCGCGGCGTGCCCGGCAGTCTGCTCGTGACGCACGTCGACCACGCGGATTCCCTCGTCGAGGCACCCGTCGTAGATCGACTGGATGTGCCCCCCGCAGAGCGTGAACAGGTGGGAGGTACCGTGCCTCTTGAGCGCCTGGGCGACCAGGCGGCCTCCGTGGACCATCGTCATGTGTGCCTCCGAGGGAGCGCCTAGCCTGAAAGCCGAACCGCCGGCAGAATAACGCGCCCTCGTGCCATTCGCCTCCTCATCGACCCTCGCCATCGACCCCGGGACCGCCGTCGGCCCGTTCGTGGTCGAGCGCGCGCTGGCGCAGGGGGGAATGAGCGTCCTCTATCTCGCGCGCGACGCAGAAGGCGAGCGCGTGGTGCTCAAGATGCTCCTCCCGGAGCTGATGACGAGCGCCACCCGCGGTCGCCTGATGCGCGAGGCGCGCGCGCTCGCCGCCGTGGACCACCCGGGGGTGGTGCGCGTGCACGGCACCGGCGAGCACGAGGGGGCGCCGTGGATCGCGATGGATTACCTACGCGGAACGGATCTGAAGCGCGTCCTCGCCGAGCGGGGACCGCTCTCGGCCGACGTCGCCCTGCAGTACGCGGTGCAGGCGACCGAGGCCCTGGTCGCCGCGCACGACGCCGGCGTCATCCATCGCGATCTGAAGCCGTCCAACCTGCTGATCACTCCCGAGGGCCGCGTGGTGCTCGTCGACTTCGGGATCGCGAAACGCCGGAACGAACCGCGCGAGGGCGACGTGCTCACCAGCGCGCAGGAGATCATCGGGACGCCGGCTTACCTGTCGCCGGAGCAGCTCGAGCACGGCCTGGCCGACGAGCGCAGCGACGTGTGGTCGCTGGGGTGCGTGCTCTACGAGATGCTCTCGGGCGTGCCGCCCTTCGGCAGGGGCGGATCCACGACGGTCGCGGCCATCCTCCGCGACGAGCCGGAGTTCCCGCCGCGCGTGCCGCAGAACGCGGTGCACGTCATCAACGCGTGCCTGCGCAAGAGCTCCTTCGCCCGGGTGGCCACGGCCAAGGAGCTCCTGTCGATGCTGCGCGACGCCCACACCGAGACGCGGGCGCGCAGGGCGTCGGTGAGGCCCAGCGCCCCACCTTCTGCCGGATCGCAGCGCTCCGCGGCCGCACGTGTGTCGTCGCCCATCCCCTCGCGAGCGCCGTCGAGCGCGATGCGCGTCGCGGTCGGGCACGGAAACATCAAGGGAACGGCGGTGCGCGCGGGCATCGTGTGGTTCGCCGAAAACTACGGGGAACCCGGGCTCTCACGCGTCCTGGAGCTGGCGTCGCCGGAGCTCGCGTCGATGCTGAGGCCGAACGATCCGGCCTTCGGGCTCATCGCGTCGGGCTGGTACGACACGCATCTGGTGGGAGAGCTGCTCGGGCTCCTCGAGCGCGTCGCGTCGCCGGCGGATACCGTCGCCTTCGGTGGCAAGGTGGCCAACGCAATCGCGAAGGACAACGTGGGCGGCGTCTACCGCGCCCTGTTCCGACTCATCGCGTCCCCGCCGCTGCTCGAGGCGAACTCGCAGCGCGTCTGGCGCACGTACGTGGACGAGGGGACGCTCACGGTGAAGCTCCGCGACAGGGCATCCTTCGAGGCGCGCGTCCGCGGCTGGACGCGGCACCACCCGGACGTCTGCCGCATGCTCCGGGCGATGATCGAGAGTCTGCTCCGCGCGATCGGATACAACGGGCTCGTCGTCGAACGCACCCAGTGCGTCGGGCAGGGCGACCCGATGTGCATCTTCGACGGCAACTGGATGGCCTGACGCGCCCCACTCACTCGAAGGGGACGACCACGCGGCCGGAGGCGATGTCGGCGCGCAGCAGCTCGGCGCGGGCGATCACGTCGCGCGGCAGGAGAGTGGCGTGCGGGCCGTCGTGCACGTAGTCGATGGCGCCGTCCTTCACGCCGAAGACGTGCATCCCCCCCTCGAAGTGGCCCTCCGCGACGCCGCGGATCGTGTCGAAGACGGTGACGTCGGCGCGCTTGACCATGCTCGTCACGACCGTGTCGGGCATCTCGTCGTGCTGGTCGGCGTCCACGCCGATGGCCAGGCACCCCGCGTCGTGGGCGGCCTCGAAGACGCCGTGTCCGGTGGCTCCGGCCGCGTGGTAGAGGACGTCGGCCCCGGCGGCGATCTCGGCAATCGCGAGCGCCTTGCCCTGAGCCGGGTCCTTGAAGGCGTCGGGCGTCGTGCCGGTGTAGGCCGAGTGGATCACGCAGTCGGGGCAAACCGCGTGGACCCCCGCCTCGTATCCCGCCTCGAACTTGCGGATGAGCGGTGTCTGCATCCCACCGACGAACCCGACGTGCTTCGTCTTGCTCATCAGCGCGGCGACGCCGCCGACGAGGTAGGACCCCTCTTCCTCGTGGAACACGAGGCCCGCGACGTTGGGCGGCGCTCCGCTCGGCGGCGGCGCGTAGTCGATGCACGCGAAGTGGACGCGCGGGAAGTCGCGCGCCACCCGGTCGACGTCGCTGGAGAAGATGAAGCCGACGCCGATGACCAGGTCGAGACCGCGCGCCGCGAAGAGGCGCATCGCGGCCTCGCGATCCTCGCTGCTCGCCGGCTCGAGGAACTCGGTCGACACGCCGAGCTCGCGCTGCGCGCGCAGGAGGCCCGCGTAGGCGGCGTCGTTGAAGCTCTTGTCGCCTCGCCCGCCGACGTCGAACACGAGACCGATCCGCACGTGGGCGTTGGGCCCGGGCGGTTCGCTCGAATGGGGCTTCCTGCGGGGCAACGCGAAGGTCGCGAACATGGCGGCTACGACGAGCAGGGCCGTCCACCACGCCGTCCCCTTCACGAGGCCCTCCGGACCCCGCGCATGTCGCCCCGCGAGTCGGCCTCGATGAAGATCTTGCGCATGTGAGGGAGGTGCTCGCGGACCTGGGCCTCGATGCGATTGGTCACCTCCTCGACCTCGCCGACGCTCAGCGTGGGACGGAAGGCGACCTTGAGCGCCAGCAGCACCACGTCGGGCCCGAGGTGCATCGTCAGCATCTGCGTCACCGATTCCACGCCTTCGACGGCGCGTGCAAGCTCGAGCACGCGCGCCTGGTCCTCCGGGCTCGCGCCCTCGCCGATGAGCAGCCCGTGCGTGATCCACGCGAGACCGAGAGCGACCCCGCAGAGGAGCACGCCGATGACGATGCTGCCGATCGGGTCCCAGAAGGCCTGGCCGGTCGCCTGGCTCAGGCCGATGGCGAGCAAGGCGAGGAGCAGCCCCGCCATCGCCGTCGAGTCCTCGGCGAGAACCAGCGGAATGGTCGGGTCGCGCCCCTCGAGCAACGTGCGCTTGAGCGACCGGCCGCCCGTGAGCTTCCGGAACTCTCCGAACGCCACGGCGAAGCTGATGGCCTCGAAGAGGAGCGAGATGCCCAGCACGGCGTAGCTCCACACGAGGTTGTAGAGCTCGTGCGCCGGATGGAGCAGGTGGTCGATGCCGTCGAGGATCGCGAACGCTCCGCCCAGGCTGAAGAGCAGGAGGGCGACGACGAAGGGCCAGAAGTACCGCTCGCTCGCGCGCCCGAAGGGGAAGCGCTCGTCTGCGGGACGCATCGCGAGATGCATGCCGACCAGCAGGAGGACCTGGTTGCCCGTGTCAGCCACCGAGTGTACGGCCTCCGCGAGCGTCGCCGTGGAGTGCGACAGGATGGCAGCCGCGAACTTGCAGCCGGCGATCGCGACGTTGCCGGCGAGCGCGGCGATGACGACCTTGCGGCTGTCGGCGGCCATGGACGAGGATGCACTCTACCGTGCAGAGCGACGTCTTCTCCTTCGAAGTGCGAGACCGGGGCGGCCGGACGAGCGCCCGCAGCTATCCGGCCGGCGCTGCCGGCCTCCAGACCGCGCGCGGCGTCACCCTCGCCCTCGCCCACGGAGCAGGTGCGCCGCAGACGCACCCGTGGATGGTGTCGATGGCCCGGACGCTCGCGGAGCGCGGCATCGCCGTCGTGACCTTCAACTTCCTCTACACGGAGGCGACGCGACGCGCGCCCGACAAGAACGACGTCCTCGAGGCGACGTGGCTCGCGGCCATCGACGCGGTACGCGCCCGCGCCGGGAGCGACCGTCTCTTCATCGGCGGCAAGTCGATGGGCGGCCGCATCGCCACGCAGGTCGCCGCGCGTCCCGAGGTCGCCGTCGATGGGCTCGTCCTGCTCGGCTACCCGCTGCATCCTCCGGGCAAGCCGGCACAGCTGCGAACGGCGCACCTGCAGCACGTGCGCGCGCCGATGCTGTTCGTCCAGGGGGCGCGCGATGCCTTCGGGACGCGCGAGGAGATGGAGCCCGTGGTCGCCGGGCTGTCGCGCGGGACGCGCCTCTTCGTCGTGGAGGGAGGCGACCACTCTCTCGCCGTGCCCAAGTCCACGGGCATCACCCTGGCCGCCACGATGGCGCGTGTGGCCGATGAGATCGTGCGATTCACCTCACGATGACGATGTGGGCGTGCGATCGCGCGCTCTGCACGTACGCCGTCTCGGCGACGCGCGCCCGCTCGACCACGTACCACTGCTCGAGCTGCTGGCGCACCGAGTCGAACGGTTGCCCGCGATAGGGATGGCCGCCCGTGCGGTACACCTCGCGCAGCTGCTCCTCGTCGGGGTGGAGCAGGGGAGTGATGGACCGGTCGACGTACCAGGCGGCGAGCCCGGCACGGTGGAGGATGGCGTCCACCTCCGTCGGGTCCATCTGCTCGGCCGCCGCCGCAGTGTCCACGGCCGCGCGACCACCGTAGCGAGCCACCAGCCCCGCGGCGACGTCCTG